>NZ_NFJQ01000001.1 GCF_002159945.1 Cloacibacillus sp. An23 | reverse complement strand
CGATGGTACTGCGGAGGGTATCCGTGGGAGAGTAGGACGGCGCCGGAATTAGTTGAATGAGAGAGGGACGGCCTTAGGCCGTCCCTCTCTCGCTTTATTCTCTCGCTTTATATTATATTGCAAATATCATATAGTATTCGTTCCGAAATTTAGAAGATAGATTATCTACGGAAGGTTGAAAACTGAGATTGAAAAGATTTTAAGAACTCTCTGCGAGAATAGCGTATCGCAAATCATGGGGTATCTGAAGGGCAAGAGTTCTCTTATGATATTCGATAAATCTGCTCACATGAAATACAAATACGGCAACAGGCATTTCTGGTGTAGGGGATATTACGTAGACACAGTAGGACGCAGCCAGAAGAAAATAGCGGAATATATCAGGAATCAGCTGAAAGAGGGCTATCAAGCCGACCTGCTGAGTTTGTTTGAGCCAATAGACCCGTTTACGGGTAAGCCGGTGGACGCAGGCAAAAAAGATTCCCGGTAAGCTCCTTTAGGAGCCGCCCGGGAAAGTGGTGCGGTTGGCGGATTTTCAAGCTCGTTTAGAGCTGTCGGTAATATGCCCTTATAGGGCTGGGACAAACTACCGGCTCAGCCGGTAGTTCTGATTATTTACAAGAATCTCCTCCCTGCGCCGGGAGTCCTTTCGACTTTTTGCTGATTAACTTGAGAGACAGAATACAATAGCATTATCAATCGAATCCATACACTTCATAACGCCGCGTTCATTTCGGAGGGCGGAACAGCGAAATTTTATGGTTTTTCACGCGGCACCGGAGCCGGCCAAGCCTTCAGCGACGGCGCCTGCGTTTGGGAAAAGTCCGCGTCCGCCGGTTGTTTCGCTAGGGAGTTTGCTCGCGGCTTGAATTGTGCGCGCGTTTGCCGCATTCACGGACGCCGCGTAAATTCAGGCGTTGCGAGCCTAGCCGCGGCGTCCGGCGCCGAGCGGGGGCGACAGCGGTGTGTCGGCGGAAGCGCCGCGCGTCGCGCGGGATTTCGGCGAAGCTGTGGCGCGATGTGGTCTTATGCCTCTTTCTCCGAATTTTCGGGATTTTTCGCGCGTTTTGTTTCTAGTTCGGCGCGTTCGCGTTCCAGCTCGTCGAGGTAGCTTTTCCATAATTTCAGCGCGGCGGCTGCGAAGATCGTGCCGGAGGTCAGCCCCGCGGCGATCGGCACGGGCTTCGGCACGCCCATCGCGTAGCTTCCGAGTCCGCCGAGCGCGTAGCCGTATGCGACGATCGTTGATATTGAGAGCAGCAGTACGATAAGTCTTTTGTTCATGCCGATATTTTACGGCCCTGCGGCGCGGCTGTCAAAAAACTTTTCGGCGCATGATTTACGGCCTATTTTGTTGCGCGAGCGGATTTTTATGCTAAGATTGTTAGTTGTGTTTGTTCTACAGCGCGCGCTCACGCGGGCGTGCGCGTCAGCTTTAGGGGGATGTTTTGAGAATGCAGCATCGGATGTACAACACCTCGTCGGATTCCGTATATATGGATCTTCGCGGTAAAATTTTGAATCGCGAACTGAAGCCTGCTCAGAGGCTTCTTGAGGTGAAGATTGCGAACGAGATGGGAGTCAGCCGCACGCCTGTGCGCGAGGCGCTCCGCAGGCTCGCGAACGAGGGGCTCGTTAAGATTGTGCCGAACAGCGGCGCGCGCGTGGCTTCGCCTACTGCGCACGAGATGGAAAACGCCTATGCGGTCCGCGAGTATCTTGAGAATATGAGCGTCGAGCTCGCGTGCCGAGCCGGGCTGGACAAGAGGATGCTCGAGAAGCTCGACGGCCTCGTGCGCGAGGGCGACGCGGCTTTCGAGAGCGGAGACCGCGAGGCGGCGCTCGCGGCTAATTCGGCTTTTCACCGCGTAATCTCGGAGGCGGGAAAGAACTACGTCCTCAGCGAGTATGTGGACAATATAATACAGCGCACCAACGTCTATATTTATTTTTACAGCAAGTTCGTAGAGTTTGACAACGATTCCTCCGGCGAGCACCGCGCGATTCTCCGCGCGATCGCCCAGAGGGACAGGATCGGCGCTCAGGAGCTTATGAAGGAGCATCTGCGCCGCATACGCACGAAGTTCGCCGAGGCCGCCGCCAAGGCGAAGGAGTAGAGGGGAGCCCAAAGCTATGCCTAACATGACGAATATACCTTCGTTCGACCTTACGAGAAACTACGCGCGCGTGAAAGAGGAGATCAACGTCGCGGTGCTTCGCGTGCTCGAGACTCAGCATTTCATTCTCGGCCCAGAGGTCGAGGCGCTCGAGCGCGAGCTTGCCGCCTATCTTGAGGTGAAGAACACAGTCGGCTGCGCCTCCGGTACGGATTCGCTCGTACTGGCGATGATGGCGCTAGACCTTAAGCCGGGCGACGAGGTCATAACGACCCCGTTTACCTTCTTCGCGACTGTGAGCTGCATCACGCGCTGCGGCGCGACGCCGGTTTTTGCCGACGTGGATCCGGCTACCTACAACATAAAGTCCGAGGATATTCTCGCGAAGATAACTCCGCGCACGAAGGCGGTGCTGCCGGTCCACCTCTTCGGGCAGATGTGCCCGCTTGAGGAGATAAAGGACGAGCTGGCTTCGCGCAATATCGCTCTCGTAGAGGACTGCGCGCAGGCTATAGGCGCGCACCGCATGATAGACGGACGCGTCGCGCGCAGCGGTTCGGTCGGCAGGATGGGCTGCTTCTCCTTCTTCCCGACGAAGAATCTCGGCTGCTACGGTGACGGCGGCATGGTATCGATAGCCGACGACGAGGAGCTGGCTCAGAGGATACGCCGCCTGCGCGTCCACGGCGCGGGGACTACCTATTTCCACGACGAGGTAGGCATCAACAGCCGTCTCGACGCGCTGCAGGCCGCGATACTTCGCGTACGCCTGCGTCATCTCGAGGGGTGGAACGAGGAGCGCCGCATCGTCGCGGGCCGCTATATGCTGCTGTTCGGCGAGAAGGGGCTGCTCGACTTCATCAAGCCGCCGGTCGAGCTCGCGGGCGGACGCCACGTCTATCATCAGTACGTCGTGCGCGCCAAGCGGCGCGACGAGCTTCAGAAGTATCTGGCTGAGCGCGGCGTTACTACGCGCGTCTACTATCCGCTGCCGCTCCATCTCCAGCACTGCTTCGCATATCTCGGCTACAAGAAGGGTGATTTCCCGACCGCAGAGGCGCTTGCGGACGACGTGCTCGCGCTTCCGATGTTCCCTGAGCTTCTGCCCGAGGAGCAGGAGCGTATAGTGAGCGAAATTGCCGGTTTTTACGCAAAGAATGCGTAGAGGACGCTAAATTTATCATATAATGGACTCCGATACGAATTGACAATGGAGGTGTGCGGATGTTCTATCCGTTTTTTGACCCGACTATGATTCTGCTGATTCCGGCGCTGCTGCTCTCGTTCTGGGCGCAGTTCAAGGTGAAGGGCGCTTTTGCGAAATACAGCGAGGTGCGGGCCATGAGCGGCCTTTCCGCCGAGGAGGTCTCGCGCAGGCTGCTCGACAGGAACGGCCTCTCCGGCGTGCGCATCGAGCGCGTGCCGGGCGAGCTTTCCGACCATTACGACCCGCGCGCGAAGGTGCTGCGCCTCTCGGACAGCGTCAACGCCAGCCGCAGTATAGCGGCGATAGGCGTCGCTGCGCACGAGGTGGGGCACGCGGTGCAGGACAAGGAGAACTACGGTTTCCTCAAGTTCCGCAACGCGATAGTCCCCGCCGTCCAGCTCTGCTCTGCGGCGTCGATGCCGCTCTTCTTCATCGGCCTCATCATAGGGTCGCTGAACTTGCTGAACCTCGGGATACTGCTCTTCTGCGGCGTCCTCGTCTTCCATCTCGTGACGCTGCCGCTTGAGTTCGATGCGAGCGCGCGCGCTCTGCGCATGCTGCGCGAGACGAACATCCTGTCGCAGCAGGAGATCGGCGGAGCGAAGGCCGTGCTTGACGCGGCGGCTCTGACATACGTCGCCGCTCTCGTAATGACCGTGCTGCAGCTTGTGAGGCTCGTTGCGCTGCGCGGGATGAACCGCGACGAGTAGCGCCGAAGCTCCCGCTGCGCGGGAGATTTCAGAAAACGTTCGATTTTTATCGCCGGTCGCAGAAGACCGGCGATTTTACGCCTGTATGATATAAAATAATAAAATGAGAGAAAGACGCGCGCGCTGCGCGCGGTAAGGGGTTGAGAACATGAGAGGACTTGAAGCCGCGCTTTCAGTTTACGGAGAGGTGCGCGGCGGCGCGTTCGCCTCGGAGGCCCTGCGCAAGGTGTATCAGGAGATCGCGCCAGGCGACAGGAAGCTCGCCGCCACGCTGCTCTATTGTACCCTGCGGCGTCAGAGCCTTTGGAAGACGATGCTGATAAAGTACTGCAAGCGCAATCCGCGCGAGCTTCCTCCGCTCACGTGGAACGCGCTGATGTTAGGGATAGCCGGCATCGTCGAGCTGCGCCATTTCGCCCTTCCGGTGCTCATAAACGGCCTTGTGCAGGCCATAAAGACGAACGGCGGGCAGAAGGACGTCGGCCTCGTCAACGCAGTTCTGCATACCGTCGCCGACGAATACCCGAGATTCCTGGACGGCCTTAAGAAGAGCGGTGCCTTACGCGACCAGGCGCTCTACTGGGGCGTGCCGGGCTGGGCCGCCGCGCAGTGGTCCAAGGACCTTTCCATACAGGAGGCCAAAAAGCTCGTGAAGGGCAGCGGCATGAAGACATATCTCTCGCTGCGCCTTTCGCGGGACGCCGACAGGGACGAATATATAGCCGAGTACAATTCCTCGGGCCGCCGCGCCTGGGCTTCGCCTTTCCTGGAGCGCTCAGTGCGCACCGCGGCGAATCCGTTCCCGCTGGAGCTTCCCGGCTTCGGCGAGGGTAAGATAATGCCGCAGAGCGAATCATCGATGCTCGCCGCAGAGACTATCGCGAAGCGCTCGGAAGGCGGATACGTGCTCGACATGTGCTGCGGACGCGGCGTCAAGACGGGGCAGCTGGCGGATATAATGCGCGGCGCACGCATAGAGGCGTGGGATGTTTCCGAGCCGAAGATAAAATCGGCGAAGTTCGAGATGATGCGTATGCGCGCGGAAGACCGCGTGAAATTCAAATGCGGCGACTCGCTGACGCTCAAGCCGGACGAAGCGCCGGACACGATACTGCTCGACGCGCCGTGTTCCGGCAGCGGCACGTGGGGAAGGCACCCGGAGGCGAAATGGCGCATCTCGCCCGAACAGGTGGAGGAGAACGGCAAGCTCCAGCGCGCGCTGCTCGAGCGCGCTGCGACGTTGCTCGCGCCCGGCGGCGTGCTCATGTACAGCACGTGCAGCCTGTTCCGCGCCGAGAACGAAAAGATCGTAGCCGACGTGATGAGCCGTCATCCTGAGCTCGTCGAGCTCCCGATAGAGCGCCGCGCCGAGTTCATGCGCAGGGGCAAGCCGTACGGCACCGTGATAATGCCGGCGCTGCCGTGGGTTGACGGATTTTACATGGCGATGCTCGCGAAGCGCCGCCACAGCGCCGCGGAGGTAGAATAAATGGGAAAGATACACCGCTGGGGGATGATCGTGGCCTTCCTCGTGATAGTCGGCTGCGCCTATCTCGGCGTTAAGATGGTCTTCGTCGAGGACAAAAACGTGGACGTTCCCGGCGTCACAGGGATGCAGCTAGTCGACGCGCTCAACGCGCTTCAGACGCGCGGCCTGCTCGCGAAGGTGGACAGGGTAGAGGCGTCCGCTCCCGAGGACACGGTCGTCTCGCAGAACCTGAGCGCCGGAGAGAAAGTCTCTAAGGGCAAAGTCGTCCTGCTGCGCGTCAGCAAGGGCGGCGCGGCCCATGCGATACCGGACGTGCGCGGCCTAAAGTTCGAGGAGGGCGTGAAACTGCTCAGCGAATCCGGCTTCAAGGTGGACAAGGTCGTGCGCGTGACGGACAAGCTCACTCCGTCCGGCACGGTCATCGCGCAGAACCCCGCCGCGCCGCAGCGCGTCTCGTCGAACTGCATGGTGACTCTGCTCGTCAGCAGCGGAGCGAAAGGGGAAAACTCCTTCGTATCCGTGCCGGACCTTCGCGGCTACGGACAGCAGGACGCTATCGACATGATAGAGCAGCTCGGCCTGCGCCTCGGGCAGACGGGAGAAGCCCCGTCCGATTCCGTGCCGGCCGGCAGCGTGCTCTCGTCACGCCCTAAGGCCGGAAGCCGCGTGCCTGTCGGTTCGCTCGTCAGCATAACCTTCGCGCGCGCCCCGCTTCCCAGCGACGCGCCTTCAGCCGAGGCGCCGCCGGTCGCGGATCAGGATCAGGCGAGGGCCGAGGCCGTCCGCAAGGTCGTCATAAAGGAAACCAAGCCTGTGACGATACCGACGAAGATACCTCCAAGCGGCGAAACGCAGGCCTCGGAGCAGCCGTCTCAGCCGCAGGTGCAGACTCCGCCTGCCGAAGTCCCGGCTCAAACCGCGCAGCAGCCGCAGGCGCAGCCGAAGCCGCAGCAGGCCCAGCGCCCGGCTGCTGGGCAGAAGACGGCGAAGGTGCGCTATCAGGTGCCGCCGCTCGCCAAGCCGCTCTCGCTTAAAATAGAGATCATGGACGAATACGGCACGCGCGTGCTGAAAGACGGCACGGCGAAAAGCGGCGAATACATTTCGATGAACGTCCCGTACTCGGGAGAGGCGCGGGTCACGATATATCTCGGAGGCGACTTCGTATGGCAGGACCGCTACAATTAGAAGAACTCAAGCGCGGGCGCAGGATGCTCATAGCGCCGTCGCTGCTCTCGGCCGACGCGCTCGACGTAGCCGGCAGCATAGAAAAGCTCGAGGGCGAGGCCGACTGGCTCCATATCGACGTCATGGACGGACACTTCGTGCCCAACCTTGCCTACGGCCCGGCGATAGTCAAAGCGCTGCGGAAGCGTTATCCGGAGGCTTTCCTCGACGTGCATATAATGGCCGAGCCGGCCGAGGACTTCCTGGACATGTTCCTCGCCGCCGGACCGTCGCTGCTCTCGGTACACGTGGAGGCCGCCAAGCACATCCACCGCGTGCTTCAAAAAATAAAGGACGCCGGCGTCCTAGCCGGCGCGGCGCTCAATCCCGGCACGCCGGCGGCGCTCGTCTATCCGGTGCTGCACATGGCGGACCTCGTGCTCGTCATGTCGGTCAACCCGGGCTACGGCGGGCAGTCGTTCATCCCCGAGACTCTCGGCAAGGTGCGGGAGCTCAGGGCGCGCCGCGAAGAGCTCGGCCTCGGCTACGTCATAGAGATGGACGGCGGAGTCAACGTAAAAAACGCGCCGGAAATATGCGAGGCGGGCTGCGACGCGGCGGTCGCGGGCAACGCGGTCTTCGGACAGCCCGACCCGGCCGAAGTGATAAGAAAAATGCGCTCGTCGCTCGGATAAGCGAAAACGCGCAAAAATTACACGGAAAGTAAAAGCCGCGGCACGCCGCGGCTTTTTTGCCGCGCCCGCACTGCATAAAGAAACACTCCGCGCGCGCTGAACGGCGAAAACATCTGGGCCGCCGCGAATCGCGGAGCTTATGCGCGGGTATTTCGTTTCATCGGGTGATAAGTTCTTCCGTCAAAAGCTTCATGCGCGCGGCGTAAGTCAGCCGCGCGGCATCGAATCGTCGAAAGCTAGGAAAAGCACGGGGAGGCCGCCGAAGAGCAGGCAGAGCACGCCCCACAGCCAGAAGTTTTTGCCGAGCCGCTCCGCGGCGGAGCCCCAGAGATAGACCCAGCAGAAGGCGAAGAGCGCCGCCAGGGCGCGCCCCGCGTAAATCTCAAGCGAGGGCGCGCCCGCGGCGCATATTATCCAGAAAAGCGGCGCTGGGAGCGCGAGCCCGGCAGCCGTCAGGCGCGTCACCCCGGCGCAGTCGCACATCAGCATCAGGTTCCAAACCGGCACGAGATAGTCTCGGAACCTCCCGACGCGGAATTTTTCCCCGACGCGGAACATCACGTAGGCGGCGAAGACATACCCCACCGCGCATAACGTTATCGAAATCAGCAGAGCCGTGAGGCCGAGCAGGACCATGCGCTAGAGCCCGAGCTCCCTCATGCGTCCGAGCACCTCGCCGAGCCTGCGTATATTCTCGCCGTATCCGGCCCAGTCTCCGCCGCGCTGCGCGCTCTGCGAAGCGTCGTAGAGCCGCTGCGCCTCGTTTATCAGCGACGCGATGTCCGCCGGCGCGTGCGCGGCCTGCGTCTCCGCCGAAGCGGAGGACGAAGGAGCGGCCTGCTTCGGCGCTTCGTCTTTCAGGCTGATTTTCTGCTTCATCAGCTTGCTCAGAGCGCCGCCGAAATCGTCGGCCCACGCGACGCGGCCTCCCGTCGAGACTATGACGCGCTTAAGCTCAGGCAGTTCGCCGGTCTCGGCCTTGAGGTAGAGCGGCTGCACGTAGAGCAGCGACTTCCCTATCGGTATGACGAGAAGGTCGCCGCGTATGACGTCCGAGCCTCTCTGGCTCCAGAGCGAAAGCTGCGCGGAAATTTCCGGATTCTGGTCTATGAGCGCCTCGACCTGAGCCGGGCCGTAGATAAGCTTCTGCTTCGGGAATTCATAGACGAGCAGCTCGCCGTAATTTCCGGGGTCGCAGCGTCCGGCCATCCATCCGATTAGATTGTCTCGCCCAAGCGGCATATACGGCACGATTACGGCGAACTCAGCCTTCTCCTCGCCCCAGAGGCGCATCGTCACGTAGTTCGGTTCGATGCGGCGCTCGCGCCCGTTCGGCGTGACCTCCCAGACGTCCTCGCGGTTGTAGTAGGTGTTCGTATCGGTCATGTGATATGTGCAGTAGACGTCCGTCTGAACCTCGAACAGGTCCTGCGGATAGCGCGCGTGCTCCCAGAGCTTCTCCGACATTCCGCCTTTCGGACGGAACAGCTCGGGGAATATCTTCATCCACGAGCGGATTATCGGGTCGTCCTCGTCCACCGCGTAGAACTCCATGCGCCCGGTGTATGCGTCGGCCACGGCCTTTACGCTGTTGCGCACGTAGTTGACGCCGGCGAAGTGCGCGAGCGACCTGTCGCCGGTCGTGAAAGGCTTGGAATACGGATAGCGGTCCGACCATGTGAAGGCGTCCTGCATCCACTTCACGCGCCCGTCGAGTATCAGAGGATAGGTGTCCATATCGTAGATGAGGAACGGCGCGACCTTATGGAAGGCGAGCAGCACGTTGCGGTTGTACAGCACGCGGCTCTCCTCCGTCAGAGCGCCGGTGAAGAGTATCTCCGTGTCGCGGAATCTCAGAGTGAAGAGCAGCCTGCGCCACATCGAGCCTATCGAGACGCCGCCGTCCTCCGCGTAGACGGAGCGGACGTTGGAGTCGCCCATCGGGTAGTCGAACTCCTTGACGTTCGTCTTGACCAGCACGTAAGAGCCATGCGCCGTGGACGGGCTGAAATAGATCTCCGGGCGCGTCAGCTCTATGCCGATTTCCGACTTGACCGGGATGTCCTTCATAAAGAAGTGGGGAAGGCCGCCCGAGGCTATCTCGTTGACCGGGTTCATGACGACGCCGTAGCCGTGCGTGAATTCGAGGTGAGTGTTGACCCACGTCGGATTCTGGAGATGCGAGAGGTCGAGGCCGCGCACGCCTATCATTATCTGGCGGCTCGCCCCGTCTATATCGTAGCGGTCCACGTAGACGTCGCTGAAGTTATAGTAGGTGCGTATCGCCTGGAGCTGGCGGTAAGTGCGCAGCAGCGGCGAATAGTCCCACATGCGTATGTTGCGCACAGTGTCCTCGTCGGCCGCGAGCTCGGCGGGCGTGACCTCGCTTTCCGGCGAGAATGCGACGGACTTGACTCCGTCGAGGCCGAAGCCGCGCCGCGTATAGTCGAGGTGGTAGCCGAGGTACGTCTTCTCGCGCTCGTACTCGTTAGGCTTGACCACGTACTGCTGCACCACGCCGGGGACGACGGTGCGCGCGGCCCAGCCGACGACTATGAGCGCGCCGACGATGACGGCGGAGAGCTTCCACATCGGCTTGAAGAAGTTGACGCAGAGCAGCACCGCGGCCGCAAACATCGCGAAGGCCAATATCGAGAGCGCGGGCAGCACAAAGCCGGCGTCCGTGTAGCCCGCGCCCCAGACGACTCCCGTCGGCGAGAAGAGCAGCTCGTAGCGCGAAAGCCAGTAGCCCGCGCCCCAGAATACGAGGATCAGAGCGCCGAGCAGCGTCAGGTGCAGCCGCGCGGCGGGCGCGGCGTAGGGCCGCCCGTTCTGGAAGGACAGTGCGCGCGTCATAAAGTAGACTGCGCAGGAGCCGACGAGCGCGAGCATGAGGACGCCCTGCCCCCAAGCCTGCACGAATTTAACAAATGGAAGAGTAAATACGTAAAAGCCGATGTCTATGCCGAAAAGCGGGTCGGTCTCGCCGAACGGCGCTGGATTGCGGAATTTCAGGAACTCGTCCCACATTCCCACGGCGTTCAGCGCGTTCACCAAGGCGACGAAGAAAGCCGCCGCGAAGACCAGCTTCCCCATACGGCGGAACTGCGGAAGCTCCCCAGCTCCGTCCATGAACGTCATGCCGCGCTTCCACGCGACGCGCCAGTTTACCGCGTAGACGGCGAAGCCCGGCACGAGCGCCGCGGCGAAAAGTTCCCACTGCGCGAAGATGCGCCGCCAGAAGACGGAATCGTAGCCGTTCGCCTCGAACCAGTAGAGGTCGGTCATAAAATTCGCGAACCACGGAAGGATCATCGTAAAGAGGATGAACAGCCCGCCCATGACGAACCATATCTTCTTAACCTTCGGCAGACGGATCTCAGGCGGCCTTCGCCCTCCGTCGTCCCAGCTCTCGCCGTTGTCGCCGCGTCCCTCGGTCCACTCGCGCCGCCCGCGGTTCATCATTTCCCGTAAAAGGTCGTTCAAGTCCAAAAACAGCACCCCTCGCGCAAAATTTTTTATTATATTTTTGACTAAAGAATCACGAATGTCCAGCGAAAAATACAAAAATACGGCTATAATGCTGAGTGATTTCGCACAACACGGGAGGTAACGCAATGCCGCTGACAAAAGAAGAAGTCCGAGCCAAGCTGACTGAGATGGGAATAAAGTTCGAAGTCATGGAGCACGGCCCCGTCTACACCATAGACGAGATGAAACAGATAGAGGGCATGAAGATAGAAGACGTATGCAAAAACCTCTTCCTGCGCGACGACAGGGGCAAGCGCCACTTCCTCGTCGTCCTCGACGAAGCGAAGAACGCCGACCTAAAGGCGATACGCGCGCAGATAGGCAGCAGCCGTCTCAGCTTCGCCTCGGAAGACCGCCTCATGGAGCACCTCGGCCTCACGAAAGGCGCGGTGACTCCGCTCGGCGTGCTCAACGACTGCGCCGCCGGCGTCGAAGTCCTCATGGACGAAGACCTGCGCGGCCGCCCGCGCCTCGGCGTCCACCCCTGCGACAACACAGAGACGCTTTGGATATCCGCCGCCGACATCGAAAAAATAATCAAATCGCGCGGCAACAGCCTGAAAT
Organism: Cloacibacillus sp. An23; assembly: GCF_002159945.1. Lineage (NCBI taxonomy): Bacteria > Thermotogati > Synergistota > Synergistia > Synergistales > Synergistaceae > Cloacibacillus > Cloacibacillus sp. An23. The sequence goes on along the minus strand of NZ_NFJQ01000001.1, from coordinate 313,491 downwards.
TCATCAGAATCTAGCAAGCATACGCGGCGGGGACATCCCCGCCGCTTTTTACCGCGCGGCGCGGGGCGCCCGGAAATCCGCGGACGCGACGCGTGAAATCCGCGCTCCCATCGGCGGCGTGACGTCCGGCGAGCACACGCGGGACTTTGCCGCACGCCCGCGGCTCTCCAGCACCCGAGCCGCACAGTTCCGCCCCCGCGTACCGTCCACCCGGGATCGCGTGTCTCTAGTCCGTTAGGCCTATTGCACCACGTGCAAGGGGGCGCAAATTTCGCGAGCCTACCCTTGCACCTGATGCAAGGGGCAGGTGCGGAAAGCCCGCACGCACGGCGAACTTCGGCGCGCACGCGTGGTTTTTCGGCTCACGTGCGCGGGCTGTTGCGCACTCGCGGGGCTTCGCCTCACGCGCGCGGAACTTTTCGCGACGCACTGACACGCCGTCACGTGCGCGGAGCGTTCTCCGGCACGCGGACTCGCCCTGCGTCTTCAGCGCGCGCGGATGTTTGTAAAAATTTCGCGTTCGCGGCGAACTTCGTCGTACATTCGCGGCGGTCATGATGTAAAATGAAAGCTGCAATAATTGTGCAAGGAGGAATAAACAAATGAGAGAAAACGAAAATTCACTAAAAAAGAAACATATCTCCTTCCTCCATAAAAAATTAAACTTTCGATCGTTTTCATACTTTTCCACATTTTTACTCTTCGTATTTATATTCGCGCTCTACGCCATGACGTTCGCCGCGCCCGCGCGTGCCGAGATAGAACCGGTAACTCCGCCGACGGACGCGAACGGCGTATATCAGATTTCCACGGCGGGACATCTTGTATTCTTCAGCGACGTGGTCAACGGCACGAACGGGCAAACTCGGGACACGAACGCGAGCGCCGTGCTGCTTGCCGACATAGACCTCACGGCAGCTAACGGCGGTACGGAATACGGCTGGACGCCGATAGGCGACGGCTCCAACAGCTACACCGGCACGTTCGACGGCGGCGGGTATACGATAGACGGCCTGTCGATAAACAGCCCAGACGACGATTACATCGGACTTTTCGGAAATATAGACGGCGGTAATGTGAAGAACCTGACCGTCAGAACCGCCGGCGCGGATACGGGCAGCGGTGTATACGCTGTAGCAGGCTATAGGTACGTCGGCATAATAGCTGGCTATATAAACAACGGCGCGGTCATAGAAAACTGCGCGACTCACGGCAGCGTGCAGGCAACCGATTCCTACACCGGCGGCGTCGTCGGACTCAGCGACGAGACAGGCGCAGCCACTTCAATAAGCGGATGCGTAAACAACGCCGTCGTACACAGTGCGGGCGACCGTGTCGGCGGGATAGCCGGGTACAACGGCTGTACCGTCTCCAACTGCACAAACAACGGCAAGGTAACAGGAGGAGGGCTGAACATCGGAGGTATCGTCGGTTTCAACTATATTAAGGTGACAAACTGCACGAACAACGCCGCTGTGTCGGGCGACAAGCGCACCGGCGGAATAGCGGGAGCCTGCACTAGCGGAACCGTCTCCAACTGTACGAACAACGGCACGGTAACAGGAGACGGCGGCACGGGCGGTATAGTCGGGTTTGGCCACGGCTGTACAGTGACGAACTGCACGAACACCGAGGAGGTGTCCGGCAGCGCAACTACCGGAGGAATCGTCGGATGGTGCAATTCCGGCGTACGTCTCACCGACTGCATGAACCTGGGAAATGTGACAGGAGGCGGCGACGTGGGCGGCGTCTGGGGGTATGCAGTTAATTCGCCCACAGTTGAAAACTGCGGATTCCTTCAGACCGAGACCATAAACAACGGGCTGAGCGGAGCGGGCAAAGACGGCAGTTCTGGCGGCATTACTGCGATAACGACGGACGACGCCGCTCAGAAGGTAGTCACAACTCTCTCCGCGTCGATAGACAACGCTATGATAGCGCATGGCGGAACGGCAACGATTACGCTCTCCACCTCCCCCGGCATGCCTTCGGACGCGTTCGACCAGACGAGCGGCGTGGTTCGCGGCGGGCGGGCTGAAAGCTCCAACCTAAACGTCGCGACGGCGGCATACAACGATAACGGCACGATAACGGTAGCGGGAATCGCCGAAGGCACAGCGACGATAACGGTGAAGGCGACGCTGCACGTCACCGACCTCTCGGCTCTGTCGGACGACAGCTTGCTAGCCTACTCCGTTGATGGCGAAGAGGTCTCGTTCACCTTCGACGTGACGGTCTCAAACGTCGCGCTTGAGTCTATCTCGCTCTCGCCCGCCTCCGACGACATCGAGATGAAAATCGGCGATACGCAGAGCTTCTCCATAATCTACTCCCCGACCAACGCGACGAACAAATCCGTAACGTGGAGCGCATCGTCCGAGGGCATCGTGAATATCACGGACAACGGAAACGGCACGGCGACCGTCGAAGCCACCGGCGCGGGCGCCGCGACGATAACCGCGACGAGCGCAGACGGCGGCTTAACCGCAAGCGTGACTGTGACGGTGACAGCTGCGGAAACCGGACCGGAACCGACGCCCGAACCTGAACCCGAGCCCGAAACGCCGCAGAGTTCCGGCGGCGGAGGCGGCGGCTGTTCCGCAGGATTCGGCGCGCTTGCGTTGTTTGCGCTGATACCGCTTGTACTGAGAAAGAAGAAATAACGAACGCGCAGCACAGCGGCGCAAAGTGCATAATGTAAGAGAAGAGAGAGTCCGCGCGGCTTCTCTCTTCTCTTTTATATATGGTAGCCAACAAAGAGAAATAGCCGGTCTAATAGCCATTCCGCGCTTGACGCGGAATCCCGCGGCTTTAACAACGTTACGACTCAGTCGGATAAAAGCAACTGGGCTCCGCGTCAAAACGCGGAATGACGGTGAAACCAACTGTATCTCTTTGTTGATTAAACAACCATAGCTCACGCGCGCCCGGCTCTGCGCGTCCGCGCACGGCTGTTCCGCCGCGGCGGCAAGCGTAAGCGCCGCTTCCGGGATTTTTCTCTATCGGAAGCGGCGCACATTTTTATGATTTTATGGAAATGGGCGAAGCGCTAGAAGCCGAACTCAGCCGCCACTTCTTTAAGGTGTTTCGGGATGTCGAGCTTCTGCGGGCATTTGGGCAAACATTCTCCGCAGTCTACGCAGGCGGATGCGGGAGCGCCGCGCTGTATCGGGGACATCGAAGTCGTGTAGTCGAACATAGCGCGCTCTTTGTTTCTGTGGAGCAGGTAGTTGTTGTAGACGTAGGCGAAGATGTAGCCGACGGCGACGTTGTGCGGGCACGGGATGCACTGGTAGCAGCCGGTGCAGTCAACGTGGCCCGGCGTGCCGCGGTAGGCGCGTATCGCCCGGCCCAGAGCTTCGCGCTCGTCTGGGGTCAGCATGTCCGGCTTCGCGCGCGACGCGTAGTCGAGGTTGGCCTCGACGTCGGCCATCGAGCCCATGCCGCTGACCGTGACGCTGACCTCCGGAATGTCCCAGAGGTAGTCGAGCGCCCATTCGGCGTCGGGCTTCGTCACGCCGGTCGAGCGCAGCGCGTCGCGCATCGACTGCGGAAGGTTGGCGAGGAATCCCGTGCGCACGGGCTTCATCACGGCGAGGCCCATGCCGTTTGCCGCGGCGTATTTCGGCCCGAGCACTCCCGCCTCGTACTCGTAGTCGAGGTAGTTGTGCTGAATGAGGCAGAAATCCCAGCCCGGGTTCGCGTCCAGCACTTCTTTGAATAGCTGGAGCCTGTCGTGGAAGGAGAAGCCGGCGAAGCGTATTTTGCCCTGCTCCTTGAGCTTCATCATCTTGTCGATGAGTTTGTAGGGAATGACTTTTTCGCGCCAGCCGCGGTGCATTATCATGTGGATGTGGTAGAAGTCTATCACGTCGGTGTTCATGGCGCGGCGCGACTCGTCGAACTGCTTTTCAAAATCTTCGGGGCGCTCCATGATCCACCACGCGGCCTTCGACGTGAGGTAGACGCGGTCGCGCCAGTTTCCAGCGAGCGCTTTGCCCGCGACCGCCTCGCTCTGCCCGCCGAGGTAGACGCGCCCGGTGTCGATGTAGTTTACGCCGCCTTCTATAGCGCGGCGCACCATCGCGACGCTCTGGTCCATGTCCACGGTTTTGCCGTCGGCGAGCATCGGCAGGCGCAGGAGGCCGAAGCCGAGCGCCGAGACGTTTACGCCAGTGCGCCCCATAGGGCGGTAGTTCATCTTAGGGTTGTAGTTGAGGGCTTTCGTCACGGGGCCGGCCGATGCCGCCGCCTCCGCCGCGAAGGCTTTGCCGCCGCCGAGCACGGAGCCCGCCGCGCCGAGTATCGCCGCCGATTTGAGAAAATCGCGTCTGTTCATTTTTTCGCTTCCCTTCCGTCTATTCCAGTCCGATGAGGCGCGCGGGGTTGACGCGCACCATTAGGTCTATGTCGCGCTGCGGAACGCCGGCCGCGGTCAGCTCTTCTATGCACATCCTCATGCCGTCGAGCGGGTCGGGGTTGCCGCGCTGTCCGAGGTCCGTTGATATGAAGCTGCGCTCGGGGACGGTGCGCGCGTAGCTCAGGAATTCCTCCGCGCTCTGGCGTTCGAACTCAGGGTTGCCTGTCCCCGGCCCCCAGAGGCGAGGCAGGTAGCAGTATTCGACGTAGGCGCCGAGCTCGACGGCGCGCTCTATCTGGCCGCGCGTCATCTTCCACATCAGCGAGTTCACGTGTGTGACGACGAACTTGTGCACGCCGACCTCCTTCGCCTTCGCGGCGAGCGTCAGGCTCTCGTCGGGCGAGCAGTGGCCCGTCGCGAAAATTATGTTTGCCTCCGCGCATATTTCCATGACGCGCACGACCTCGGGCAGCACCGCGCCGCTCCCGTCGAGCACGGGAATGCCGCGGAAATCTCCGCCCGCGCCGCGCAGAGGATATTCGGCCGCGAGCGTCGGCATCCAGATGCAGCGGCAGAGGCCGCCGTCCGTTTTGACCGCCTGCTCTGCGGCGTAGACGTTGACGCGGCCGCCGTGGACGCGGTTCATACAGATGCTTCCGAACACCTCGAAGCCCGGCACGGCCTCGCGTATGAGATAGGCCCTGTCGTGGCAGCTCCAGTCGTTGGACTTGAACATCAGTGCGCGGCAGCCCGCGGCCTTCGCGCGCCGCGACAGGCCGAGCTCGCTCGTGCAGCGCGGCTTCGTGTCGGGCGCGCAGTGTATGTGTATGTCGCAGACGCCCTTCAAAATTCCGTCCGCAGCTACATTTTCCGCCGCCTCGGCCGCAGCGCGTGCGGCTCCGCCCATCAGAGCCGCGCCGCCCGCGGCGCCCATCGTTTTTATAAAATCTCTTCTCGTCATGCCCGCCGTCATTTTTTCAAAACCTCCGTAAAACCGCGCAGGCCGCGCGTCCTCTTCAAAAAATCCTCTCGTATGCCGGCAAGGGACGCGCAGTCAGTGAAAATCCCAGTGGTTCCGGCTCTTTGCGCCGCGAGCGGAAGTTCATGCCGCTCGCTCAATTCTCCCGTTCACGGACAAAATCTTAAATTAGCGGCCGCTCAATGTCTAATACCCGTGGATTATCAGCGCTCTATGCTTCACGGGTATAAAGAAAGCCCAGCGCAGTCCGGCGCGGGGCTTTACGTATCTGTCAGCGGGGCTTCTCGCCCGTCAACTTTTGCGCGCGGAGCGGAGCATGAGGGCGCGGAGGTAATGGGCCGTCCACACCCAGAGAGCCATTATTCCGGCATAGTCGAGAAAGAAAAGCGCGAGCGGGCGCTCGAAGTCGAAAAATACGAACTGGCTGCGAAGGAACATATAAGCGAGCAGATTCTGACGCAGAAGCGCGCTCACGCCGAAGCAGGCCGCGGCGAAGCCCGCGAGCCGCATCACGGCCCCGGTTCCGCGCGGCGCGCGCGCGGCGAGCGGCGAGCTCTTGACCATCCCGATCATCATGCTCCAGTGCAGGCCGAGGTGCAGTGACATGAAGCAGTAGCCCCAGTAGGCGGCGAGCATGTGGACGACGCGCGCGAGCGACGCGCCGTCTCTGAGGAAGGGCACGTCGTAGATATAGCGCGACATCGCGGCGCCGCTGACTGCCGCGGCGGCCATCGAGACGAGGCAGAGCAGGTTGACGGCGGTCTGGAAAATCCTCAGCGCGGTCCAGCGTCCTGCGAAGAGCGCGCCGTACCACCTTCGGTTCAGAACGTTGTGTAGGATGAAGAGCAGGAGGAGGCCGCTCCCGGCCCATTCGTGCGCCTCTTCGCCGACGAGCATGTAGGCCATACAGAAGTAAAGCGCCGCCGTCATAGCGACGTCTACTAGAATTTTGAACTTCATCGAAGCCTTCACAGAACCATACCCCTTTCGCGGAACGCCGCCGGATCGGCCCACGCAGCCCCTAAGTTCATGCGCCGGAGGACGGACGCCGCCGTATGCCGCGCCGCGCGTCACTTTCCGTCCGCACCGCCTCGACTCTCCTTCGCCGCGCGTTTTGGATTTTTAGGGAACCATCCCCGCGCGACGCGCCGCTCCTGCTCTTTCAGCTCTATTATGCTCCACAGGCAGCTGCATCCTATCGCGCCGAGCGCTACGGAGACGAGCAGCGCCTCAAAGAACAGCGATGAGGCTATGCAGAGCGCCCCGGCCGCGAGAAAGACTGGCCAGCAGCGCGCCGAGAAGCGATATTCGGCCATTATGACGATCGGATGGAATAAACCTATACAGACGAAGCAGACGGCCGCCGCCGCGATCCCCGCCAAGTTCACGGGGCTCACTCCTTCGCCGCGTGCGCGGCGTTCGTTTCATCTCTCATCCATTTTACCATCTGATGGGCCGGCGCGTTCGCGGCGGCGCGGAAAGCGCCGGCGTCAGCCCTCGGCTTCCTCAGTTATCTTTATCTGGCGTATCTTGTCCTCGAAGCCGAACACGGAGCCGTCGATCTCGTTGACGGCCTCGTCCACGCGCTCCATATGCGAGAAGCGGTACTGCTCCGGCAGGCGGTTCGCGAAGCGCTTTATCTTGAGCAGCGCCTGCAGATAGTTGCGCTCCGTCTTTTTCAGGAGCTGCGCGCATTTCAGCGCGTCGGGCTCGCCCTCCTCCGCGAAGAGGCGCGCGAGGGCTATGTTGACGTCGCGCTCCATTTCGTCGCTCCATATGTCGCCGAGTATCGTGCGGACGCGCGAGCGCTCGCGGCGGTCCTTTATAGCGGAGAGGGCCTGCGTTATCTCGCGCAGCGCGCCCTCGACCTCGCGCGTGACGGCGCGCAGGCCGCGGCGCGGCATGGAACATTCGGCTATCACCTTCGCCTCGGTCTCCACGTCCACCTCGTTTTTGAGCAGGCGGCCTATAGCGGGGAGCAGCTTTATCTTCGCCTCTTCGCACGGCTTGTCGAGGGTCTCGAGGTAGAGCAGCCCGGTGTCGTAGTCGAAGTTTTCGCATTTGCTGCGCGGTATGTAGGATACGTAGCCTGTGTTGAAGAAGCCTTTTCGTCCCGCGCGCCCCGCCATCTGAAGAAATTCGTTGCGCGTCAGCGGGCCGTCGATGAATTTCGCCATCTGCGCGAAAATGACGCTTTCGGCGGGAAGGTTGACGCCGAGCGAGAGGGCGTCGGTGCCGGCCACGACGTCTATTATGCGCTCGCGGAAGGCCATCTCGACGAGCAGCTTTTCCTTCGGCAGCATGGAGCCGAAATACATGCCGACGCCGCGCAGCATCGTGTCGGGCAGCTTTGAGACTTCGAGTATCTCGGCTATCTCGCGCAGCCGCTCGCGCTTTTCGCGGCTTATTTTGCGGCGCGTCTTCGCGGTCTGAGCCGCGGCCCATTCGACGCCCTTCTTGGAAAATGCGAAGATGAGCGCGTCGTGTATCTGCGCGAAGCGCGTGCCGCGCCGTTTGTAGACGAGTCTCGTGACGCGGTCGTTCGTCCCGAAGAGCGCGAAGTCGCGCCGCGCCATCTCTTCGAGGTAGCGGCGCACGCGCTCCGGATTGCCGAAGGTCGCGGACATGACGAGTATGCGGCTGTCGTCCGAGGTGCCGCGCAGCCCGTCGATGTAGGCGCGCGCGCGCTCAGGGTCGTTGAATATGAAGTGGAACTCGTCTATGACGACGCGCTGGCCCGGAAGATGCGCGTATTTGAGCGTGTATATCTCCTGCGTGCAGCAGAGGACGGAGGCTCCGGCGTTTTTCTTGAAGTCTCCCGTCTCGAGGCCGACGTCGAACCCCATGCCCTTGAGGTCGAGGTAGCGCTCGTTCGACAGCGCCTTTATCGGCGCGGTGAAGATGACGCGCCCCTCTGGAAGGCGCGGCGTTCCGTCGCGCTCCATGAGGCCGGCCCAGATGTAGGCGACCCACGTCTTGCCGCTGCCGGTGGGCGCTGAGAGTATTGCGCTGCGCCCTTCTATCGCGGCGAGCGCCTTTTCCTGCCATTTATAGAGCATCTTAAAGCTTTACGCGGAGCACCGGCTGAGTGCAGCCCGGCATTTCTTTGCTCTCGGCCTCGCCGGCGCGCTCCGCACCCATGTGGAGGTAGAAGCCTTCGGAGTTCGGGTCGGAGAGGATGTTGAGCTCCTCCGCGCCCATCGTCTCGGCTATCTCGCAGGCGTGGCAGAAGAGCTTGCCTCCGAGCCCGGTGCCTATCTCCTCTGGCAGCACCCACATGTGGCGCAGCCACCAGCCGCCGTTTTTCTTTTCGAGCGCGTAGAAGCCGAGCTTTTCGCCCGTGTCGTCGTGCTCGATGAGGTATGTCGGGTTCGCCTCTACAAAATCCTGCTTTATCGTAAGAAGCCCGCGGAATCTGTTCATCACGTCTGACGGATAGTCCCAGTAGCCTTTGGAGCGCCAGGCTATGTCTGTCAGCTCTTCGGCCTCTGCGGGTTTCGCGAGACGTATTCGAACATCGTCGTCGTACATAGTTTCTGTTTCTTCTCCCCCGTATGTTTCTCAATTTCGTGGTAATTGTACCACAGAGCGCGCGCTTCTTGTTAAATCGCGCGCGTTTCGCGCGGGCGGCGAAAAGGCGTAAAAAAGGGGGCCGCGCGGCCCCCGTGCTTTTTTTATTCCGCGAGCTCGCGTACAGCGGCGTACAGAAGCTCGGGCAGCGCCTCGAGCGAGTAGCGCAGATAGAGGCGCTCGTCCTTTTTGTGCGGAGCTTCGCCGCTCGGGCCGAGGTTCATCACCGGCAGGCCGAGCGCGCGCATTTCGGAAAGCGGCAGTTTGTACAGCTCGCCCCAGCCCGGCATGTTCTCCGAAAGGGTTTTCACGTCGCCGTCCGAAATTTTCGCTCCGGCGTAGCTGAGGTCGCAGAGGCCGGCGAATAACTCGACCTCGGTCATATCGAGGCCGTACTTCTCTTTGCAGAGCTTTTCCACGGCGCGCGCCGCATCCACGACTTTCTTGTCGCGCGGGTCGCCTGTGAAGTCGGTGCGCGGCGGCATCCACGGCGGCAGGAAGAAGCAGACGGCGTACGGGCCTTCCGCGCCAGATGCGTCGGCGATAAAGTCTACGACGCGGATGCCGCGCGCCCGCATGTCGCCGGGCGGCAGATTTTTTATAAAATCGTCTAGCTCGGCGCCGAATCTGTCTCCGCGCCGCGCCCGGGCCATCGCCCCGAGTTCGCCGAGCGTGTAGACCACGGGCTCGGACTGGACGAAGCGCGAACCGTCGTAGCCGATTTCGGTCAGAGCCGCGCACGACTCCGCGTGCTGCTCCGAAGTTTCCGCAAGCGCGCGGACGGCGAGACCTTTCATCTGGTTCATGACTTTTTCCGGAGTGTTGCCCGTCGTGAAGCAGTTGAAATAGGCGTAGGCCCTGTCGGGGACGGTGACGCTGTATGTCTCGCGCATGACTTTCATGTCGAGGCATATCCACGACGGCTCGCATACGCCGTGAAGCGGGTCGGCTAGGCAGCGGTTACCCTCCGCGGCGCAGACGAGGCGCGATACGGCGAGAGCCGCGGAAAATCCGTCGTAGCAGCTGCCGACGTGAGCGCCGCGCCCGCGCACGTAGAAGCTCGGCATGAGCTTGCCAAGCGTGCCGAGGAACACCATCGGGCCGACCAGGCCGGATTTTCCCGCCTCTCCCGGTTCCGTGTTGAGGGCCGCGACGAATTCCAGCCCGTCTTCTTCTATCATGCGCGTTATGACCGGCAGAGCGCCGCGCATCCCGGCCGAAGAATTTTCCTCGTCTCCTACGAAGGCGGCGACGACGTTGACGCCGAAAAGATCTCTGTCCTGCGCGAACTCTTCGAGAAGCGCGGCTTCAAGCGCCACGCCGCACTTCATGTCCATGACGCCGCGCCCGTAGAGCGTATCTTCGTCCGCGCCGAAAATTTTGCCGAGCTCTTCCGTGTCGAAGGCGTGCCGCGCGGCGTCGCCGTAGACGCTCACGTCCACGACGTCGAAATGGCTCACTAGGAGTACCGTGCGCTTCGTCTCCTTCGCCGCGTCCACGCGCGCGACGAGCGACTTCAGCGCGTGCGGCGAACCTTCGAGCGTCGTCTCAGCCGTTATCAGGCGCTCCGGATTCTGCGCGAAGTACGGCAGCTTTTCGAGCCGCGCGCGGAGCCACGCAGCCGGCGCGCTCTCCTCCGCGCTCTCGGTGACGCTCGGTATCGCGACAAGCTCCTTTATCATCGACAGAAGATACTCACGTTTCATATTTTTATCGCCTCCGTTTAGGGCAATAATATCACAAGCGCGGCGCGCGCGCAGATTTTTCTTGACAGTGCGCGGCTTCGCCGGGAAACTTATAGAGTATTCGAGAGGAGGCGCAACGTGGCGAAACCTTTTATAAAACCTGTCTTAAGCCCCGAAGAGGCCGCGGCGCTCGTAAAGCCCGGCTCGTCGCTGATGGTCGGCGGCTTCAACTACGGCGGCGCGCCCTACACGCTTATAGACGCTCTCTGCGCCGCCGGCACGCGGGACATAAATCTTATATGTGTAGACACGAGCTGGTACAACGACAAGGAGCCGGAGCCGGTCGGCGTCGCGAAGCTCGTCGTGAACGGGCAGCTCGGCTCGCTCACAGCCTCGCACATAGGGCTCAACAGACGGACGCAGGAGCTTTACACGAAAGGCGAACTCAAGGTGGAGCTGATACCGATGGGGACGTTCGTCGAGCGCATACGAGCGGGCGGAGCCGGGCTCGGCGGCGTTCTTACTCCGACCGGCATCGACACCGTATACGAAGAAGGGCGCGACACGCTGGAACTCGACGGACGGCGCTACATAGTCGAGCGCGCTCTGACCGCGGACATAGCTTTCATAAAGGCGCACACTGCCGACGAAGCTGGAAATCTCACCTATTTCGGCACGAACAGGAACTTCAACCCGACGATGGCGACGGCTGCGAAAACCGTGATCGCCGAGGTGGACGAGATAGTCCCAATAGGCGCGATAGAGCCGGACGAAGCCGTCACCCCCGGCATATTCGTGGACGCGCTCGTACTCAGGAAGGAGGGAAAATATGCTTCCAGAACTTAGCGAAAACGAGGCGCGCGTCCGCATAGCGCGCGTCATAGCGTCGGAGCTCGAAGACGGCGCGCTCGTCAACCTCGGCATAGGGATACCGCAGCTCGTGCCGGACTACCTGCCGGATGGCGTGCGCGTCATTCTCCAGACGGAAAACGGCGTGATAAATGCGGGGCCGAACCCTGACAAAAACGACCTGCGCGTCATCGACGCGGGCGGCGCTCCGGTGCGCGTGCTGCCCGGCGGCGCGATAATCTCCGCCGAGCTGAGCTTCGCGATAATGCGCGGCGGACACATCGACGTCACGGTGCTCGGCGCTCTCGAAGTGGACGGAGAGGGCAGCATAGCGAACTGGATGATACCGCAGAAAAGAATCCCGGGCATGGGCGGCGCGATGGACATCGTAGCCGGCGCGAAAAAAGTCTACGCAGCGACGCGCCACTTCGACAAAAACGGGAAATGCAAGCTCGTGCGCAAATGCTCGCTCCCGCTCACGGGGCGTGGGACCGTGGACGTAATAGCCACGGAATACTGCGTCGTGCGGAACATCTACGGGCGCATGGTTCTCACCGATATAGCGGACGACGTAAGTCTGAAAGAGCTGCTCGACAGGACGGAGATGAAGCTCGACGTGAGCGCGGACCTCGTGCGGCGGAGATTCTGAGATGAAAGAAGCCGGAAAGGCGAAAGCCCGCGTACGCGCCTGCAAAGCCGGGAAAAAAGCAAATACCTCACGCCGCCGTACGATAACGGAGCTGTTTCAAAATTACCGCGGCGGCTGTTGCCCGGCAGAAACCGACTGGGGCGAGCCGCGCGGACGGGAAATCTGGTGATTTCACTATAACTTGATTACGTCGTTCCGGAAATGTTCTGTCTGAGGGAACCGCCGTCCAGGACGACGCGGCATCTCGGCAACGGAAACAGCCGTACATGACGCAGCCCCGTGCGGAAAATTCACGTCACGGGGCTGCAGATGTATAGTCAAAGATTATGTCGTTCCGGCAGTCTTCAGGCCGGAACCGCCGTACCGGACGGCGAGGCCGAGCGAAGCGCCGCCGCCTTACAGCCTGAACGACTCCTCCTTCGCGCGTATCAGCCGCAGATACAGTTCGTTGACCGGCGCGGCGAAATCATGCTCGCGCGACGTCGCGGCTACCGTTCCGGCGAAGGCGTCAACCTCCGTCACGCGGCGCGCGTCTACGTCCTGGAGCATCGAGGTCTTGCCGTCGGGCGAGAGCATGTCCATCGTGCGGAAAATCTCTTCCATTTCCGCCTCGCCGAGCTCTACTCCCGCCATAAAGCGCGCGGCCAACGCCGCCTCCTCCATCGCGGAGCGCATCAGCGAGCGCGCCTCCTTCGAGCGCTGCATCATGCCGTAGCTGAAGCCGAGCACCGCCGACGTCTGATTCAGCCCGCAGTTCATCATGAATTTCTTCCACAGGCTCTTTATCATATCTTCAGGGATTTCGTACTCGATGCCGGAGCGTTTGAAAAATTCCTCGACCGCGAGGACGTTTTCAGAATAGCGCCCCGGTTCGTTGCGCGCGTCGCCGAAGACTATCCAGCCCTCGTTGCCGCAGACAGTCTCCGAGCCTATGCGCGTCGCGTCGAGCTTGATCGCGTAGGAATATAAAACTTTCTCCGCGCCGAAACGCCCGCCGAGCAGCCTCTCGCTCGTCACGCCGTTGAGCGGCGATATTATGACAGTATCCGGCCCGACGAAAGCCGCCGCCTGCTCCATGGCTTCCGCGAGCTGCCCGTTCTTGACCGAAACGAAAAGCATCCCCGCCGAAGTCCCTTCGTCCGGCTCCGCGACGTCGAACAGATAGCGCTTACCGTTGTAGACGATCCCGTCGCGGCGAAGCCGCTCCGCGCGCTCCCCGGAGGCGATCACGCGGATGCGGCACTCGGGAAAATTATCCGCCACGCTCGTAAGATAAGCCGCGCCGACCGCGCCGAGACCGATAAGGGCTATGTCTGTGATATGCTTCATTGTTTCAGTTATCTCCTAAGCTTCAGAATATCTTTCATGTTGTCCCATACCTGAGATTTTAACCTCTTGACGCAGCCTTTTGAATGCCTGTGATAATATTTTTCGTTCGACATTGCGGCGAAAAGCGAATCCCAGAGCTCGTCGCGCCACGGCGTCAGCGAGAGATATTTCCAGTAAAGCATATCCGCGTTCGTCCCCGTGAGGGCGTTCCACGGCTTCAGGTGTCCGCCGAAGTGCCATATCCTCTCCATCTCGAAAACACTCTCGAAAATCTCGTCCTTCGGGTCTGTGTTGTATCTGGGGTCGAGGTAAAGAATGTCGCCGAGGTACTCGGCGTTGAGGAAATCCTGGTCGAGCAGCGGCGGGGCAAACCTGTCTATATAGGCGACTGCGCGCTGAAACAGCGCGGTCTTCGCGGTGCGCTCCGAACGCAGCCTCTCGAGGTTCATATACAGCACTCCGGCGTTGATGTAGCGCTCGCGAGAAAGCCCCATCGCGTCGGTCTTTATCTCGCTTATGGGCACGGCCGATGCCGGCGGATTGGGACTCCTGTCTTCCTGAACTCCCCCGAGGGTGCGCTCCGTATCCGACGATACGATTTTCCACAAATCCGCTATGTCGAGAGCTACGACTATGTCGCAATCAAGGTAAATCACCTTATCCACGCTGTCATGGATGATTTCAGGGAGCATCAGGCGGTAGAGCGTGCCCCTGGAAAATCTGCCGCAGATTTTATCAAAATCGGACTCAGGAAATTTGCCCATCGCGTCGGAAACATCAATAAAATCCACCGTTCCGCGAGGCTCGCCCGGGGTTTTCGACTGATGCTCCGCGGCGCTCTCCTCCAACCTGCTCCTGTTCTCATCCGTCAGGGTATCGTCGTGAAGTATATGGAAGCAGACGGGCGCTTCGGTGTTCCGCAGCACTGAGGCGATAACCACTCCGGCGTGGCGCGCGTAGGTGCCTTTAGGGTCATAGACAGAAAGCGCGACTTGTATCATAGGCTAACAATCCTTCGAATGGGTAAATAGATTTTTTTTCTGAACCGGTTTCATATTGGCGCAGTCCCTTCATGTTACATTCTTTTTGCGGCTCTCATCGCCGGGGATTATATAATACTGCGCGCCGAAAGACGAGCGCGACACCGCGCCCTTCGCTTTTACCGTTTATTGCTTTTGAATGTTCGTTTGATGTTTTTGATATTTTCCACAAGCTGACGTGCAAGCCTGTCAATGCACTCGCGCGAATGCCTGTGATAATACTGCCCGTTGACTGCGGCGTTGTAGAACGACTCCACAAGTTCGCCGCGCCACGGCGTGTGCATCAGGTTCTGCCAGTAAAGCATGTCGGCGTTGCTCCCTCTGACGACGTTCCACGGCTTGCCCTTCGAGAAGAAATGCCATATATGTTCATTATGAAAGACATCCTTGTAATCCTCGACCGGCACCTCGTTGTATCTGCGGCTTAAGTAAAGAATGTCGCACAAATATTCCGCATTGAGGAAATCTTGGTCAGGATACGCCGGAGAACAGCGTTCCGCATAAGCTACGGCGCGTTTAGCAAGGCTGCCTTTGCAGGCATATTCGGAACGCAGTCTTTCGAGATTCATTATTAGAACGCCTGAATTTATATAACGTCCGTCGGCGATGCCGTACTTATCTGTCTTTATCGACTCGCACGGCTCTGACATATCTGGCTCGGGAGACGAAAAATCTTCTCTGACTCCGGCGAGCGCCTTATCACTCATGTTGATACGTTCGTTCCACAGGACGGATATATCAAGGTTGACGACGACGTCGCAGTCCAGGTAAATAACATAATCGACATCATGCAACGCCTCTGGCAGGCACAGGCGAAACATCGCGCCGCGCGTAAATCTGCCGCATACGGTATCAAACTTAGCTGCCCAGCATTCCACGTATCGCGCCATATCTTCAAAGCAAATCTCTCCGCCGCCGTGGTCGTTGACGGTGAACACCTCTTCCAGCTTTCCCCTGTTTTCTGCTGTCATAGTCTCGTCATGCAGTATATGGAAGCAGACGGGATTTTCAGTGTTCCTCAGTACCGACGCGATGACCACTCCGGCGTGCCGTGCGTATGTCCCATTTGGGTCGTGTATCGCGAGCGCTATGTGTATCATAGGCTAGCGCCCCTCGGAAGGAAGGCGAAGTTATCTGAAATAGTTTCATACTGCGTGCTCTCCTTTATTTCTTTCATTCAATGATACAGTCATTTCGGCCACAATTATATAACACTCAGCGGCGTTTCGCGGCTACAAACGGCAGCGTTGTATAATAGTTTGAATATCTTCGTTTATCCGAGGGGGTATCGTTATGGGAATCCTTGCTGGAATCATGGTGCCGCATCCGCCGCTTATCGTTCCGGCGGTCGGGCGCGGCGGGGAGCGCGCGATCGGGGCGACCGCGCGCGCTTATGAGCGGGCGGCTGAGTTCGCCGCCGCCTTTAAGCCGGAGACGCTTGTAATAACGTCGCCGCACGCGCCGATGTACGCCGATTATTTCCACGTTTCGCCGGGCGCGGGCGCTTTCGGGGATTTCGCGCAGTTCGGCGCGCCGCAGGAAACGTTCGATGTTTCTTACGACGCTGAGTTCGTGCGCGCTCTCGAATCGGATGCGCGCGGGGCCGGTTTCCCGGCCGGGACGCTCGGCGAGCGCGATAAAAAACTCGACCACGGCGTGATGGTGCCGCTCCACTTTCTTTCGCGCGCTTTCGGCACGCTTCCGAAGGTCGTACGCGCCGGGCTTTCCGGCCTGCCGCTTACGGAGCATTACAGATTCGGGCGGCTCGTCGCCGAGACCGCGGAGAAGCTCGGACGGCGCGTTGTGATAGTCGCGAGCGGCGACCTTTCGCACAAGCTCAAGGCCGACGGCCCTTACGGCTTTTCGCCGGACGGCCCGAGATACGACGAACGCGTCATGGATGTGATGTCGCGCGGCGCTTTCGGCGAGCTTTTCGATTTTTCGGAAGATTTCTGCGAGAGCGCCGCCGAGTGCGGTCATCGCTCGTTCGTCATCATGGCCGGCGCTTTCGACGGCCGAGCAGTGCATGCGGAAAAACTTTCTTACGAAGGGCCTTTCGGCGTCGGCTACGGAGTCTGTGCCTTCGAGGGCGGCGGGCGCGGCGATTCGCGGCGTTTCCTCGAAATTTATGAAGAAAAGGAAAAACGGCGGCTCGCAGCCATACGCACCGCGGAGGACGAATACGTGCGCCTCGCGCGCGCCTCGGTCGAACGTTACGTTCGCACCGGCCGCCGCCTCGAAATGCCGGACGGGCTGCCCGACGATATGACGCGCCGCCGCGCGGGGGTGTTCGTCTCGCTGCATAAAGACGGCAGGCTGCGCGGCTGTATCGGCACGATAGCGCCCGTCGCGTCCTGCGTCGCGCAGGAAATCATCGACAACGGGGTCAGCGCCGCCTCGCGCGACCCGCGCTTCAATCCCGTAGAGCCGGACGAGCTGGAGAGGCTCGTCTACAGCGTGGACGTGCTTGAGCCGCCGGAGAGGATAGAGTCGCCTTCGCAGCTCGACGTGAAAAAATACGGCGTAATCGTGACGCGCGGATACAAGCGCGGGCTGCTGCTGCCGAATCTCGACGGCGTGACGGACGTCGCGCAGCAGATCGCGATCGCGAAGCAGAAGGCCGGCATCGCGCCCGGCGAGGACGTTGAGCTTGAGAGATTCGAGGTGACGCGCCATTACTAGTGCAGTCTGCGGCGTCTGTTTCCACCATTGCCGCCTCGATGAAGGACGGACGGGGCTCTGCCGCGCGAGAAAGAACGTCGCCGGGCGCGTCGTGAGCCTCAATTACGGCAGGATAACGTCGGCCGCGCTCGACCCGATAGAGAAGAAGCCGCTCGCGAAATTTTATCCGGGTTCGATGATTCTTTCGGTCGGGAGCTTCGGCTGCAACCTTAACTGCCCGTTCTGCCAGAATTACGAAATAGCGGGCGCGGGCGAGGATTTACCGACGGAGAGCGCGGCGCCGAGCCGCCTCGCAGAACTCGCGGAAGAGCTCAGGCCGCGCGGCAACATCGGCCTCGCCTACACCTACAACGAGCCGCTGGTCGGCTGGGAGTTCGTGCGCGACTGCGCCGCCGAAGTGCGGGCGCGCGGAATGAAGAACGTCCTCGTCACGAACGGCACGGCGGAGCCGGAAGTCTTGCGCGAACTGCTGCCGCTCATAGACGCCTACAACATCGACCTCAAGGGCTTCACGGAGGAATGGTACAGAAAGCTCGGCGGAGACTTGCAAACCGTGAAGAATTTCATAAAAACGGCGGCCGGCGCGGCGCACGTGGAGCTGACGACGCTGATAGTCCCAGGCGAAAACGACGGAGAGGACGAGATGCGCGCGCTTTCGTCGTGGGCCGCATCGGTGGACGTGAAAATCCCGCTCCACATAACGCGCTTCTTCCCGCGCCGCCTGATGACGGACAGGCCGCCGACGCCGAAAGAGACGCTTTTCCGCCTCGCGGACGTCGCGCGCGAAAAACTTGAGACCGTAATAATAGGGAATATATAAAAAAATAAAAAACGCGGCGCAAGTCAGAACGCCGCGTTTTTTGAGGAATGCAGGCCCTTCGCCTTGAGCTCTGCCTTCATACACGGCGGGGTCGTGAGCCGCCGCGTTTTCCGTAACCGGGCGCCGCGCTTGGAACAGCGCCCTGAAGTATTCTTTCGGTACGAAGTTAGAAGCGCTTCGCGGCCGCGTGCGAATGGCCCGCGCCCTGCATGTCGGCGCAGATGTCGCGTATCTCCATCGCGAAAGCGAAAACCAGGCTGCCGACCGCTATGAACATTTCAGTCAATTCCATCATTTTAAGTGACCTCCCAGGCGTCGCCGCCGTAAATTTCTCTTATCAGGAACGGCCATCCCTTACGGCGATTATATTATCAGCGGCACAGTAATTAGTAAAACGACATAATTTAATTTCAGACATGAAAATTATTCATGTCATAAGCGCACAAAAAACGCGGCCCGAAGGCCGCGCCTTTCTTCCTAGGGAGGAAATTTATCAACAGGCCGCTTTCTCAGCCTCCGTTACGGAGACCACGGAAGCGTCCGTCGATTGCCATATCATTTTCTTTGTCATAACAAACGCGAATATCGCGGAGACAGCCGCAGTGACAGCCATCGTCGCAAGAAGAATCATATCGCCGCCCATTCCAATCCATCCCCCTTTATACTTATTCCTCATTGACAGCCTGCATTATAGAAGCGCTCCGCTCCGCTCGTAAAACAAAAAAAATTTCTATTTTAGGCGTGTTACGCATAATTACCTACAAGGGCGGAGCCGCGTTAAATCCGTATTAAACGGCGCGGCTGCGCTCCGCAGGCTTCAATATATTCACTTAATAAATATTTATGGGACGGGTCTTAAAAGAGGAGTGTTTTATGTACTTATAGTTTGTTTTATGTGTTATATAGCTTCTTATAGATACCTTGATCGCGGACGAAAATTTCCGCGCAGGCGCTTAAACGCGGCGTTTTCGGGCGCGCTGCAGCCCGCGCGGCGCGATTTACGCAAATTTACCTACCGTCCCATCCGCCGCGCATACGCATATCGGGCTGTGGATACAGCCTCCCGGCTCCTTTTTAGGCGGAAAGCTTCGAGAACGCGCGGCCTCCCGTCCGCACGGGGCGGCCGCGTTCCGTATGGATTGAAGCCGTCGCGCGCCGTCAGTCAGGCCGGCGAACGCCGCCGCGAATCATCGACTGATTTTCGTCCGCGCAGCGGCCGCGCCGCGTTCCGTGTGACCGTAGCCGGATATTCCGCGCGCGATGCTATTATATAGTCGGCGTGAAATATATGAAAAGGCGGTGCGCGCGCTATGGACGTGAGAAAATACGAGGTCATCATAAAGGCGGCGGAGTGCGGCAGCCTCACTCGCGCGGGAGAGAGCTTCGGCTACACGCAGTCAGGCGTGAGCCACATGATAAAAGCTGTCGAGGCGGAGTTCGGCTTCCGAATTTTTATGCGCGGCCGCGCCGGCGTGACTCTTACCGAGGAGGGGCGCAGCGTGCTGCCGTATCTGCGCGAGATAGTGAAGTGGAACGAGCGCCTGACGCAGACTGTCGGTTCGCTCAACGGCCTGATTTCCGGCACGCTGCGCGTGGGCTCCTTCTCGAGCATCGCGACTCACTGGCTGCCGCAGATAATCAAGCGCTTTCAGGAAAATTATCCGAATATCAAAATCGAGATAACGGAGGGCGGCACGGACGCGCTCGAGGAGGCGGTGGAGGACGGGCGCGCCGACCTGGCCCTGATGACGTACCAGCCGGGGCTGCATCTCGAGCACCACGCTTTGTGCGTAGACCCTTTTCTCGCGATTCTTCCGCAGGAGCACCCGCTCGCGGGGCGCGCCGAGTTTCCGCTCGAGGCTTTCAACGGCGAGGATTTCGTCATAGTCACGCACAGCTACGACTACGCGACTGGGAGGATACTCGACGATTATTCGCTGAAGCCGAATATAAAGTTTACATCGCGCGACGAGCGGACGATTTTTTCGATGGTGGAGAACGGGCTCGGCGTCAGCATCCTGCCGGAGCTTGTGCTGCGCGGCTGGGAGGGGCGCGTCGTCAAGCTGCCGCTCACGCCGCGCGTGACGCGCGAGCTGTCGATATGCCTGCCTTCGTTCGCCGATGCGTCCCCCGCCTGCAAGAAATTCGTCGGCTACGTAAAGAGGATGGTTGCGCCGGACGGCGGCGTGAAGGACGTGCCGGAGACTGAAAAGGCGTAGAGGGCGCGCCGCCGCGCTCGTCGGGCCGCGCGCAAGAGGAACGGCGTTTTTCTACGCGCGCCCGCTTTTCGCAGACGCCGCCACACGTCAGTCCGAAGGCGGGCGGTGGCGCGGCGTCTGCGGCGGCAGGCCGCTTGGGAGCTGCGCGCCGCTTTCACGCGCTTTCTGCGGGGCCGTCGCAGCCGTACGCGGAGTTTTTCGCCGACGTGCGAAGCCGCGCCCCGCAGCCCCACGGACGCGACGGCGTCCATGCGGCACGGCTTAAATTGCAAAAACATATTTCATACCGATTACCCGCGACGCCGCGAATCTCCCCGATTCGTCCGTCATAAATAAAAAACGCCCCCGTAAGGAGGCGTTGGATGATTTTCTCTTGCGTTTACTTTCCGGCGAGGCCCGCGAGGTGCTCGACGTACTGCCGGGCGCTGCGGCCCGAGAAGCCGCCGTGCTTCAGCTCCCAGCGTATCGCGCCTTTTTCAAACTCTTCGCTGCTCGTGTCGATGCCGTACTCCGCGGCGAGCTTCCTCGCTATGTCGAGGTACTGTTCCTGCTCCGGCGAGAAGTAGCGTATCATGAGGCCGAAGCGGTCAACGAGCGACATTTTTTCCTGCATCGTCTCGGACTCGTGCATGTCGTCGGATTTGTCGTCGCGGTCGCCCCACGTCTCTTTCATGAGATGGCGGCGGTTCGACGTCGCGTATATCAGCACGTTGTCGGGGCGTTTTTCCAGGCCGCCCTCGATGAAGGCCTTGAGGAATTTGTATTCCACCTCGAACTGCTCGAACGACAGGTCGTCCATGAAGATTATGAATTTGTAGTTGCGCCATTTGACGGCGTCGAGCACGGCCTCGAAGTCGGCCATCTGGTGTTTGTAGAGTTCTATCATGCGCAGGCCGCGCGGCGCGTACTCGTTGAGCAGCGCCTTTATCGACGATGATTTTCCCGTGCCGCCCTCGCCGTAGAGCAGGACGTTGTTCGCGGGGCGGCCTTCGATGAATGCGATGGTGTTGCCGATGAGCGCGCGTTTCTGCTCCTCGTAGCCGAAAAGCTTGTCGAATGTGACGTCTTCGAGCGGCGCGGCGGGGACTATCTCGCGCGCCTTGTCGTCCCAGCGGAAGCCGTTGTAGAGCGCGAACCTGCCGGCGCCGTGCGCGTGGTAGAAGGCCGTGACGGCGCGGTAAAGCTCCTGCGGCGAGCCGGCCTTCTCCATGGCGTCGGCGAGTTCGGCAATCACCGCGCCGGCCGCGCGTTCGAGCGAGGCAGGGCCGTTCGCGGAGGGTTCGAAGGTTTTGCCGAAACGCCTCATCATGTTGACGTTCATCCGCTTTTCGAGCTTCGCGTAATCATATTTCAAATAAAAGTAAAGCTGCTCCATGTCCTGCATCGCGAGGCCGTCCATCGTGCCGCCGCCCGGTTCGCGGCGCTCGTGCGCGAGCGAGAAGGGGTTTTCCGCCTCCGCGAAGAGCTTCGCTAGCCACGCGGTCCAGACGTTCCCTTTTATTCCGGCGCGCTCTGCGTAGCAGGCGAGCTGCGCCGCGCTGTTGCTGAACCATTCGGCGCTCTCGGCGCGTTCCGCGTCGTCGAATGTACCGATGCTTTCAAGAATGCCCGTGAAGCAGCTGTAAATTTCATCCTGCTCGAAGGAGCGGAACGGCACAAGCTCGTACAGCATCGTCCTCTAGTCCTCGTCGTCGTCGCGTATTCCGGCCTGGATGCGCGCCTTCTTGCGCTGGTCGGCGTCGAGTATCATCTTGCGTATGCGCACGGAGAGCGGCGTCACTTCGACGAGCTCGTCGTCGCTTATCCACTCGAGCGCGGAGTCCACGGTTATCGTGCGCGGAACGTCGAGCACGGTCATCATGTCCTTCGTGGCGGAGCGGTGGTTGGTCTGCTGCTTGCGCTTGCAGGGGTTGCAGGGTATGTCCTTGCCGCGCGAGGATTCTCCGACGACCTGCCCGTTGTATATCGGGTCGCCCGGCTTGATGAAAAGGGTGCCGCGCTCCTGGAGGTTCTCGAGCGCGTAGCTCGTAGCCGTGCCCGTGTCCATGCTCACGAGCGAGCCGCGCGAGCGCGCGTTTATCTCTCCGACCCACGGCTCGTAGCCGATGAAGCGCGATGCGAGGATGCCGAGGCCGCGCGTGTCGGTGAGGAACTCGCCGCGATAGCCGATAAGGCCGCGCGTCGGTATCTTGAATTCGAGGCGCAGCACGCCGGTGCCGCTGTTTTCCATATTTTTGAGCTCGCCCTTGCGCTGCGCGAGCTTCTGTATGACGACGCCCTGATATTCCTCCGGCACGTCGATGATGAGCTCCTCCATAGGTTCGAGCGTTTTGCCGTTTTCATCGTGCTGCACGATGACCTCGGGGCGCGAGACGCATATCTCCGAGCCCTCGCGGCGGATTTCCTCTATAAGAATGCCGAGGTGCAGCTCGCCGCGGCCCGAGACTTTTATGCCGTCGGGACGGCCCAGGTCCTCCATGCGCAGCGCGGGGTCGGTCTTCGTCTCGCGCTCGATGCGGGCCTTGAGCTGGCGCAGCGTTATCGCGTTGCCGTCCTGTCCCGCGAACGGGCTTGTGTTGACGATGAAGAACATCGACACCGTCGGCTCCTCTATGTCGAGGGGCGGCATAACTGCGTCGGGAATCTCCGGCGAGCTCATAGTGTCGCCGAGGTCTATATTCGCCGGGCCGGTGAACCAGACTATGTCGCCGGCTCCGGCCTCTTCGACCTCCGCGCGGTCCAGCCCCTTAGTCACGTAGAGGTGCGTGCAGGTCGAAGTGTCGGTCGATACTACCTCCCAGTCGGTCTGGTCGTAGTCCTTCCAGCGGGTGTGCGTGCGCAGTATCTTGTCGCCCTTTTTCAGCGTCCCCTGCAAAATCCTGCCGCAGCCGATGCGTCCGAGGTACTCGCTCCACGAGAGAGTGCAGACCTGCATCAGGAAGGGCTTGTCCATCTCGGCCTTCGGCGCGGGGACGCGCTCGATTATCGCCTTGAAGAGGTCGTCCATGCCGGCCTGAGAATTGTCCTCGCGCTTCGAGAGGTCGTCCACGAACCAGCCCTGAAGGCCCGAGCCGTAGAGCACCGCGAAGTCGCACTGCTCTTCCGTAGCGCCGAGCTCTATAAAGAGGTCGAAGGTCTTGTCGAGCGCCGCTTCCGGGTCGGCGTTCGGACGGTCTACTTTATTTATAATGACTATCGGGCGCAGCCCGAGCTTCAGAGCGCGCATAAGCACGTAGCGCGTCTGAGGCATCGGCCCCTCGTTGGCGTCCACGAGCAGAAGGACGGAATCGACCATCGAGAGCACGCGCTCGACCTCGCCCGAGAAGTCCGCGTGGCCCGGCGTGTCCACGATGTTTATCTTATATCCCTGCCACTCGACGGTGCAGTGCTTCGCCTTGATCGTTATTCCGCGCTCGCGCTCGAGGTTGCCCGCGTCCATGACGCGCTCTTCCATCACCTGGTTGTCGCGGAAAAGGTGCGCCGCCTTGAAAATGCCGTCGATGAGCGTCGTCTTGCCGTGGTCTATGTGCGCTATTATCGCTATATTGCGTATCTTTGAAGAGTCCTGCATTCCGTAAATTCCTCACATTCAAAATGCCCGCGGGCATTGATTTTAAGCCGACGATTCTGCTAGCCAATGTAGAATATTAGCACCTGAACGCCTGAATTGTCCATATTTTGCGCCGGCGATAAAACATGTTTGTATTTTTCCGCGCCTATGATACGATAGCGGAAAGCCGCGCCGCGCGCGGAGAACGGGGGAATGCCGGTGGAACTGTCGACGACGGCCCAATATATGCTCGTTTTCTGGAGCTACTGTTTTCTCGGATGGGTATGGGAATCTCTGCTCGTATCGTGCGAGCGGCGCAGATGGGTCAACAGGGGCTTCCTGTTCGGCCCGTGGATACCTATATACGGATTCGGCGCCGTCATCATACTTTGCTCGACAGAGCCGTTCCGCACCAGCGCGCTGCTCGTGTTTTTCTCGGGAATGACCAGCTCGACGACTCTCGAATACGTCACGGGCTGGGCTATGGAGAAGATATTTCAGGTGCGCTACTGGGACTACAGCAAGCGGCGCTTCAACATCAACGGCTACGTATGCCTGCGCGCGTCGCTCACGTGGGGAGTTTTTTCCGTGCTTCTCGTCGATGCCGTGGAGCCGCCGCTCGTCCGCCTCATAAGCTCGATTCCGATACCAGTCTCGGACATGCTGAACCTCGCCCTGACCGCGCTCTTCGCTGCGGACGTCGTTAAATCGGTGCAGGCGGCCTCCGGCCTTAAAGAGCTGCTTCAGAACATATCTTCGAACAACGAACGGCTCGCCGCGGCCGAATCGCGGCTGAACAGCGCGGCGGCCGAGCTCGGCGCGAACATGGCGGGACTGAAAGAAAAGCTCGCCTCCGTCGAAGCCGCCTTCGCCGCGCGCAGAGAGGCGGCCCGCGAACGCGGCGAGGAGAGGCGCGAGAAGGGGCTGCAGCTGCTGCTTAAACTTATCGAGCGCGAACGCCGCGCGAAATACGACCGCATACATATGATGGAGAGCAAGGCTTCCGCCGCGCTCGAGATGATAGAGCGCGCCGCGGCCTCCGCGCGCACCGACGAAGAGAAGGCCCGCCTCGCGCGCCACGCAGCCGCGCTGAAAGAGCTGCGCGAAGCGATGCGCAGCGCGGAGACTGAACTCGCCTCATACAGGGACCGCGACTACCGCCGCGCGCTCTCGCTGCTGCGCCGCAACCCGACCGCGGCCTCCAGCCGCCACAGCGCCGCGTTCGACAAACTTCGCAGGATAGACGAGGACGCCGCGCGGCGGTAGATATCAGTATCCCGCAAATGAACGCGAAAACGCCGCCCCCGACGGGCGGCGTCATTGTCTAGTTGTGCGGCAAAAAACTTCGGAGGCGGCGCGCCTCCGCGGCCTATCCGTTTACGACGTTCACGGGGTCTCCGTCGAGAAACGCCTTTATGTTCAGCGCCGTGCAGTCCATTATCCTCTGGCGGCTTTCCTTCGCGGCCCACGAGATGTGCGGCGTTATTATGCAGTTCTTCGCAGTTAGGAGCGGGTTGTCCGCCCTGATAGGCTCGGACGATACGACGTCGAGCCCTGCGGCGCGGACTTTGCCGCTTTCGAGCGCGTCTGCCAAGTCGCGTTCGTTGACGAGCTGTCCGCGGCTGTTGTTGATGATGATAACGCCGTCCTTCATCTTCGCTATGTTCTCGCGGTTGATTATTTCCGAAGTCTCGGGCGTCAGCGGGCAGTGAAGCGCGACGACGTCCGACGCGCCGAGCAGTTCGTCGAGCTGCACGTAATCGGCTATCGCCCGGCCCTCGTCGTTCTCGAATCTGTCGAAGGCGAGCACCTTCATGCCGATGGCCTTCGCTATTTTCCCGGTCTGTCGCCCGATTCGCCCGAAGCCTATGATCCCGATGGTCTTGCCCGCGAGTTCTATCAGCGGGTAGTCCCAGTAGCACCAGTCGGCGCAGCTCTGCCACTTTCCCGCGTGGACGCTCGCGTCGTGATGGCCGACGCGGCTGCAAATCTCGAGCAGCAGCGCTATCGCGAACTGTCCGACGGCTTCGGTGCCGTAGGTCGGGACGTTAGCGACGATAACGCCCCTTTCCTTCGCGTGCGCGCAGTCTATGACGTTGTAGCCCGTCGCGAGCACTCCGATGAATTTCATATTCGGGCACGAATCCATCACGCGCGCCGAGACAGGCGTCTTGTTGGTCAAAACGACCTCCGCGTCCCCGACGCGCGATATTATCTCATCTTCGTCGCCGAACGGCGTGCGGTCGTAGACCGTCGTTTCGCCGAACGCCTCGACCTGAGCCCAGCTCAGGTCGCCCGGATTTTCCGCGTATCCGTCAAGTACGACTATTTTCATAAATCCACCATCGCTTCCGTAAAAATACGACGACGGGAAATATAAAGCGCGCGCCGCGCCATTACATCTCCCGTCGCGAATTATATCCTAAACCTTACCGTGCGGCCGCGCTATATGATCTCGCAGCCTATCTCCTTGAGCTTCTCGTCTACCCACGGGCGCGGATAGCTCGTCTTTTCGACGATGTCCTTCATTATCTGCGCTTCCTTGACCTTGACAGCCTTCACGGCGGCGAGCACCGTCCCGGCGTCCTCGGGATAGATCACTATCACGCCGTCGGCGTCTCCGACGATTATGTCGCCGGGGTGCACGACTACGCCGCCCACGCTCACGGGCGTGTTTATCTCGCCGGGGCCGTTCTTGTACGGGCCGTTCGGCGTGACGCCCGCCGCGTAGACGGGGAAATCGGTCATCTCGCCTATCGCCTCGGAGTCGCGGATACTGCCGTCTACTACGATTCCGGCGATGCCGCGCGCGCGGCAGTATGATACCATCAGCTCGCCGAAGATGGAGCGGCTGCACGAGCCTCCCGCGTCTATCACAAAAACGTCTCCAGGCTTCGCCATATCCATCGCCTTATGGAACATCAGATTGTCGCCCTCCGGCACCTTGATAGTGAAGGCCGTGCCGGCGAGGCAGCCCTTGTTCATCGGGTGAATCCTGTAATTCATCGCCGCGGTGCGTCCCATGCAGTCGTCGATATTGGCGACCGGCATTCCGCGGAACTCTTCGACGAGTTCCCTCGGCGGCCTTACGAAATTCGTTATGATTTTGCATCCTTTGCTCATTTTATGTTACCTCCGATAATTAACGCTTCACAGCGGCCATGACCGCGCCGATGCGCTCCACGGCCTGCTTGAGATCCTCTTCGCTCGACGCGAACGAGAATCGCACGCAGCTGTCGTCCGTCCCATAGGCTACGCCGGGAACGCCGACGACCTTGGCTTCTTTAAGTATATACTCGCAGACTCCTTCGGAATCGAGGCCTGGAATGTCGAACTTCACCCACGCGTAGAAGGCTCCCTCGGGATAGCTGCACTGTACGCTGTCTATCGCGTTCAGCCCTCCGACGAAGAGGTCGCGGCGGCGCTCGTAGCTCTGACGCATCTCTTCTATCTCGTCCTTGCAGTCGAGGGCGACGACGGCGGCCTTCTGGATGAAGCCGCTTACGCATGACATGGTGTGCTGGAAGAGCTTGTTCATGACGTTCTTTATCTCCGGCGTCGTCGCTAGGTAGCCTATGCGCCAGCCCGTCATCGCGACGCTCTTGGAGAATCCGTTTACAGTGACGACCCTGTCCGCTATCGACGGGTAGGAAGCCATGCTGACGTTGCTGTAGCCGGTGAAGACGATGCGCTCATATATCTCGTCGGCGATGAGCACCACGTCGGGGTGGCGCAGCATAAACTGCTCGACCTCGCCGGCCTCTTCGCGCGAGAGGGTTTTTCCGGTCGGGTTGTTCGGATAGTTGATGATGAGCACCTTCGTCTTGTCCGTCACGAACTGTTCGAGCTGCTCGAGCGTCACCTTATAGTTGTTTTCGAGTGAAAGGCGCACGGGGACGGGCAGGGCGGCCGACGCTTCGATGATGGCCGGATAGGAGACCCAGCCGGGTTCGAGGTACATGACTTCGTCGCCAGCGTTGACGAGGCTGCGCACCGCGAGATATATCGCGAATTTGCCTCCGGGCGTCACGATGACGCCTTCGGGCGAATAATTGCACCCGTTCTCCTCCGCCAGCTTCTTCGCTATCTTTTCGCGAAGTTCCGGAAGGCCCGGGCCTACGGTGTAGTGCGTGTATCCGGCTTCGACCTGGCGGAAAAGCTCGTCGCATATCTTTTTTGGCGTTGCAAAATCCGGCTCGCCACCGGCGAGGTTGATGACCGTCGGGTCGGTTGCCTGCATCTGTTTCGCCTTCGCCATGAAAGTCATGGACTTCGACGGCTGAAGGTTGGCGATTTCCTTATTGAAGGTTATCATACAAAAACGCTCCTTTCTGAATGTCTTTTATTTGCTTGTATCGTTGAAGACCTTCGTATCCATGAGGCCGAGGCGGTTCGATATGATAACGGTTCCGGCGAGGTCGCCGACGTTGTTCAGTACGGTGTGCGCCGGGTCTATCGTCGGCCATATCGCCGCGAGTATCGGGATAAGGCTGAGCGGCATTCCGAGCGCTTCCATAAGCACGACCGACATAACGACGCCCGCGCCCTTGACGCCCGCAGCGCCTATCGAAAGGATTATGCCGAGGAATACGAACTGGAAGATACGGCCTATCGTCAGCTCAAATCCGTAGAGGTTCGAGGCGAATACGCAGCAGAGGCCGACGAAGAGTGCGAAACCGTTCATTCCGCAGGTGTTGCCGAGAGGCAGGGTGAAGCCGTAGACGTTCTCCGGGATGCCGAGCTTCTCTTCCGCCGTGCGTATCGAGACGGGCAGAGTCGCCGCGGACGAAGTGGTCGTGATGGCGACGAGCATAGGCGCGGTGATCTTCTTCATGAAGAGGATCCCGTTGAGTCCGCCGAGAACTTTGACGAGCACCGGGTACATGACGAAGAGTATCAGCACCGCGCAGATGTTGTCGGTTATCATGAATCCGATGACTTCGTACATCGTGGCGCTGCTGACGGTGCTGACCATCGTCGCCATGAGGGAGGCGATGCCTATCGGAGAGAAGGCCATGACGAACTCGGTGATTTTTAGCATCGTTTCGCTAGCCTGGTCGATAAACGAGATCACGAGTTCTACACGCTTGCCAAGGCACAGCAGCGCGACGCCGAGGAAGAGGGAGAAGACGATTATCTGGAGCATGTCGGCGTTATACATCGCAACGACGATATTTTCTGGGAACCACGAGATTATGTTGTCTATAAAGCTGTAAGTGACTGATTTAACCTCGCCCGAATATTGAAGGAACTCCGTTGTGCCGGAGCCTGGCTGGGTGATGAGCCCTGCGATGACGCCGACGAAGGCGGCGAATCCTGAAGTCACGATAATCCACAGCCAGAAGCGGAGGCCGACCGTAATAAGCTGCTTGACGTCGCCCATCTTGCATATCCCGCTCGTGATGCTGAAGAAGACAAGCGGAACAATGAGCATCTTCAACATTCGCAGGAAGACGTCGCCAAGCGGAGAGAGGAACTCAGCAGCGCGCGGCGAAGCGAAGCCGATAGCCAGGCCTATCACAATACCGATGACGATTTTGGTACCCAAAGACAACTTTTTCACTACAAAACACCTTCTTTTGAATTTATAATGAAAAATATTTTTATTTTTTATATAACAAATAAAAATAACCTTGTTGTGGGAAATATATCATTCTTTATCTGACATGTCAAATGCGGCGCGCACGCGGTACGTGCGTCATTACTTACGTTGTTTAAGCGTTGCGGCGGTAGAGATAAAATTTTTGAAGCGTACAAGCAAGGTTTTTTATAATAAAAACGGCAATAGTGCTCTTTTATGATAAACTGTAAGATATTGGAGGAAGTAGACTTACTAGCATTTGAAGGGATGAACGGACATTTATGGATAATCAGTTTGGCAGGTTAAGGGAATTGGTAGCATCTGCGGAGCTGCCCCCAAAACTGAGGGCGGCCGCAGACTACGTAATCAACAACCTTGACGAATGCCGGTTCCTCACCGCGATAGAGCTCGCCAACGCAATAAACGCAAGCTATTCTACGGTCATCCGCCTCGCGAAGGCGCTGGGCTTCGGCGGCTATCCGGAATTTCAGAAATTTCTGCGCGCGGCGTTCGACGACAGCCTTAACACGATAAACGAAGACATCGTAGTCCCCTCGCAGAGAATCGACGAGATTATAGCGCGCGGCGTCACCGCCCCCGTGCGGGACGTCGTCGCGGCACACGTGCTTTCCAACATACACAACACTCTCGCGAACAATCCCGAGCCGCTGTTTCAAAAAGCAAGCGGTATCATCCTTGCGAGCGACCAGAAATATATAGTTTCCGAGCGCGGCGCGGCGTGCGTCGCGAGCTTCCTCAGCCTGATTATGCGCCAGATGGTCTCGCACGTACACAACTACATAGGCTACTCGCAGAACATTTTTGACTTCGTCAGCGACCTCGGCCCGAGCGACTGCGTAATCGCTGTATCGTTTCCGCGCTATTCCCTGCTGACCGTCAACGCCACGGAGATGGCGAAGTCGCAGGGGGCGAAGATAATCCTCATAACCGACTCCGTGACGAGCCCGCTCGCCCACTGCGCCGACGTCGTGCTCACGGCCCAGTGCCGGAGCAGCGACTATTACAATTCCTACGTAGCCGCTCTGATGACGGCGGAGATGCTCTGCGCGTACCTCTCGCGCATCTCCAACTATTCCAACAAAGAGTTGCTCGAACGCATCAACGCCTATACAGTCAAGTTTGGTAATTTTTAGCGACCCCGCCCGAACGCGAAACGCGCAAAGAGAGCCCGGCCTGCCGCCGGGCTCTCTTCATATCAGTATGGCGTTTTGTTTTCCAGCGCGTCCTACACGCCGAGCCGTCTCTGCACGAACTTCACGATTTCCATGATAGGTATGATGAGCACGGCGAGGCCGAGCGCTATCGCGTATTCGTGGAGGTCTATCGGCGTGAAGTTGAAGGCCGCGGCTACGAACGGCACTTCTATGACTACGGTCGTCAGCACGAGCGAGACCAGCATCGCCGCGTAGAGAAATACGTTGTGCGTCTTGAGCGTGAAGATGGAGCCGCGGCGGCTTCTCATGTTGAGCGAGTGGAATATCTCCACCATCGAGAGCGTGAGGAAGGCCATCGTCGTCCCGTCGTGGCTGTTGGTGAATTCCCATGTGCCGCTTTCAACATAGTGGCCGACTATATACGACACCATGACGAGCGCCGTTACTATCGCGCCCTGGAAGAATACGTCGAAGCCCATGCCTCCCGCGAATATCCCTTCGCGCGGGTCGCGCGGCGGACGCTTCATTATGTCCGGCTCGCTCTTTTCCATGCCGAGCGCGAGCGCCGGGAAGCAGTCGGTGATGAGGTTTATCCATAGCAGGTGTACCGGCTCGAGTATGGTGAAGCCTATCAGCGTCGCGAAAAATATCGCGAGCACCTCAGCGAGGTTGGATGCGAGCAGGAACTGTATCGCCTTGCGGATGTTCGCGTATATGCGGCGGCCCTCTTCCACAGCGGAGACTATCGTCGCAAAGTTGTCGTCGGCCAGGACCATGTCGGCGACGTTCTTCGTTACGTCCGTCCCCGTGATGCCCATGCCTACGCCTATGTCGGCGCTCTTTATCGAGGGCGCGTCGTTGACGCCGTCGCCGGTCATAGCCGTTATCTTGCCCTTCGCCTTCCACGCCGTCACTATGCGAACCTTGTGCTCGGGCTGTACGCGCGCGTAGACGGAGTATTTCTCTATATCCTCTTTGAACTGCCCGTCGCTTATCTCGTTAAGCTGAGCGCCCGTAATCGCCTGCGAAGCGTCGCTGATTATGCCGAGCTCCTTGGCTATCGCTACGGCCGTGTCCTTGTGGTCGCCGGTTATCATTATCGGGCGGATTCCCGCGCCGCGGCATTCTACTATCGCGGGCTTGACCTCGGGACGGACGGGGTCGATCATGCCGGAGAGGCCGATGTAGGTGAGTTCGCGCTCGAGATAGTCGGGCTCGAAATTGTCCGGGGCCTTGTCCCATTCGCGCATCGCGCCGCAGAGGACGCGCAGCGCCTTGTCCGCCATCTCCTTGTTGCTTTTGATTATCGAGGCGCGTATTTCGTCAGTCATAGGCACGGCTTTGCCGCCTACGAGCGCCGAGGCGCAGCGCTTGAGCACTTCGTCGGGCGCGCCCTTGGTGAACTGGATCATTCTGCCGTCTTTCGTTTTGTGGACGGTGGACATCATTTTGCGCATCGAGTCGAAGGGCGCTTCGCCTATGCGCGGGTATTCCTCCATGAGCTTTGTCTTCGGCAGGCCGTTTTTGTTCGCGTCGTTGACGAGGGCGCATTCCGTCGGCTCGCCTACGGCTTCTCCCGTGTCGGGGTCGATGGATGCGTCGGAGCAGAGCGCCATCGCCGTTTCAAGGATTTTTTCGTCGTCCGCGGAATGTTCGACGACTGTCATCTTGTTCTGAGTCAGCGTGCCCGTCTTGTCGGAGCAGATTATCTGCGTGCAGCCGAGGGTCTCGACGGCGGTGAGCTTGCGTATAATCGCGTTGCGCCGCGACATGTTGGTGACGCCTATGGACAACACTATCGTGACGACTGCGGCGAGCCCCTCCGGGATGGCGGCGACGGCGAGCGATACTGCGACCATGAAGGTCGATAGGACGGCGTCGCCGTTTATCCCACCGTCGGAGCCGTTCGCGCGGAAGAGGCCGACGGCGAAAATCACGGCGCATATCCCGACGACTAGGACGGTGAGGAATTTGCTGAGCTGGTTCAGCTTTATCTGGAGCGGCGTCTCCTCTTCCTTGGCGTTGGCGAGAGCGTCGGCTATCTTGCCCATTTCGGTATTCATGCCCGTGCCTGTGACTACCGCCGCGCCGCGTCCGTAGACTACCGTCGAACCCATATAGACCATATTTTTGCGGTCGCCGAGCGGCACGTCTTTTTCGCCGCCGAGATTGAGTACGTCCGCCGTTTTATTGACAGGGACGGATTCTCCGGTGAGTGCGGCTTCCTCTATCTTCATGCTTGCGCATTCGATTATCCGTCCGTCGGCTGGGACGGAGTCTCCGGCTTCGAGGAGCACCACGTCGCCGGGGACGAGCTCTTCGCTTTTGAGCGTTGTAAGCTTCCCGTCGCGCAGCGCCTTGCTCGTCGCGGCGGCTATCTCCTGCAGCGCGGCGATGGCGGCCTCGGCTTTGCTCTCCTGCACTACTCCGAGCACGGCGTTGATGACGACGACGAACATGATGATTATGACGTCGGCGTAGGACTCGCCCTCGTAAAACGCGGTAACGCCTGAAATGACCGCCGCAACGATGAGGATTATTATCATCGGGTCGGCGAGTTCGTCGAGGAAGCGTCTCCAGAGAGGGGTCTTCTCCCCCTCCTTCAGCTTGTTCCTTCCGAAACGTTCGAGGCGTTCCGCCGCCTCGCGGCCGGAAAGCCCCTCCGGCGAAGAGCCCTGCTCCCTCAGGACTTCTTCGTATGACGATAGATATTCTTTCATAAATTTTCCTCCTTCGCACAAAAACCGGGACGGTCTCCCAAGAGCACATTGTCCCACCGTCTGCGGGAAGCCGCCTCATAATTTTTACCGGGCGCCCCGCCGTAAGGTCAAAAAAAACGAGACTTCCTTGGCGCTCCGTCTCAACGGAAACGGTCAAGTAAGTCTCGTCGTTTCAAACAAGGCCAGAAATCGGCGATTTCAGGGTGTTGACCTTGCTGCGCGCCCGGCCGGGACGCGCCGCCTACTCCCTTACGTGGCGCATAGATTACTATTTTTTCTCCGCGCCGTCAAGTCTAAGCGCCGTTTACAGCGATTTAAGACGCTTCCGTCAAAAAACGACGCTGCCGAATTGTAATAAAAAGGCTGGAT
This sequence comes from Cloacibacillus sp. An23, assembly GCF_002159945.1. NCBI lineage: Bacteria > Thermotogati > Synergistota > Synergistia > Synergistales > Synergistaceae > Cloacibacillus > Cloacibacillus sp. An23. The sequence goes on along the minus strand of NZ_NFJQ01000001.1, from coordinate 279,914 downwards.
TTTAAGCGGGCCCGGCGAGTTTAGCGGCTGCGTGCCGAATTTTAGCGCCGGCGTTAGGACTTCCGCGTATTAACCGAAACGGCGCCTTGTGATATAACTTTACGGGAAAGCGCGAAATTCGCTAACGTATGCCGCGAGAAGCGGTGCGGGAGGAAACTTCTATGACGGTTCCGGCTCCGGACGGACAGCGCGAAAATCAGATGGACAGCCGCCTCTCCATGATAATGGACATGGGCGAGATACTCCTGACCTCCGGGGCTGAAGTCAGCCGCGTAGAGGACACGATCACGCGGCTGTGCCGCGCCTACGGCTTCGAACGCGCCGACGTCTTCACGATAACGTCGAGCATCATCGTCACAGCCGCCGCGCCCGGCGGCGGATCCTGCACGCAGACGCGCCGCATACGCGAACGCGGGACCGACCTGGGCAAGGTGGAAAAGATAAACGCTCTGTCGCGCCGAATATGCGCGGAGCCGCTCGCTCTTTCGGAGCTTGAGCGCGAAATATCGGAGATCCGCGGCGCGAAGGGGACGCCGCGAAGCGTTCAGCTCGCGATGTACGTGACGATCTCCTTCGCGCTATCGGTCTTCTTCGGCGGCTCGTGGGCCGACGGAGCGGCCTCTGCGGTGTCCGGCGCGATACTCTTCGCCGCGCTGTACGCATGTTCCGCGCTGAAGCTCAACGACATCGTTGGAACGACGCTGTGCAGCGCGGCGACAGCGCTCGCCGTGGTGCTGCTCGTAAAAGCCGGCCTCGGAGACCAGCCGGATAAAATAATGATAGGAAACATAATGCTGGTGATCCCGGGACGCCAGCTCACCAACTCGCTGCGCGACATGATAGGCGGCGACACGATAAGCGGACTGCTCAACCTCTCCGAGGCTCTGATGCGCGCCATATTCGTGGCGATGGGGTTCGCGCTCGTGGTATTCGTTATGTAGGGGGGGCGAACGATGTGCAGGCGCAGATAATCCAGACGATAATGGGAATGATAGCCTCGGCATGCTTCGCCGTGCTTTTCGGCGTGCGCGACAGAAAGCTCGCGTGGATCGCCGCCGGAAGCGGCGCGGGCTGGGCGGTGTATCTGGTCTGCGTCGGCCTCGGACACGGCATGTACTGGGGGCTTTTCTGGGCGAGCCTCTTCGTCTCCGCGCTCAGCGAAGTGCTGGCGCGAGTGGTCAGGACGCCGGTCATCCTTCTGCTGGTTCCGATGCTCATCCCGGAATTTCCCGGGAAAGACCTCTACTACACTATGTACCACTTCGTCAGAAACAACTACGACGAATTCGCCGAGACTTCCAACATGGTGCTGCTCGAAGCGGGAGCCATAGCGACGGGCATAATCCTGGCCTCATGCGCCGCGAAACTGGCGTGGAGCATAACGGCCCACGTCTCGCACAGAAACAACGGAAGATGCGGATGACGGCAAGCGTGAAAAGCGCGCGCCGCCGGTTTGCCGCAGGCTCTCCGCCTGCGTCCGTCTGAAACAGTAAAGCGCGCCCGTATGCGGGCGCGCTGTCTCATTTCGGGCTGTGTTTCGTCCGGCCCCGTTAATCCTCTTCGAGCGGGGAGAACATTTTGCCCGGGTTCATTATGCCGAGGGGGTCGAAGGCTTTTTTGACGCCGCGCAGCACTTCGAGCTCTGCGGGCGTTTTGTTCTCGAGCAGTATCTTCTGCTTGACGTGGCCTACGCCGTGCTCGCCGCTTCCGACTCCGCCGAGCGCTATCGCCTCGCGGATGAGCGCGGCGAAGAAGTCTTCGGCGTAGCGCGCCCATTCTTCGGGGCTCATGCCGTCGGGCTTGAGCGGTATAGGGTGGATGTTGCCGTCTCCGATGTGCGCGATTATGCCGATCTCGACGTTCCATTCTTCCGCGATTTTTTTGATGCGGCGCAGCATCTCGGGCACCGCTGAGAGCGGCACCATGAGGTCGCCCGACGAGCAGGCGTATGGGTCTTTTGCGCGCATTCCTTCAAGGCCGTTCTGGCGCACGTTCCACATCGCCGCGGAGTCGGTGCGGCTCTCGGCGACGAATACTTCGAACGCGCCGCCCGCGAGGCATATCTTGCCCACGGTCTCATAGCCGTCTTCGAGCTGCTCGTCGGTGTCGCCCTCGAGCTGTATCAGAAGGTACGCTTCGCTGCGTTCCTGCTCGGGCAGAGTGCAGCCGAGGTATTCCGTAGTGTATTTTACGAGCTTCCTGTCCATGAATTCGCATGATATTATGCGCCGTCCCGAGCCGATGACCTTCGCGACGCTTTCTACGAGCTGTTCGACCGTCGGGTAGCAGGCGAGAAGGTTGACCGTCCTGCCGGGTTTCGGTTCAAGGTTGACTATGAGCTTCGTCGCTACGGCGAGCGTGCCTTCGCTGCCGACGAGAAGGCTGAGCAGGCTGTAGCCCCACGTGTCCTTGCGGTAGCGGCCGCCCAGCTCGAGCACTTCGCCGGAGGGGAGCACGACTTCCGCGCCTAGGATGTGGCGGCGCGTGCTGCCGTAACGTATGACCTTGCCGCCGCCAGCGTTGGTGGCGAAGTTGCCTCCGATGAAGCTCGTCTCCGTGCTCATCGGATATCCGGCGTAGAGGAAGCCGCGCTCCGCCGCGGCGCGGCATAGGTCGTTGGTGACGACGCCCGGCTCGACGACGGCGACGCGGTTGACCGGGTCTATCTCAAGTATCCTGTTCATGCGCTCGAGCGACAGGACGATGCCTCCGGCGCGCGGCACGGCGCCGCCGTTGAGTCCGCTGCCCGCGCCGCGCGGGGTGACCGGGATGCGCTCGCGGCTCGCTATTTTCATTATCTTGGAGACCTGCTCGGTGTCAGCCGGTTTGACTACGGCCTCGGGCATGTGTCCCCAGACGCGTCCCGCCTGATCCCACGCGTAATTGTCGAGCGCTTCTTCGTCCGCCGTGACGCCGCCGGGGCCTGTGACGGCGAGCAGCTCGCCGTATATTTCCTTCGTTATCTTTCCGTATCGCGGCATTATTTCACGCCCTTGAATTTTTTGACGGCGGAGACGAGCGCGTTCAGCACTTCCATCGCGTCGCCCTGCACCGCGAGGTCGGCGACTCGGAATATCGGCGCTTCGGGGTCGGTGTTGACCGCTATCACCGTTTCCGCTCCCGACATTCCCGCTATGTGCTGCACCGCGCCGGATATTCCGAAAGCGAGGTAGAGGCGCGGCGTTACGGATTTGCCTGAGAGTCCGACCTGCGCCGAGTATGGGGCCCAGCCGAGATCAACAGCCATGCGCGATGCCCCGACGGTGCCGCCGAGCAGCTCCGCCAACTCTTCGAGCTTCGCGAAGTTTTTGGCGTTTTTCATTCCTTTGCCGCCGGCGACTATTATTTCCGCCTCCTGCAGCGGCAGGCCGACGCTCTTTTCCGCGTCGAAGCCGATGAACTTTATCATAGAGCGCATAATGTCGGAGGCGGGAGTGAAGCGCACGAGCTCGACGGCGCGCGAGCCGTCCGGCGCGAGCGGGCGCTTCGACTTCGGGCGCACGGTGCACATCTGCGGGTCGCGCCCCTTCGTCTTGATGTCGGCCATGACGTTGCCTCCTATCGCCGGGCGCGTCTGCACGAGGCGCTTGCTTTCCGGGTCGATGGCGAGCTCCGTGCAGTCGGCGGTGAGGCCGCAGCCGAGGCGCGCGCTGAGCATCGGCATTACTGTGCGTCCCTGCGTCGTGGCCGATGCTATCAGTATCGACGGCTTGTATTCCTCTATGAGTTCGGCGAGCGCCGCGCAGGCTATGTCGGCCTTGAAATGCTCAAATTCCGGCTCGTCGGCGACGTAGACCTTGTCCGCGCCGTAGGCCGCGAGCAGAGGCGCCGCCTCGGCGACGCCGCTTCCCATAACGACGCTCGCGAGAGGCGCGCCGAGCGCGTCGGCGAGTTCGCGTCCCCACGCGAGCAGTTCGCGCGACACGGGATGTATCTCCCCGCCGCGCACCTCCGCCAATGTCCAGACTTCGCCGCCGTTCATATCGCCGCCTCCAAACAGTTTTTATCTTCAAGAACTTTCATTATTTCGTCTATCGCGGATTCCAGGCCGTCCGCGGCGTTTATCCTGCGCCCGTGGCGCGTCACCTTCGGATATGTGACGCGCACGACCTGCGTCGCCGAGCCGGCGAGCCCCGTCTCCGAGCCGTCCATGCCGAGGTCGTCGGCCGTCTCCGCCGGTATCTCGGCGGCCTTAGCGCGCAGCTTGCCGCCGAGCGTGCAGAGGCGAGGGATGTTCATCTCCTTGACGGGAATCACTATCGCCGGCAGAGGAGCTTCGACAGTCTCGTGGCCGCCCTCGACCGCGCGCGTGACGCGGACGCAGTCCTCCGTCAGTTCGTCTATAGCGCTGACGTATGAGAGCACGGAGACGCCCATCAGCGCGGCGCAGGCCGGGCCGACCTGTCCCGTCTCGCCGTCGGTCGCGCGCTCTCCGGCGAAGAGCAGGTCGAACGGTCCGGCCTTGAGCAGCGCGCGCGAGAGAGTGCGCGCCGTCGCGAGGGTGTCTGCGCCGCCGAACTTCCTGTCGGAAAGCAGCAGCCCCTTGTCGCATCCCATCGCTATCGCGTAGCGCACCGCCTTGAGCGCGGCTGGCGGCCCCATGGTCACGGCCGTTATCTCGACCTCGCCCTCGGGGCGCGACTCCTTTATGCGGACGGCGGCCTCGACCGCGTGAAGGTCGAGCGGATTCAGCTCCGCCTCGACGCCGTCGCGTATCATCGTGCCGGTCTTCTCGTCTATCTTGACGGTATCGACCGCCGGCACCTGTTTTATCAATACTGCTATACGCAAAATTCTTTCCTCCCTGAACAAGCTTTTTCACGTATCCTTTTACGCGGCGTTCCGCACGCGGAAAGAATAATACACTTCATTATATCGCACAAGCCAGCGCGGCGGTACATTAAGCGCCGGAAATCCGTGAAAAGTGCGCTTCGCTCCGGCTGTCCGCGGCGTGGACGGCCCGCCGCGTGGGCTGTAATATAACGTCATGCTGCGAAATTTTTAAATAAGCAATAAGAGGAGGCGTTGGAAATGGATAAGGAACAGATCAAGAAGCTCGTCGAGGAAAACCCGGCGGTGAAAGCTCTCGCCGAAGAGCGCGAGGTATTCTGGCTCAACCCGAAGCTTGAGAAATTCGACGACGCGCGCGGATCTCTGCCGCTCTCCATGGCGGACGTCGACGACGCGGAGGCGCGGCTCGCGCGATTCGCGCCGTTTATAATGAAGAAATTTCCGGAGACGGCGGCGGCTCGCGGAATCATCGAGTCCGAGCTGCGCGAGATCCCGTCGATGAAGCGCCGCCTCGCCGGCAAGTACGGCGCGGACGTCGAGGGCCGCCTGCTGCTGAAGATGGACGGCGACCTGCCGATAGCCGGCTCGATAAAGGCGCGCGGCGGCATCTACGAGGTGCTCAAACACACGGAGGAGCTTGCGCTCGAGCACGGGCTGCTCAGGGACGGCGATTCGTACGAAAAGCTCGCCTCGGACGAAGCTCGGAAATTTTTCTCACAGTACACGATGCAGGTCGGTTCTACCGGAAATCTCGGCCTCAGCATAGGCATCATGAGCGCCGCCGTAGGCTACAACGCAGTCGTCCACATGTCCGCCGACGCGCGCGAGTGGAAAAAGGCGCTGCTGCGCAGCCACGGCGTAAAAGTGATCGAGTACGAGACGGACTACAGCGAAGCGGTCAAACAGGGGCGCGCGCTCTCCGACGCAGACCCGAAGAGCTATTTTGTAGACGACGAGAACTCGAAAGACCTCTTCCTCGGCTACGCGGTCGCGGCGAAGCGCCTTGTGCCGCAGCTCGCGGCGCTCGGCGTAACTGCGGACGCCGGTCATCCGCTCTTCGTCTACCTGCCGTGCGGCGTCGGCGGAGCGCCGGGCGGCGTGACATTCGGGCTGAAGCAGGTCTTCGGCGACGCCGTGCACTGCTTCTTCGTCGAGCCGACGCAGGCTCCGTGCATGCTGCTCGGCATGGCCAGCGGCCTGCACAGCGGCATAGCGGTCAAGGATATAGGGCTGACGGGGCTGACGCACGCGGACGGCCTCGCCGTCGGGCGCGCCTCGGGCTTCGTCGGCCGCGTTATGGAGCCGCTGCTCTCCGGCGACATGACGCTCTGCGACGCGAAGCTCTACGAATATATGCGCGACCTGCTTGAGACGGAAAACATATTCATAGAGCCGAGCTCGTGCGCCGCGTTCGAAGGACCCGCTCTTCTCGGGCGCGCGGAAGCGTGGCGCGAGTACATAGAAAAACACGGCCTTGCGGACAAAATGAAGAATGCTGCGCACATCGCGTGGGCGACGGGAGGCCGCCTCGTCCCCGAAGATATAAGGAAGGAATATATAGCGACGCGCCTGGCGTAAAGCTCTCTGCCGCGCGTGAAAGTATGGGCGGAGCGCGTCGCGCGCTCCGCCCTTCGTGTGGTGTGGCGGGAGCTGTGCTTCTCCCGTGTGCCCGGATATGTCATGGAGGCGGCAAAAAACATCCCCTTCCGCTATTCGCGAAAGGGGACGCGCCGGTGCCCGCGCCCGCACTCTCCCGTCGTTCGCGGAAACAATGCGTCGTGCCGCGAGGCTGCGTTCTGGCTCTGCTTTAGTGAAAGCATCACAGTTGCGTGACAGCTGCGGAATCTCACCGCATTCCCTGATTTGACTCTCGGAGAGAGCACCTCGCGGTCAATCTTCTTATTTTGGATTATAATACCGACGGCGGGTAAGACGCAAGCGGACGCGCCGCAGATTTCGCGCGTTCCGCTATTTACAACACTATATATAGTGTTATAATCACTTCTGCGAACTACATGTAGTGCTTGGAGGGTCCGACGATGAGATGTCCCGTGTGCGGAGCGCCGGAGACCAGGGTCATAGAGACGCGGAGCGCCGACGAGGGACGCGTCAACCGGAGGCGGCGCGAGTGCCCAGAGTGCCAGAACCGTTTCACAACATACGAGCGGCTCGAGGAAAAGAGCTTCCTCTGGGTCGTCAAGAAGGACGGACGGCGCGAGTCGTTCGACAGGGAGAAGCTCATACGCGGCTTCCAGCACGCCTGCGAGAAGCTGCCGGTGTCGCTCGACACGCTTGAAGCGGCGGCGGCGCGCATAGAAGAGGAGATACGAGCCTCGGGGCAGGGCGAGGTCGCCACGACGCAGCTCGGCGAGATGGCCTCGGACGAGCTCAAGAAAATCAACAAAGTCGCATACGTGCGATTCGCGTCCGTTTACAGGGAATTCACCGACGTCTCAAGCTTCACGAACGAGATAGCCAGACTTTTGGAGGATAAGGAGGCGCACCGCAATGGATAACGAGATAAAGACATTCGGCCGTCAGGAACGGCTTTTCAGCGGCGGCGGGGAATCGACCGACCTCGCGCTGATGGTGGACGCGCTCGCTCAGGAAGAGCGCTCGCCGTGGGACGCGAGCCGCATCCGCGACGCGCTTATGGTGGAGGCCGGCGTAGATCCGGCGACGGCGGAGAGCATAGCGCTCGAGGTCGAGGAGGAGCTGCTCAAATACGGGCGCACGAAAGTGACGACCTCGATAATCCGCGAGATGGTCAACGTCAAGCTGTTCCAGCGCGGCCTCGACGCGAAGCTCGCCGACCACTCGCGCATAGGGCTTCCCGTCCACGACCTCGAGACGATGATGTTCAATAGGAACAAGGAAAACAGCAACACGAGCCACAACCCCGAGTCTATAAACCTTTCGATCGCGGAGATGGTGCTCAAGGAATACGCGCTGACGAAGGTCTTTTCGAAGGACGTCGCAGACGCGCACCTGAAGGGCGACATACACCTGCACGACCTCGGCATGGTGAACCGCCCGTACTGCTCGGGGCAGAGCGTCGCCTACCCCGCGCGCTACGGCCTCAACATCCCGTCGATAACCAGCGTCTCGAACCCGGCGAAGCACGCCGACGTGCTGCTCGCGCACATGCTCAAGATGACCTCCGTGCTGCAGAACCACTTCGCCGGTGCGATAGGCTGGGACGCGGTCAACATGTTCTTCGCGCCCTACACGGTCGGCTGGAGCTACGAGCAGTACCGCCAGCTCGCGCAGCAGCTCATCTTCGAGTTCAACCAGCTCGCGGGCGGACGCGGCGGGCAGGTCGCCTTCACCGACATCAACCTTTACTATGAAATCCCGAACCACTTCCGCGACGTGCCCGCTATAGGGCCTGGCGGCAAATTCACCGGAAAGACATACGCCGACTACGCGCCCGAGGCGAAGATGTTCCTGCGCGCGCTCTTCGACGTCTACATGAGCGGCGACAGCCGCGGGCAGCCTTTCTTCTTCCCGAAGCCGCTGCTCCACATCACCGACTACTTCTTCAAGGAAGATGGCTGGGAAGAGTTCCTCAACCTCGCCTGCACTCTCTCGTCGGAGAAAGGCAACACCTATTTCGTATTCGACCGCGGCGGCGTCGCGAAGCTCTCCGAATGCTGCCGCCTCTCCTTCGAGCTGACGCCGGAGGATCTCGACGAGGCGAAGCACCCGTGGAAGATGCGCTACTGCGCGCTGCAGAACGTCACGCTGAACCTGCCGCGCGCCGCCTACAAGGCCGCGGGCGACGACGAGCTGCTCTTCGACATAATCGACGCGGAGATGGAGCTCGCGGCGAAAGCGCACCTTCAGAAGCGCGCCTTCATAAAGAGCATACTCGACCTCGGCGAGAAGGGGCCGCTCGCCGCGCTCTGCGTCTCGCACGACGACGAGCCGTATCTGCGTATGCGCAAGGCGAGCCACCTGATAGGCATCCTCGGCCTCAACGAGATGGTGCAGGCGATGACCGGCTGCCAGCTCCACGAGAGCGAGGAGGCGGAGAAGCTCGGCCGCGCCGTCATACAGTACATGGACCTCAAGTGCCAGCAGCTCTCCGAGCGTCTCGGCCTCAAGATAGTGCTCGAACAGACGCCCGCAGAGAGCACGGCGCTGCGCTTCGCGAAGCTCGACCTGCGCGCCTACCCGGAAGAGGCGAAGAAATACGTCAAAGGCGACCTCGAAAGCGGCGAGATATACTACACGAACAGCACGCACCTCAACTACAAGCTCGCGCAGGACCCGATAGACAAGGTCATGCGCGAAGGGGCGCTGCACCCGATGATAAAGGCCGGGGCCATCACTCACGTCTGGATGGGCGAGCACAAGCCCGACCCGAGGGCGCTCGCCTCGTTCGTCATAAAGACCTTCAAATATTCGGAGAACGCTCAGGTGGCCTTCAGCCCCGAGTTCACGATATGCAACGAATGCAGCCACATGGAGCGCGGCCTTAGCGACCACTGCGAGCTCTGCGGCTCGGAGGACGTGGACGGCATCACGCGCGTTACGGGATATTTCACGCGCATATCCTCGTGGAACGCCGGCAAGCGCGGCGAGCTTAAAGACCGCGCGCGCACGCCGGTAGGAGCGCCGAAGTAGAGCGCGCGAAAAATATGCAGAACGAAATAGATTTCGCGGCGGGGGGATACCTCCCCGCCTCTTTTTTGGACTGGGAGGCGCACGTCAGCGCAGTCATATTCTGCCTCGGCTGCAACTTCCGCTGCCCGTGGTGCCACAACGGCGGGCTCGCGCTCGGAGAGGGCGAAAGGCTCGACCTCGGTAAAATTTTGGCCGATATAAAAAGGCGCGCAGCCTTCCTCGACGGCATAGTGATAAGCGGAGGCGAGCCCACGCTTTGGCCGGGGCTTCCGGCGCTCGCGCGCGCGATAAGGGAACTCGGCCTTCCCGTCAAGCTCGACACCAACGGCTCGCGCCCAGATGTCATAGCGGCGCTGCTCGGCGAAGGTTTGGTCGAACACGTGGCGATGGACGTGAAAGCGCCGCTAGACGCCGCGGCCTACAGGCGGCTGACCGGCGTCGAAGCCGATGTCGAAAAAATCCGCGCCTCGGTGGAGCTCGTCAAAGGCCGCGCGCCCTCCTACGAGTTCCGCACGACATACGTCCCGCCGCTGCACACGGACGAAGACATGCTCGCGCTGCGCGAAGAGCTGCGCGGCGAGCCGTGGTTCGTCCAGTGCTTCAAGCCTAACGGCTGCCTCGACGCTAATTTCCTATCCGCCGCGCCCGCGCGCGCGGAAGAACTTCGCCGCCTCCTGCCCGGCGCAGAAATACGCGGCTGACGAAAGCGGACGTTTACGCAAATATTATACTTGGATTAACTATATAAAAGAGACCGGCATTTCGTTGCGCCGGGCTTGACAGACGGATCTGGATGCCGTGTCGGGGCGCGGCATGACGGCGGGGCGGTTTCTCTCATAGATGACAGGCGCGTGGAAGGGCGGGCGCATGGTGTGGAAAATTGACGGCGCGGCGTTGGGCTTGTCCTTCTTGCGGCGTTTGCTTGCCACACGGCCATGCACAGCCGCGGGGTTAGCGGCTATTTAACCGGCGGATTTACCTGTGCGGCAAAAAATCGGGCGAGCCGTCAGGCTCGCCCAGATTTTGCCATTATGCGCCCTTTAACGTCTTCGAGCGCCATTGAACGCCTGAGCCGCGCAAGCACAGCAGTTTGATGCCCTTGTACGCCCTCGTACGCCGCGTCCGCGTTTGGCTACTTCTTCGCCTCCAACCGCTTCATCAGTTCCTTTATCAGCTCCGCGTTCTGCTTCATTATCTTTTCGTTCTCGCGCAGGGCCTTTTCGCTGCGTTCGTTCTTTTCACGCAGGGTTGCCAGTTCGCTCAGAGCTTTTTCGCTGCTTTCGTTCTTCTCGCGCAGGGAGGCAAGTTCGGCCTTTATCGCCTTGTTCTCGGAGCGCGCGGTGCGCAGCCCTTCGAGCTCCTTCTGCATCTCGAGCACTTGTTTGCGCAGGCCGCCTATCGTGGCCGCCACCTTCGGCTTGTCGGACGACCTGCCGACCGCGAAGCTCACGCCCATGCGGCCCATTATGTCGCCGTCGGAGCAGAGCGACGCGCCCATGTTGAAGAGCACGTTCTCGCGCACGTAATGGAACACGCCGACCGCGACCGCGTACTCGTCGCGGTACGCACCGACCGCGGCCGAAAGCGTCGTCGGTTCGTACGGGTCGTACTGTATCGGATGCAGGCCGGACAGCGCCGCCGCGTGCGCTCCGACTACGTTGATGCGCTCGCCGAGGTCGTCCATGCGGTTATAGGCCTCCCAGAGCTGTCCGCCCGTCACAGCGTCGGTGCTTCCCGGTGCTATCGCGCCGGGCGCGAGGTTCGTTATCCTGCCGCCGCCCATATCGATGTTGCCGCCGCCGGTATTTATATCCGCGCCGCCCATGTTGATGCCGGAGCCGGAGATATTGATTTTGCCGACGTTTATATCGTTTGCCGTCACCGTGTCGAACATCGGCTTTTTATACCCGTTCTCCGCGCCGCCAAGGACGGAGCCGATCTCCCCAATCGTCGCGGCGTTCTTGTCGATGCCTGCCTTCAGCTCTGAATCGGCCTGTTGGTAGGCTTCGGTAATACTGGCTTCGAGCTTTTTATCCGCATCCTTGTATGCTTCTGTTATCTCCATTTTCAGAGCGTCGTCGGCGGCTGTGTAGCCCTCCTCGATTTCCTCGCGCAGAGCCGGGTCTACGCTGATTGTGTAATCCTTGTCGCCGTTCTGCGTGATATTGATATCGTCGCCGGCATTGACCGTCAGACTGTCGCCCGGTTTGATTGTCGAAGATGCCGGAGGAGTTCCAGCGCCGTCGCCTGTTCCCGCGCCGCCGGACTGCTGAGAATCGTCGACAGGGTTGAACGTCCAGCCCTCGGAGAGCTTGTCCAGCTCGTCGCGTATGCTGTCGAACGCGCCCTGTATCGTGGTTTCATCTCCGTAGGTTATGCCGCCGGTAAGTGCTCCGTTTTCAAATTTGAAATCTCCGCCGAAAGCGTCAGCGATGCTTGCGCCGAGGTTTGATAAATTGGTATTCGTTGTGAAAAGCTGACCGCCGTTGACAGCCTGCATACTGCCGCTTGCGATATTTCCAGCCGCGACCTTGTCTATCGTCGTGCCGTTCGTACCGCCGAGCGTAACGGCGGATTTATCGTCGCCGTCGTAGAGGACGGAGTTGTCGGAACCGCCCGCGAGAGACGATATCGCGTCGGCTACGCTGTCGTACTCATCTTCGCCGACTTTGAACTTCTCGCCCCATTTACCGCCAGTAAGCGTAGAACCGCCGAGCAGGTCGTTCAAACCTTTGAGCTGGCTCACGTTCACCGCGTCGGTGTCGGCCCTGCCTGCCATGAGGTTGACGAGGCGGCGTTGAGTGGTGCTGCTGCCTATCGATATTGTGTTCGACTCCGATGCGACGGCGTTGCTTCCTATCGCGACAGCGTTCGTAAGCCCCATGTTTACCTTTGCCTTGTAGCCGATGGCCAAACTGTTTGAAGACGCTCGGTCTACGGTCGCTTCGTTGCCGAATGCGGAGCTGTTGCCGGCTCCGTCTCTCACGCTTGCCCTGTATCCAACCGCAACGCTGTTTGCCGCCGTCTCTCCTACCTGTGAGTAATAACCGTAAGCCACGCTGTACGTTGATTTAGCCTTTGCACTTACCCCGACGGCGAGGGCGTCTGAGCCCGTTGACTCAGCACTGTATCCTATTGCTGTACTGCGTTCATTTGTAGCGCTTGACGAATGTCCGACGGCGAGGCTGTAATCTCCGGTAGCCTTGAGGTTGCGCCCGAACGCCGAGCTTTCTATGCCTTCGACTGTTATGCTGTGTCCGACGCCGGTGCTGTATCTTCCGGAGGTCGTTACGTTGTAGCCTATCGCGGTGTTGCCTTCGTCGGTTGACATACTGCCTGCCTTGACATTGTTTCCGAGAGCTGTGCTGTACTTCCCGTTCGCAATCGCCTCACGCCCGCCGGCGAAACTGTACTCTCCGTTTGCTGCGGTATTGTTGCCTCCGAACGCCATAGCTTCGCTGCCGCTTGCTGTAACGTAACGCCCGATTGCTACGCTGTAATTGCCTGTCGCTTTTGCATAAACTCCGTATGCGGAGCTGTACTCTCCCGTAGCCTGTGCATAGTAGCCGATGGAGTTGGCGTATCTGTTGGATGCGAGCGTTCCTATGCCTATCGCAAGCGAATCGAGTCCTGTGGCGTTCCCGCCTCCCTCGTCATACGAGGCCGCGCCTGCCGCGCTTGATATGGAGACGAGGCTTGCCGTAGTTATCAAAGCAATGAAGCATTTCAATGATTTTTTCATTATGCCATTTTCCTTTCTTCTGATTTTTGGCCGTTTATTTCGCCGTGAAATCTATCGCCGCGGCGTTGAGCTTCTTCAAAATCTCGCCGCTCACGTCGGCGGCGGGCGAGAAGCCGAGAGTGGTGTGCGCGGGGACCACGACGGATATTCCTTTCTTGTTCGTCTTTATCCACTGCGCGATTACATTTCTGAGCTCGTCCATAACGAGCGCGGTCACGCGGTCGTATTCTGCGGCGAAGCGCGCGTTCAACTCAGCCTGCTTGTCCGCGGCCTTCGCCTGCGCGTCCTTGTCTTTCTCCGTTTTTTTGACGAATCGTTCAAGCTCCTCTTCAAGCGATGATTTCAGATTGTCTACATATTTTTGTCCCGCTTTGCCAGGGGCGCTCGCGTCTATCACGCGCGCCACGTCGACGACGGCGACCTCCGCCAGGGCCGGGGCGGCGATAGCGCACACTGCCAACAGCAGTACCGTCACTGCCTTTATTAAACGCATTATTCTTGTCATCCTTTCAAAAAAAAATTGACGGTGCAGGAAGCGGGGGCGAAGCCCCCTGATTCCCTACCCGTCGTCACAATACGGGAGATACTGCATTGGGAAACGGCACGCGAAAGCAACGGCGTTTTCGCGCCCTTCTTCGCCCGATGTGAAATCAGTTATTGTATAGTTATTGTTGACATGCTTAGAGGAATGTAAAACGGGGGGGGGTTAGTGTAACATATCTAATAGAAATATGTCTTTTAGTTATCATTTCTCCTAGCCCGCCCTTTCTTTGGAAAATTCGCGCGGTCAGCGCTCATTTAGAGGTATTTTACACAAGCTGCAAATTTTTGCAAGACTTTGCTTTTTCGTTCGTCTCGCTTTTTTGTTTTTCTCGCGGCTTTCAGCCGCGTTCGTCGTAGAACGCGCCGCGGAGCTTCGCGCGGATTTTTTTGACGCGTGCGGCGACGGCTTGCTGCGTTACTCCGAGGCCGCGTGCTATCTCGGCCTGCGTGAAGCCTTCCATGAGCGCCTGCGTTATCTCCAGCTCCGCACGTGTCAGCAGGCGTTCGAGCGTTTCGCGGAGCTCCGTCTCTTCGTAGCGTTCTTCGTTTTTTCCGAGCGTCGCCTCAAGTTCTTCCGTCATCGCCACGCCTCTATACGCCGCATGTCTTCTCATTCTCGCCGCCGCGTCGCGCACGAAGCCCGGAAGGTTGACTTTGAGGCAGCGCGCAAGCCACCGCTTGTCCGGGCAGCGTGGTATAAGCACTATCAGCGCGAGGTTGCCCTCTTGCACTAAATCCTCAAAGTCAGCTCCGCGCCCCGCGTAGCGCCATGCGACGGAACGCACGAGCGGCGCGTAGGCCTCGACGTCTTCGTCCACGGCGCGCGCCGCGATTTGGGAATCTTCCATGAATGACATGACTGTGCCCTCCTTTGGATAAATTGCCTCCAATGGTGGGGAAGCGGCGGCAGTTTTACAAAGGCTTGAATTTTATGAAGGCGTGGAACGCGCGGTGGCTGCGGCGATGCGCTTGTGCGGTGGCCGGCGTTTACCGCCTGAGGCTCCGGGCAGAATATTTCCGGAGCGGCACAGGATGGGTATATGGAGCGTGCGGCACGTAGTTTGGCCCAGTGTGCCGGATAATTTAAAAAATACTGTAAAATATGCAGGTGCGGGGCTGAAATTTATACGGAGATACGCTATAATTTCCGACATATTCATATTTTATGGAAGAGAGGTAGTTTTTATGAAGTTGACCAAACGTTTTGCTCTAGCCCTTGCGGCGGTCCTAGCCGCGGCGGGAGTCGCCGCGGCCGCGGAGACGGTCAAGATAGGCGTATATCTGCCGATCACCGGCGGCAACGCGGTCGGCGGGCAGCTCGAGCTCGACGGCGTCAATCTGGCGCACAAGCAGTATCCTGAAGTGGACGGCAAGAAGATAGAGCTCGTCGTCGTGGACAACAAGAGCGACAAAGTAGAGGCGGCGAACGCCGTCAAGCGCCTCGTCGAACGCGAAAAGGTCTGCGCGATAATAGGAACCTACGGCTCGTCGCTCGCGATGGCCGGAGGCGAAGTCGCGGAGAAGGCCGGCGTTCCGATGGTAGGGACCTCCTGCACGAACCCGCTCGTGACGCAGGGCAAGAAGTACGTCTTCCGCGTCTGCTTCATCGACCCGTTCCAGGGCGCTGGAGCCGCGAATTACGCCGTTACGGAACTGAAAGCCAAGACGGCCGCGATGCTCATAGAAGTTACGGAAGATTACAGCGTCGGCCTCGGCAACTTCTTCAAGCAGAATTTTGAGAAGCTCGGCGGCCAGGTCGTATCCGTCATGAACTATCAGAAGGGCGACCAGGACTTCACGGCGCAGCTCACCGAGATAATCAGCAAGAACCCCGACGTTCTCTACATACCCGCCAACTTCGCGGAGGGCGCGATAATCATGCGCCAGGCGCGCGAACTCGGCGCTACCTTCAACATTCTCGGCGGCGACGCGATGGACAACCCGGAGATGGTCTCGATAGGCGGAGACTCGGTCGAGGGCTTCAGCTACACTTCGTTCGCCTATTCGCCGAATATGCCGGAGAGCCTCATGAGCGACATCCAGAAGCAGTTCACGAAGCAGTGGCGCGAGACCTATCCCGACAAGGACCCCGCGGCTCTCACCGGCTGCGGCTACGACGCCTACCTGCTCATCTATAACGCGATAAAGAACGCCAAGAGCACCGACCCAGAGAAGATAACCGCCGCCATCGCCGCGACGAAGGATATGCCCGGCGTTACGGGGACTTTGACTATCAACGCGACTCACGACGCAGAGAAGCCGATAGGCATTATCAAGGTCGAGAACGGCAAGCAGGTGTTCCACGCGATAGTGGACGCGCCCGGCAAATAAAAACGGCCCGCGGCGGGGGGAGGCCGACCGGCTTTCCCCAGCATGACGCTTTGACATTTTCCCGGCGGAGCGCGCCTTCGCCGGACTTTCGCTTTTTTTGCCGGAACCGGCGCGCCGCGTCCGATAGGACGGCGCGCGCGGGTTCCGGCTCCAGCTTCTTAAAAGGGGAGAGCCCATGACTGCAAACATGATGATCCAGCATCTTTTCAACGCTCTGATGCTGGGCAGCCTCTACGGCCTCATAGCCATAGGCTACACGATGGTCTACGGCATACTGAGGCTCATCAACTTCGCGCACGGCGATATTTTTATGATAAGCACGTACTTCGTCTTCGTCGCTATCGCCGCGCTGCACCTGCCGTGGATTCCGGCAGTGATCCTTTCTATAGCGGCGACCGCCGCGTTCGGCTTTATGATAGACAGGGTGGCCTACCGCCCGCTCCGCTCCGCGCCGCGAATATCGGCGCTGATCTCAGCGATAGGCGTTTCGTTCTTCATCGAGAACCTCTGTCTCGTTATATTCACCGGAGTGCCGAAGCCGATGCCTCGCTTCGAGCCGCTCGTCAAGGTTATTTCTCTCGGCAGCGTCAGGATACTGCCGCTCGTCATATTCGTCCCGATCATCACCTTCGCGCTCGTCGGCGCGATGCTCTGGATGCTCTACCGCACGAAGCCCGGGCTGGCGATGCGCGCCATCTCGCGCGACATCGAGACTACGCGGCTGATGGGCGTCAAGGTGGACAGGATTATAGCGCTCACCTTCGCCGTCGGCTCGGCGCTCGCGGCCTGCGCCGGCATCATGTGGGCGCTGCGCTATCCGCAGATACATCCGTTCATGGGAGTCTTCCCCGGGCTCAAGGCGTTCATAGCGGCCGTGCTCGGCGGCATAGGCTCGGTGCAGGGGGCGATGATAGGCGGGCTGCTGCTCGGCTTCATGGAGATACTGCTCGTCGCCTTCTTTCCGGCGCTTTCGGGCTATCGCGACGCCTTCGCCTTCGTCCTGCTCATCGTGATACTCTTCTGCCGCCCGACGGGGCTTATGGGCGAGAAGCTGGAGGATAAGATATGAAGAAATCAACTAAGACCGTCCTCAACCTCGCCTGCCTCGCACTGCTCGCGCTCTTCCTGAAATGGGCCGGGGCGAACCTCGACGGCTACAAGGTGCAGGTGCTGAACCTCATCGCGATAAACGCGATTCTCGCCGTCAGCCTCAACCTCATCTACGGCTTCACCGGGATGTTCTCGCTCGCGCACGCCGGGTTCATGGCGATAGGGGCCTATGTCACGGCGATACTCATCCTGCCACAGGCGCAGAAGGAAATGATGTATATACTCGAGCCTATGATGTGGCCCTTCAACGTGATGCACGCGCCGTTCTTCGCCGCGGTCGTCGCGGGGGGGATAGCCGCGGCCTTCATCGGATTGCTGATGGCGGCTCCGTGCCTTCGCCTCGGCGGCGATTACCTCGGCATAGCGACGCTCGGCTTCGGCGAGATAATCCGCGTCATCTTCACCAACATAACGCCCGTTACAAACGGCGCGCTCGGACTCAAGGGCATACCGGCCTACGCGAATCTCGGCTGGAACTATTTCTGGTGCATACTGACCGTGTACGTGATAGTCAAGTTGCTTTCGAGCAACTTCGGCAACACGTTGCGCGCCGTGCGCGACGACGAGGTCGCGGCCAAGGCGATGGGCATCGACACATTCCGCGCGAAGACCATTTCGTTCGTAGTCGGCGCGTTCTTCGCCGGAATCGGCGGCTCTCTTACCGGCAGCCTCATAACGACGATAGACCCTAAGATGTTCAACTTCCAGCTCACCTTCAACATTCTGATGTTCGTCGTCGTCGGCGGCCTCGGCTCGATAACGGGCTCGCTCGTCGGCGCGGCGGTCGTCACGGTCATGCTCGAGTGGCTGCGCTTCGTAGAGGACACGATACAGATAGGCTCGTGGGAGATAGCGGGCATTCCCGGCATGAGGATGCTGATCTTCTCGCTGCTGCTGCTCTTCATAATCCTTTACAGGCGCGAGGGCATCATAGGAGGATGCGAATTCAGCTGGGAGGGCGCGGCGCGCTTCCTGCGCAGGCTCGGAAAAGGGAAAGGGGGCGCGGCGAATGGCTGACGCGATACTCAAGACCGAGGACGTAGTGATAAAGTTCGGCGGCCTCACGGCGGTCAGCGGCTTCAGCATAGAGGCCGAGCGCGGCTCGATAAGCAGCCTCATAGGGCCGAACGGAGCCGGCAAGACTACCTGCTTCAACATAATCACCGGCTTCTACAAGCCGACCTCGGGGCGCGTGATATTCAACGGCAAGGACGTTACGGGAATGGCGCCGCACCTCGTCTGCAAGACGGGCATCGCGCGCACCTTCCAGAACATAAGGCTTTTCACTGGCGGCACTGTGCTCCAGAACGTCATGACGGCCTGCTGGGTGCGCCAGCGAGCGCCGTGGTGGAGCGCTCCGCTGCAGCTCCCGATTTTCCGCCGCGAGGAGCGCGAAATACGCGAGCGCTCGATGGAGCTGCTCGAGTCCGTCGGCCTAGGCTCCCTCGCCTCGGAGGTGGCTACGGGGCTGCCCTACGGCGCGCAGCGGCGGCTCGAGATAGCGCGCGCGCTCGCGACGGGGCCGGAGCTCCTTCTGCTCGACGAGCCGGCGGCCGGCATGAATCCGCAGGAGAGCCTCGAGCTTATGGACTTCATCAGGAGCATACGCGACCGCTTCAAGGTCACGATATTGATGATAGAGCACGACATGAAGGTCGTCATGGGCGTTTCGGAGTGGATTCGCGTCCTCGACTACGGCCAGCTCATAGCGGAAGGGACGCCGGACGAAATAAAGAAAAATCCTCGTGTCATAGAGGCCTATCTCGGAAAGGAGGCGGCGAGATGCTGAAGGTGAAGGACCTTTCCGTAAGCTACGGCGGCATACGCGCGCTGCGCGGGATCTCGCTCGAGGTGCCGGAGGGGAAGATAGTCACGCTCATCGGCGCGAACGGCGCGGGCAAGAGCAGCACGCTGCGCGCGATAGCTGGGCTCGTCAAAACGTCGGGCGGCACTGTGACGTGGGACGAGAAGCACCTGCTCGGCCTCCCGCCCGAGGACGTCCTCGCGCGCGGCGTTGCGCTCTGCCCCGAAGGGCGGCGCATCTTCCCGCACCTCACGGTGCTCGAGAACCTGCAGCTCGGCGGCTACGGCTGCAAGAACAAGGCCGAGGTCGAGGCGGGCGTCGAGCGCGCTTTCGATCTTTTCCCGCGCCTCAAGGAGCGTTCATGGCAGAAGGGCGGCACACTCTCCGGCGGAGAACAGCAGATGCTCGCGGTCGGGCGCGCGCTCATGAGCGACCCGCAGCTCATCATGCTCGACGAGCCGTCGATGGGGCTCGCTCCGATACTTGTCGAAGAAGTCTTTCACATAATCGCGCAGATAAACGCGGAGGGCAAAACCGTCCTGCTCGTCGAGCAGAACGCCTTCGCCGCGCTTCGCATCGCCGACTACGCCTATGTGCTCGAGGTCGGCGAGATAACGCTCGAAGGCACGGGGCGCGAGCTGTTGGACGACCCGCGCGTCGTCGAGGCCTATCTCGGCGGCTAAAGCCCGAGCCGCGCAAAACAGATTGACACGGAGGCGCTTTTCTTTGTATTAAGAAAGCGTCTCTTTTTTATTCTTCGCTTGAAATTTACCGATGTTTTGAATAAATATTGCGCCGTATATTGTATAATCGGGAGGTAAGTCTTTATAACATTCAGCAAGGAGCAATGCGTATGGACAAAAACGAAGTGAAGAGACTGCTGTGCGAAGCCGTGGATTCCGTCAGGGAAGAGACGAAAGCCTTCGCTGACGACATAGGCGCGCACGCCGAGCTCGGATTTTTCGAGACGCGCACCTCTGACAAACTCGCGGCGGCGCTCGAAGGGCTCGGCCTCGACGTGAAGCGCGGCCTCGCGCGCACCGGGCTGCGCGCCGACATGGAGGGCGGAGCGGAAGGGCCGAAAGTCGCAGTCATAGGCGAGCTCGACGGCATAGTCTGCCGCCAGCATCCGCTCGCCGTGGAAGAGACCGGCGCGTCGCACGCCTGCGGCCACAACCTCCAGATTTCCGCGGTCTACGCGATGGCCGCGGCGCTCAAAAAGACCGGGCTGATGAAGGAGCTCGCGGGCTCCGTCGCCTTCCTCGGACTGCCCGCGGAGGAGTTCATAGAGGTGGGCCGCCGCACCGAAATGCGCGACAGGGGCGAGCTCGTCTACTACGGCGGCAAGCAGGAGTTCGTGCGCCTCGGCGTGTTCGACGACATAGATATGAGCATGATGGTACACGCGGGCGACGACGCGCCCGAGCCGGGCTTCACAGTCCCGGACGGAGGCAACGGCTTCCGCATCTTCATGCTACGCTACGAGGGCAAACAGGCGCACGCCGCCGCGGCTCCGCACCTCGGGATAAACGCGCTCTACGCCGCGGTCGCCGGCATCAACGCCGTCAACGCGCTGCGCGAGACGTTCCGCGACGACGACCACGTCCGCGTCCACTACATCATCACGAAGGGCGGCGATTCGGTCAACAGCGTCCCAGACGACGTGCGCCTCGAAGGCTACGTCCGCGCGGGAAGCATCGAGAGGATAGACGAAACGTTCGCCAAGGTCGTCCGCGCCTTCAAGGCCGGCGGCGAAGCGCTCGGCGCGAAGTGTCACGTCCGCAGCATCGCCGGCTACCTGCCGCTCAACGCGAGCAAGGAGCTCAACAGGATATTCGCCGGCAACGCCGACGTGCTCGTCGGGGCGGAACACGTTCAGCGCGGCACGTATTTCTCCGCTTCTACAGACCTCGGCGACATAGCGCACCTCATGCCAGCGATACAGCCCTCCGGCGGCGGCACGGTAGGCGCGCTCCACGCGAAGGAGTTCGCAGCCGTCGACTTCGACGCAGCCGTCCTCGCCCCAGCGAAGGTCATGCTCATGACGCTCGTCGATCTGCTCTCCGACGGAGCCAAAGAAGCGAAGGAAGTGCTCGCGAACTTCAAACCCGTCTATACGAAGGAAGAATATCTCGCGGCTATGGACAGCCGCTTCTTCTCCGAGTAACGGAAAAATTTTTATCTCTCTAAGGAGGCGTATTCATCATGGACATCGTCGACAAGGCGATACGGAACTGGAAGCTCCACGTTCTCGCGCTGGTGCTGACGGTCGTCGCCGAACTCATCGGGGCCAAGACCTTCAAGGTCGGCCCCGGCATCCTCGTGCTCGTCCCGCTGCTTTACTCCTTCGCGCTCGGCGCGCTCTGCGGACTGCCGAAGCTGAAGATACTCAAGCGCGACGATATGTTCGAGGCGTCCTCGCTCGTCGGGGTCACATTCTTCTTCCTCATGGCGCGCTACGGCACGCTCGTCGGCCCCAGCTTCTGGAAGGTCGTCGAATCGGGCCCGGCGCTCATTCTTCAGGAATTCGGGAACCTCGGCACCGTCTTCTTCGGCGTGCCGATCGCCGTCCTGCTCGGCCTCAAGCGCGAAGCCGTCGGCGCGGCCTTCTCCAACGCGCGCGAGCCGAATATCGCTATAATCGGTGAGAAATACGGCCTCGACACGCCGGAGGGACGCGGCGTCATGGGCGTCTACGTGACCGGGACGGTCTTCGGCGCGGTATTCTGCAGCCTTCTCAGCTCCTTCGTCGCCTCCACTATGCCGTTCTTCAGCCCGCAGGCGCTCGCTATGGCGACCGGCACGGGCAGCGCAGGAATGATGACCGCGGCGCTCGCTCCGCTCGTCGAGATGTATCCGCAGATACAGGACGAACTGACGGCGCTCGCCGCCGCCAGCAACATGTTCTCCGGCCTCGACGGGGTCTATATGTGCGTCTTTATCAGCATACCGCTCGCCAACTGGCTCGTGCGCAAAATGGGCGTGACCGACCCGCCCAGCGTCCCGGCCAAGGCCGGAGCGCAGGAAGGAGGCAAAAAACAATGAAATACGGTCAGATGGCGGTATTCCTAATGATATGCGGCCTCCAGATTCTCGTCGGCAACTGGGTCGGGGCCAAGGGCTGGTCGGGCGGCGCGGCCGCGGCGGCTCAGGCCTTCGCCGCTTCGATACCGGGCTTCCTCGTCCTGCTCGGCATAATAGCGGGCGGCGTGTTCATCGCGCACATCATGCCGTGGAAAGGCCTCCCCGCAGTCGCCTACATCGTGACACTCGGCTGCGTCGTCACGATACCGGGCTTCCCGGGCTCCGAGATACTGACGGCTTACGTCTCGAAGATAAGCTTCATCGGCCTCTGCACTCCGATACTCGCCTACGCGGGGCTCGCCGTCGGCAAAGACATCGACGCGCTCAAGTCGCAGGGCTGGAAGATAGTCGTCGTCGGCCTCTTCGTATTCGTCGGCACCTTTATCGGCTCCGCCGTAATAGCGGAAGTAGTACTGCGCATAATGAACTGACGCGGAAGCGCGTTTTTTACGAAAACGCCGCAGATTTAAGGCCGCTCCTCAAAAGGCGGCCTTTTTTACTGTTCTTTGACGGCGGCGGCCTCAGCGGAGCAGAGGCAGGCTTCCGGTGAGTTTCTTTACCGTCCTGCGGGGGCCGAAGATGCCTAGCCCTATGTAGGTGAAGTCGCGCTCGGCTATGCGCGCGGTTTTTTCCGTGTATTCCTCGTAGGTGCGGCAGTGCTGCGCGACGTCGGAGAAATCCACGAAGTCCGCGTCGTTTCCGGCCTCCCGCATTTTTTCGCGCAGCGTGCGAAGAGTTTCCGTCTTAGCCTTGAGCACCGGCACTGGGATCATTATTATGCCGCCGTGTGCCGTTCCGTCGCCGTCGGTCACGTCTGGGCCGACGGCTTCCGGGTGTCTTTTCCCGAGAGTTACGCCTATTATCGCGGCCGTGTTCGCCGCGGTGCCGGGCGGGAGTGTCTCGTCTATCACAATGACGCAGCTTTTTTCTTCTATTTTTTCGTCCATCTGCAAGCCTCATTCCGAAAAAATTTTCTGGTACTGCTTCGGCGTGAGGCCGGTGAATTCGCGGAAGTAGTTGGTGAGATGGCTCTGGTCGGCGAAGCCGGCGGCGTCCGCAGCCTCGGCCGGCGTCATGCCGCCGCGCAGGAAAACTTTCGCCATTTCGAGCCGCTCGGCCTGAAGGTACCGGTATGGCGTGAGCCCGGTCTCTTTGGCGAAAGCGCGTATCATGGCGAATTTCGAGAGGTTCGTCATAGCGAGCAGTCCGTCGAGCGACAGGCTTTCCGCGTAGTGGCGTTCGATGTAGCGGCGCAGCGCCGACACCTGAGCGGACGTTTCGCGCGCCGTCTTTTCGCTTTCACTGCGCGCGGGGCGGGGCGCCAGAAGCCGCGTGAGCAGCCCGTCGAACAGATTTTGCTGTTTTTCTCCCGGCACGCCCTCCATGACCGCGCGGTGCAGCGCGTCGAGAAGCTCTCCGGCCTCCGCGCGCGGCATGACGTTCGCCGCGAATCTCGGCGTTTCTGTAAGTCCCAAGCGGGCGGCGGCCTTTTCCATCGCGGCGCGGCTTATGTTGAGCGCGCGGTATTCGAGCGGCGCGCCGCCGAGCGGGGAACAGCCGTGGCTGTCGCCCGGGTTGAGCAGCATCACGTCGCCGGCGCGAAGCTCCGCGCTCCGTCCCGCGCAGCGCAGCGCGCGCCGCCCGTCCGCGACGATGCCGGCGACGTAGTGCGCGTGGAAATGATCCGGGAAGCCGCGCCCGTTCCCGTGCAGCGAGTAGGCCTCTATGCCGAGCGCCGTGCTGAAGCGGGCCTCTCCGTTTTCGCGTTTCGCCGCCGTTTTTCACCGCCTCCAGCCTTTAGCAGTACGCGGCCTATTTTAGCGCCGCCGCCGCGGGATTTATTGAAAGATATTGCGCGCGGCCGCTCGGCTATTTGGCGAGAAGCGGCTCCGGGTCGAAGTATATGCCGCGCCACGCGGTGCTGAAATGCAGGTGCGGCCCGGTGACGCGCCCGCTGCTGCCCGAGAGCCCTATCGTCTGTCCGGCCTTCACCTCGCCTCCGGCCTTGACGGAGATCTTCGAGAGGTGGCAGTAAAATGTCGTGAAGCCCGCGCCGTGATCGACGTAGACGCAGCGCCCAGCGAAGTAGAAATCCCCCGCGAGCGTCACGACGCCGTCCGCCGCGGCCTTGACCTGAGTGCCTGTCTTGGCGCGCATGTCCGCGCCGCCGTGGCGTCCGCTGAATTTGCCGTTGAACCACCGGCTCTTGCCGTAATTCGAGGTGAATATCCCCGGCACGGGACGGACGAGCGGCAGCGATGGAGCGTGCCCCGGACGCGTACTCATCACGGCGGCGCGCCCGAGCTCCGCTTCTCGTTTTATGCGCTCCGCCTCCTTAGACGGAGGCGACGCCTTCGACGGCGCGACGGTCAATTTTTCGGCGGGATAGCTGTGCGGCAGCAGCTTCACGCGATGCGCGACGCGCTCCTCGTCTCCGCCGCCGGAGCGGAACGTAACGGCGAGCTCGGCCTCGCCGGGCTCCGTCCCCTTTACGTCGCTTCCGAGCAGAACTGAATATACCCCGTCCGGCGCGGCGGAAAGCGGCGCTTCCTGCCCGAGCCACGACACCTTTACGTCGGAGAGCGTCTCTGCGCGCGCCTCTACGCGTACAAGGAACGGCCTGCCGATTTTTACCTCTGACGGCGCTTTCACCGCGACGTCGGCGGCTCCGCAGCCCGCCGCCAAAAGCACGGCTAAAGCCGCCGCCGCGCATAATTTCATGAATTTTCTCATCGTGATACCTCCAATGTCAGCCTCAGACTATGATAGTTAAGCGGCGCGGAATTTGTCAAACGCGCGCCGCGCCGGCGGAAACGCGCTTTTTACGCCGTTTCGCGTTGGAGTGCAGGGAGGGATATAATATAATGGTAAGACGGACTACGGCGCGGCGGCCGCCGCCGTTTCGCGCGAAGAGGTGGACGGATGAAAAAAATTTTCTGTTTCATGCTTTCGGCTCTGATTATCGTTTTCTCCGCCGGCGGATGTCTTGCGGCGGAAAGGATAGCCCTTATGCTCGAAGGGGCCGACCCCGTGGCTATGCCTAATAGCTTCAACGGGATATGCTGCAGCGGGCTCGAGATGGCGCGCGAGCGCTACGGCAGGAAGATACAGACGGAGGTCTACAACGCCTACGGCGACGCGGCCCTGCTCGAGCCGCTGCTGCGCGAAGCCTCGAGCGAGTCCGACCTCGTTATAATAACGTCGTCCCTCTACGTTCCGGCGCTCAGGGCCGTCAAGGACGAATTCCCCGACTGCACCTACGTGGTCTTCGACAGCCGCGGCATGGAGGGCGTCACCAACATCGTCTTCCGCGAGGAGGAGGGAGGCTTCCTCGCCGGAGTCCTCGCCGCGATGATGACGGGCGAAAAAGACATGGCGCGGATCAACGGAGACTTCGTGATAGGCATAATACTCGGGGAGGACGTGCCTCCGGCGCGGCGCTTCAAGCTCGGCTACAGGGCCGGCTCGTGGTACACGTCGCCCGGCGTCGAGGTGCTGTGCGAATACACGGGCAGCTTCACCGACGCCTCGAAGGTAGCCGCAGCGGCGAGGAAGCTCAGCCGCGGCGGGGCCGACGTGATATTCTGCGCCGCGGGCCCGGCCTCTCTGTCTGCGATAAAGGACGCTGTTTCCGGAGGATGGTGGTGCATCGGAGTTGACAGCGAGCTTGAGACGGAATTTCCAGACGCGGTGCTCGCGAGCGTGGTGAAGCGGAGCGGGCACGTAGTCGCGCGCGTCATCGAGAACTATATGGACGGCAAGCTGCCGAAGGACAGCTTCTCGATAGGCCTCGCCGAAGGGTGCATGGACATATCGACGTGGACGCGCGAATCGAAGATGAACGTGCCGGTAGAGATCCGCGATAAAATAGACGAGATAGCCGAAAAAATAAAAAACGGCCTCATAGTAATAAACGAAAAAAGCTACGGCGGCGTCTCCGCGAGCTGAATGAGATTTGCGGCGCGCGCCGCGTTATAGTAAACTCTTACGAAAAGAAAAAATATCTGTGGAGCTGATATAGATGCTGCATTGCGGAATTATCGGGCTGCCGTTGAGCGGCAAGAGCACTGTTTTCAACGTTATAACGAGGGCCGGCGCCGAGGTGAAGCCATACGCCGGAGGCAAGACGGACCCGAACAAGGCCGTCGTCCCCGTGCCGGACAAGCGCTTCGACGCTCTTGTCGGGATACATGCGCCGCGCAAGGAGACCCCGGCGCAGGTGGAATTCGTAGACCTCGCCGGACTTTCGCGCGGGGCCGGCAAGGGCGAGGGGCTCGGCAACGCCTTCCTTTCGTTCGTAGCCGACGCCGACGCTTTGATACACGTCATCCGATGCTTCGCGAACCCGGCGGTCGAGCATCCGGAGGGGAGCATAGACCCCGTACGCGACTGGGACATAGTGGACAACGAACTTATCTTCCGCGACCTCGGCGTGATAGACAACCGCCTCTCGAAGCTGCGCGCGAAGAAGAAGCTCACGCCGGACGAAGACAAGGAAAAGGCGTTGCTTGAAAAATGCTACGACTGCCTCATGGAGGAAAAGCCGCTTTCGAGCATCGAGCTGAAGCCCGAGGAGACGCGCCAGCTTCGCGGCTTCGCCTTCGTCACGTCGAAGCCGCAGATAATTCTGCTGAACCTCGACGAGAGCCAGAACGAAGAGACGAAGATCCCGAAGTGGGATGAGCTTAAAAAGCGCGCGGAAGAGCGCGGGGCGAAGCTTTGCACGCTCTACGGCAGCCTCGAGATGGACGTCATGGACCTCGACCCCGAGGAGGCGAAGGAGTTCACCGAAGGGCTCAACATCACGGAGCCGGGGCGCGAACGCCTCATCGAAGAGGCCTACCGCGTGCTCGGCCTCATCAGCTTCTTCACCTGCGGCCCGGACGAGGTGCGCGCCTGGACGCTGCACAAGGGAGAGACCGCCGTGGACGCGGCGGGGACGATACACTCCGACCTCGCGCGCGGCTTCATCAGGGCGCAGGTCGTCGCCTTCGACGACTACATGGCGCACGGCCACTCCTTCGACGAATGCCGCAAGGCCGGGGTGCTGAGGCTCGAAGGCAAGGAATATATAGTCAAAGACGGAGACATGATAGAGATACGCTTCAACGTCTAACATTCGGCCACACGCCGCGCCGCCGCGTTTCTCACGAAACGGCGGCGCGTATTTTATTTCCGCATGAAACGGAGGCTCTTGCCGTGAAAATATTTATAAGCTCAGATATGGAGGGCTCGACCGGCGTCGTCAGCACGGCGCAGGTGACGGCGGGCCGTCCCGAATATCCCTTCGGGCGCGCGCGCCAGCTCGGCGACGTGAGCGCGGCCGTGCGCGGCGCGCTCGACGCCGGGGCGGAGCGCGTGATAATCTGCGACGCCCACTGCTCCATGACGAACCTCGACGTCGCGGAGTTCGGAGGCTCCGTACTTCTCGCTAGCGGCTCTCCGAAGGTGCTCGGCATGGTCGAGGGCGCGGAGGGCTGCGACGCGGCGTTCTTCACCGGCTATCACGCGATGGCCGGGACGGAGAAGGCCGTGCTCGACCACAGCTACGACAGACACACTATCTACGGCATCGCGGTCAACGGCGTAAAAATGGGCGAGACCGGCGTGAACGCGCTGCTCTGCGGAGCGCTGGGCGTCCCCGTCGCGTTCGTCTCCGGCGACGACGCGCTCTGCGCCGAGGCGCGCAGTCTGCTCGGACCGCAGGCGCGGCTCTGCTCGGTAAAAGAGGGGCTCGGGCGAGGCGCGGCGCTCTGCCGCACGCCGGAGGAGACGGAGGCTGAAATTTACGCCGCCGCTAAAGAAGCTGCAGAGGCTGCGCGGCGCGGCGAGCTTCGTCCGTTCACGCTTGAAGGGCCATACGTCTTGGAAATATCCTTCATGAACACGTTACAGACCGACGCGGCGGCTCTCGTCCCGGGCGCTCGCCGCGTCTCGGGACGCGCGCTGCGCTTCGAATGCGAAGAGGTATTCGAGCTGCGGCGCTTCATTTGCACGTCGTGTGACATTGCGAACGCCGCGAAGGAGAGCTATTAAATGAAGTATATCGGCCTCGACGTCGGCGGACACACGATAACGGCGGGCGCGGCCGATTTTTCGCAGAGTCCCGCGCGTCTGCTGCGCGCCGAAACCTGCGCCGCGCCGTCGCCGCGCACGGCTGAGAATCTCGTCGAGACCGCCGCCGCGCTCGTCCTGCGCCTTGCGGAAAACGGCGAAGAGTGCTTCGTCGGCATGGGGCTGCCGGGCTTCGTGGCGAAAGACCGTAAAACCGCCGCGCGGCTCACGAATTACGAAAACTGCGACGGCCTCGCGCTCGGCGCTATGGTCGAGAGGCGTCTCGCGTCCCTTGGCCTGCGCGCCGAAGCGGCGATCGAGAACGACGCTAACTGCGCGGCGCTCGGCGAGGGCATGGCGGGCGCTGCCGCAGGGATGGAGGACTACGTCGTACTGACGCTCGGCACCGGCATCGGCGCGGGCATAGTCTCGGGCGGGCGGCTCGTGCGCGGGGCGCACGGCATGGCCGCGGAATGCGGACACATGGCGCTCTGCGGCGCGGAGCTCACGGGCTGCGGCTGCGGCGGCGCGGGCCATCTCGAAGAGGCCGCATCGGCGGATTGGCTCGAACGACGCGCTAAGGCCGCCGGACTTCCCGCCGATTTCAAAAAGCTCTGGCAAATGCGCGCCGCGCCCGAAGCCAGCGCGATGCTATCTCCCGCGCTCGAAACGCTTGCGCGCGGCATAGTTTCCGTCGCCGTCGCGCTCGACCCGGAAGCCGTGATACTGAGCGGCGGAATGAGCCGCGCGGAAGGCATAGCGGAAGAGCTTGCGGAGCGCGCGCAAAAGTACCTGCCCGCGCCCTTCCGTCCGTATTTCCGCCTGAAGACCTCGAAACTCGGCGGAGACGCAGCCGTGATAGGCGCCGCCTCTCTGTACAAAAGCGCGGCGTGACGGACGCGCCGTCCCCTGAAATATTCGATGAAACGCCGCCCTTCCGCGAGAGCCTGCGCGAGAGGGGCCGTTTCCTTTTTTGCCGTAGTTTAGTAAGCGTAATAAAAACCGGCGGCGTCCGACGCGAAGGCTGCCCGTTCTGCTTTGCGCACCGTGTCCCACGCATTATACAAAATTTTGTATCATTGACAAAAAAGTTTTTCTGCGTATGCTAATGATAAAGGCTTTTTCAATCGCTGAAAGGGGCGTGCGTTATGCTTATTCTTACAAGGGAAGATATTCTTAAGGTTTTTTCGATGCGCGACGCGATAGAGGCCGACAAGAAGGCCTTCGTGCTGCACACGGAGGGCAGCGCCGTCGTGCCGCTGCGCATAAACATCGACAACGACGCGCGCGACGGGCAGATAATGTTCATGCCGGCCTACGTCGGCGGCGCGCTGAACGCGGGCGGCGTGAAGATCGTCTCCTGCTTCACCGGCAACCGCGAAAAGGGGCTGCCCGTCATCCCCGCGACGATGGCGGTCGTGGACGGCGAGACGGGCGTTGTGTCGGCGATACTCGACGGCACGACTCTGACGCAGCTCAGAACGGCGGCGATCTCCGGCGCGGCGATAGAGCTGCTGGCGAACCCGGATGCGAGCGTAGGCGCGCTATTCGGCACCGGAGGCCAGGCCCCCGCGCAGCTCGAAGCTCTTATGACGGCGCGCAGGCTTTCAGAGGTGCGCGTGTACGACGCGCTCGAGGGGCGCGCGCGGACGTTCGCGGAACAGTACGCGCCGCTTGCCGGGAAGTTCGGTACGAAGCTGATTCCAGCCGCTACGCCGAAGGAGGCGGTGACCGGCGCGGACGTAGTGACCGCCGTGACGACCTCGCGCGAACCGGTATTCGACGCCGCGGACATAAAGGACGGCTGCCACGTGACCGGCGTCGGGGCCTACACGCCCGAGATGCGCGAGATACCCGCGGAGCTTTTCGCGCGCGCGTCGCGCATTTTCGTGGACAACCGCGAGGCGGTGCTCGCCGAGGCGGGAGACTTTATAATAGCGGAGCGCGAGGGTAAATTCTCGCCCGATATGATTTCCGGCGAGCTCGGCGAGCTGATACTCGGGCGCGTCGAAGGACGCCGCTCGCCGCAGGACGTCACGATCATGAAGACAGTGGGCTTCGCGACGCTCGACGTGGTCGCCGCCGCCGAGATAGTGAAAAAGGCGAAGGCCGCGGGCGCGGGCGTCGAAGTGGCGATGTAGCGAAGGCACGGCGCCGGCGCGCCGAACTTCCGCCGCGCCGCGCGCGTGGGTATAATAGGCGGAGAGAAAGGCTCTTCGCCTTATTTTTGTATGGAGGCTTTTTATGTCAGAGATTTGTCATCCGCTGCTCGCGCCTTTCGTGCCGCTCGTCGGTATGCTCGGCGAGACGCTCGGCCCTGATTACGAGGTAATACTGCACGACCTGACGCCGGAGGGTACGAGGATAATCGCCTCCGCGAACGAGCGTCTTTCGGGGCGCGGCGCGGACGCGCCTATGTCGGACTTCGGGCGCTTTCTCATGACCAGCTCCGAGGTGGAGACGCTGGACTATATCGCTAACTACCCGGCGGAGGCGCGGAACGGGCGGCAGCTCCGTTCGAGCGTCCTGCTGATACGCGACGCGGGGCGGAAGCTCGTCGGGATGCTCTGCGTCAATTACGATACGACGAAGGCGAGGATGCTTCTCGACGCGGCTTCCTTCCTGACCGCGGTAAAGCCGCTTTCCTTCGACGGCCCCAGGGTGGAGAGGTTCGGAGGCCCCGAGGACGAGGCGTCTTTCGTCGAAGAGGCGCGCCGCCGCATGGGCCGCCCGCTCGAGTATCTCACGAGCGGGGAACGCCGGGAGTGCGTGGAATTTCTCGACGGGCGCGGCTTCTTCCGTCTCAAGGGCTCGATAGACTATCTCGCGCGCGAGATGGGGAAGAGCCGCTACACCCTGTACGCCGACCTGCGCGCCGTCAGGAAGCGCTGCGGCGCGGAATAGGGAGGAAGCGCTGCGTGGACGTCAGGACGCGGAATCTTCTGGAAATTCATCTTTCAGTCGTACTTTTCGGCCTTACGGGGCTTTTCGGCAAATTCATAAGCCTGCCCGCGCCGTACATCGTGCTCGGGCGCGTGTTCTTCGCCTCCGCGTCGATGGGGCTTTTCTTCTTTTTAAGGAAAAAGAATGTGCGTCTGGCCCGCGCCGCCGATTACGCGGCGATCGCCGCGGTCGGGGCGGTGCTCGCGCTCCACTGGACCGCCTTTTATCTTTCAGTCAAGCTCTCGACAGTCGCGATAGGCGTGCTGACCTTCGCCGCTTACCCTATTTTCGTCACTTTCCTCGAGCCGCTGCTGTTCCGTGAAAGGCTGCGCGGCGCTGACGTGCTCGCCGCGTTCGTGATGTTCGGCGGAGTGCTGCTCGTCGTGCCCGGCTTCGATGCGGGGCCCGGCATGATTGCGGGGATGATCTGGGGCATGGCCGGGAGCCTCTCTTACGCGGTGATGTCGCTGCTCAACAGGAAGTTCGTCGCGCGCTACGACGGCAGCGTCGTGGCCTTCTACGAGCAGGGGACTGCGGCGCTTCTGATGCTGCCGGTCCTGCTTTTCGACAGGCCGCACGTCACGCCGGCGGACTGGGCGCTTCTCGCCGTGCTCGGCGTCGTGCTCACAGGCGTCGCGCACTCGCTTTTTATCAGCGGCATGAAGAGCGTGCGCGCGCAGACGGCGGGCGTGATAGCGAGCCTCGAAAGCGTCTACGGCATCGCTGCGGCGGCGCTTTTTATCGGCGAGTTCCCGACGCTTCGCGAGCTCGCGGGCGGAGCGGTGATTTTAGGCACGGCACTGCTTTCGACTCTGCGATCTTCGAAGGAATAGCGGAGCTGCCGGAGGCGCGGCGGCGGTACGATTTGCGCGTTTCGCCCCTATTGAGTTTTTCGCCCGCGCTTGATATAGTTTCCTCGGATTTTCAATAACAACCTCGGGTTGAGTACCTTACCGTATGCAAGGCTGCATACGGTTTTTTTGCGTTAAAGCATATCGACGGAGGGTGCGCGGATGAACGGCGATTTAAGAAAAACGGCGCGCGAGCTGGCGGATTTCAGCCTGCCGCTGATACTGAGCGGAGTTCTTCAGCAGCTTTACAACTGGGCCGACGCCTTTATCGTCGGCAACGTCGAGGGCGAGGCGGCGCTCGCAGCCGTCGGTGCTACTGCGACCGCGGTCGGCTTCTTCGTCTATCTCATAGCCGGATTTTCCGTCGGCCTCTCCGTCATGTTCGCGCAGACCTACGGAAGCGGCGAGACGGACAAGCTGCCGCGGCAGCTCTCGACCTTCTCCGTCGTGCTCTTCGCCGTATTCTCCGCCCTCGCGGCTCTCGGCATGGCCGCTGCGCCGGCTCTGCTGCGCCTCCTGCACACGACGGAGGACACCTTCGCGATGGCTGAGGAGTATCTCGTCATCGTGCTCGCCGGCGTTCCTTTTCTTGCGCTCTACAACGTTTATTCCGCCGCGCTGCGCGGCGTCGGAGACAGCCGCGCGCCGTTCTGCGCCGTGCTCGTATCCTCCGCCGTGAACGTCGCGCTCGACCTGCTGTTCGTCGCCGTGTTCCGCTGGAGCGTCGCGGGAGCCGCCGCGGCTACGGTCGCCTCGCAGGCGGCTATGGCGGTTTTCCTCGTCTTTTACGGCGCGCGCAGGCATCCCGCGCTCCGCTTCGCGCGCGGCGGGCCTCTGATAGACCGCGCGGCGCTCGCCGAGGGCTGCCGCCTAGGCGTTCCGCCTACGGTGCAGTTCAGCGTCACGTCGGTGGGCAACCTCGTGCTGCAGAATTTCATGAACGGCTTCGGCACGCCGACGGTCGCGGCGATAACGACGGCCTACAGGATAGACACAATCATACTGCTGCCGGTAATCAACCTCGGCTCGGCTATATCGACGCTCGTCGCGCAGGCCCGCGGCGCGCGCGACACGGAGCGCGCCGGCAGGATATTGACTGCCGGCGCGGCGCTCATGGCGGCGGTCTCGGTAATGCTGACGCTGCTC
Source organism: Cloacibacillus sp. An23 (assembly GCF_002159945.1). Taxonomy (NCBI): domain Bacteria; kingdom Thermotogati; phylum Synergistota; class Synergistia; order Synergistales; family Synergistaceae; genus Cloacibacillus; species Cloacibacillus sp. An23. Next base: position 246,886 of record NZ_NFJQ01000001.1, on the reverse strand, counting down.
GTAATCCCGACGGGGAGCCGCCTCATCGCGGCATTCGGAGCGGGCGGAGAGGCCGTCGCCATCGGGCGCGACTTTTTCCTGCGCATCGCGAGCTTCTACTGGGCATTCGGGCTCGCGACCGCCTTCCGCGGCTTTATCGAAGGGCTCGGAGACGTGCTGTGGTCGAGCGCTGCGGGCGTAGGGACGCTGGCTTTCCGCATCGCAGCCTCCTACGCGCTCCTTCCGCTCTTCGGCAACATGTCCATAGCGTTCGCCGAGGCTTTTCAGTGGCTGCTGCAGCTCGCGCTCTACGCGTCGCGCGCTGTTTATAAGAAAAAATCTCAGGATAATTACGGAAAGGCGTGAATTTTTATGGAGCTCAGAGAAATCGACGTAAAAAGAGAAATCGCCGAAGTTATGGAAATTATACGCGGGGCCTTCGCTCAGTCTCCGTGGAACGAAACGTGGGACGACGAGGCGGCGCTGCGCGAGTATATCGACGGGCTGACCGGAGCGCCCGATTCATTATCGCTCGGCCTTTACGACGAAGGGCGGCTCGCCGCCGTGTCGCTCGGGCGTATAAAACGCTGGTACTGGGGCGCGGAATACTGCATAGACGACCTCTGCGTACACCCGTCGGCGCAGGGCCGCGGCGCTGGTACGGAGCTCCTGAAGCTCATGGAACCGTGGCTGAAAGAGCGCGGCGTGAAAAGCCTTTCGCTCTGGACGAAGCGGGACGCGCCGGCCTGCGGCTTTTATAGAAAGAACGGATTTCACGAGGGCGAGGACAAGGTGATATTCGAGAAGGAGCTTTAGCGCGACGGCGCAGAATCAAAGGAGGAAACGCTATGGATGAGATAAGAAAATTCCTGTCAGCCCCCGACAAAAACGAAGATGAGTTCTGGGAAAGCGACGCGCTCATCTGGGTTGACTGGGGAGACGAGGACGAATCCGTAATCGAGTATTTCAACGACGAGCTGCCGGAAAAGGATAAAATCCGTTTCGAGTGCGTTGATTCGGACAAAGAACGCGGCGTAGACATAGTTCTTGAAAAGGACGGCGTAAAGCTCCCTATTCCCTACGAGGACGACTGCACGGACAGAGACACGACGCTGAAGAGCATTCAGGAATATCTATCGCCCGACTATCAAATCCGCTGGTACATGGGCTCGCTCGGTGGCGACACGCTCGCCTTCTGCATTCTCACAGCTTCGCAGTGGAACGAACTGGAGCGCGAGTTCGGCGCGGAGAAGGCCGCCTACTACTTCGCGCCGGTGCGTGAGGACAGCAGAATGTTCGACCTCGGCGCTGACGAGGTTTGCGACTGGCTGGAGCAGAGGGAGAAGGCGTAAATTCCGAACAGCAAAAAATGCGCCGTCCTCTGTAAAAAGGGCGGCGCGCTCTGTTTGAGTTTTTGCGGCGTTTATCTTTCCTTCGCCTTGTCTTTCTCTTCCGAGCGCAGCTTATCGACGAAGCGCGCTATGCGCGTCATAGCCTCTTTGAGTTCCTCGACGGAGTAGCAGTAGGAGATGCGCACGTGTTTGTCGCCGGACTTGCCGAAGGCGGAGCCGGGGACGACCGCGACGTTCTCGGCCTTCAGAAGCTTCTCGCAGAACTCTTCCGAGCCCATGCCGAATTCCGAAATGTCGGGGAACACGTAGAAGGCTCCGTAAGGCTCGAAGCACGGCAGCCCCATTTCGGCGAAAGCCTCCATCAGGAAGCGGCGGCGCTGGTTGTATGACTCGGCCATCATCTCCGTATCCTTGTCGCCGCTGCGCAGCGCCGATATAGCCGCGTACTGGCTCATCGTCGGCGCGGACATGATGCCGAACTGGTGTATCTTGAGCATATACTCCATGAGGTGCGCCGGCGCGCAGACCCAGCCCAGACGCCAGCCGGTCATCGCGAAGGACTTCGAGAAGCCGTTTATGACTATCGTGCGCTCGTGCATCCCGGGCAGCGACGCTATGCTGACGTGGCGCTCCTTGTAGCAGAGCTCGCTGTATATCTCGTCGGAGATGACGAGCAGGTCGTGCTTGAGTATCACCGGGACGAGCTTTTCAAGGTCGGCTCGCTCCATTATCGCTCCGGTCGGATTGTTCGGGTACGATATGAGCAGGACCTTCGTCCTCGGCGTGATCGCCGCCTCGAGCTGCTCGGGCTGGAGGCGGAACTCGGTCTCCGCCGAGAGCTCTATCGAGACGGGCCTGCCGTCGGCGAGCAGTATGCACGGCTCGTAGGATACGTAGCCCGGCTCGGGGTAGACCACCTCGTCGCCCGGGTTCAGCGTCGCGCGGAAGGCTATGTCTATCGCCTCGCTGCCGCCGACGGTGAGGATTATCTCGTTCTTCGGGTCGTAGACGAGGCCGTACTTGCGGTACATGTAGTTCGCTATTTCTTCGCGCAGCTCCGGCAGGCCTGAGTTGGAGGTGTAGAATGTGCGTCCCTTCTGGAGCGCGTAGATGCCCTCCTCGCGGATGTGCCACGGCGTATCGAAATCCGGCTCGCCGACGCCGAGCGATATGACGTCAGGTATCTCGTTCGCGATGTCGAAGAGGCGGCGGATGCCCGACGGCTTTATCCGCTTTATCTTGTCGCAGATGAAATCTCTCATGGCATCACCATCACGCGCTGGTCTTTTTTCGTCTCGGCGAAGGTCGTGCCGTGGTCCTTGTAGCGGACGAGGACGATGTGCGTCGCGGTGCTCTGGACCTCTTCCATGACGGCGAGGCGCGTGGAGACGAAGTTCGCTATCTCCTTCATCGTCGCTTTTTTGAGGATGACTGAGAAGTCGTATGCCCCGGACATGAGGTACAGCGATTCGACCTCGGGGTACTGGTATATCTTCTCGGCTATGCTGTCGTAGCCGTGCCCGCGCTGCGGCATGACCTTGAGCTCGACGAGCGCGGAGATCTTTTCGTCGTCTGTCTTGTCCCAGTCCACGAGAGCGTGGTAGCCGCAGATGATGCGCTCCTTCTCCATCTGCTTTATCTCTTTTTCGGTCTCTTCTACGCCGAGACCGAGCATCACGGCGATGTCCTTCGGCGTGTATCTCGCGTTGGCCTCGAGCAGGCGGAGTATTTCTTCTCTCTTTTTGTTGTCCATCGAATACCCTCCGAACTTAAGCGGTATAAAATACAATTCTGAACGCTGGCGCGCCGCGCGTCAAGCGGTAATTTTGAAAAGCGCGCGAAAAGCGGTATTTTTTATAAAAAGCGCCGCGTCCGGAATTTCCGGCGCGGCGGCGGCGTTTAGCGTTATTCCGCGGCGTTCAGCCGCGCGGCGGTTTTGTATAAGGTTTCGAGAGCTATGGGCAGAGCCGCCTCGTCGAGGTCGAAGGCTCCGTTGTGGTGGCCCGCCGGCGCGTCCGCGCCGAAGCATGCGTATGCCGCGAGGCCGCCGCTTTTCTGCGTCTCGCGCATGAGCCAGCAGGCGTCGTCGCTCACGGATATCCGCCTGTGAAGCCGCGTCCCGGTCACGCCTGGGACTGAGGCGGCCTCGTCGGTTATTATGCGCGCCAGCTTTTCGTCGCTTTCCGCCGCCGTCGTCTCGCCCCGCTTCGTCACGGCCAGCTCCGCGCCGTACATCAGAGCCGCCCCCTTGAGCGCCGCTTCCGCGCGCTCGTAGGCGTAGGCGGCTATCCCGTCGTTTTCGCCGCGCGTCTCTATCTTCATCAGCGCGTGCGGCGGCACGACGTTGCGCCCCTCGCCCGCGCTCAGCACGCCGACGTTGACTCGCATGACGCCGCCCGAATGCGGCGCTATTGAGTGTATCGCGAGAGCCGCCTGCGCCGCGGCGAGCAGCGCGTTGCGCCCGCGCTCCGGCTCGCCGCCCGCGTGGGCGGCCCGGCCCGTGAACTCCGCGTCGAACTTCGTCGAGCAGAGGAAGCCGCCCATGCCGCCGCATACGACGCCAGTAGGCAGGCCGAGGCCGAGATGCGAGGCTATGAAATGATCCGCGCCGCGCGCGAGCGGCGCGAAGGCGTATCCGCCGCGCACTCCCTCCTCGGCGGGCTGGAAGAGCAAACGCACCGTGCCGCGCAGATTCTGTCGTTCGTTCGCAAGCATTTCCGCGAGCGCCAAGCCTATCGCCGCGTGTCCGTCGTGTCCGCAGGAGTGCGAAAGCCCCGCGTTGACGGAGGCGAAGCCGAGCGCCGCTGGACGGTGCGAAGGTTCTGCGCTCTCCGCCGTCTCCACGCAGTCTATGTCGAAGCGCATGACTGTAAGAGGCGAGCCCTCGCCGAGCTCGGCGCAGAGCCCCGTGTATTCGCCGATGCGCGACATGGCCTCCGCGGGCGCGCCCTGCGCGAGAGCGCGCCGCTTTTCCGCCGCGGCGTCGATATCGCGCCCCATGACGCGCGCCGGCTCTATAAATTCGTCCGCGAAGCGCACGCGCCAGCCGAGCCGCTCAAGCGCCGCCGCGCAGATCGCCGTCGTGCGGAATTCAGTCCATCCGCGCTCCGGGTATTTGTGGAAGTCGCGGCGGCGCGCCGTCATTTCTTCGGTTATTTTTTGCGGAATCACCGTTATTTGAGCGCCTCGCTCCATTCGGCCTCGCGGAAGCCGGTCAGCACCCGCGTATCCGTGACGAGCAGCGGGCGCTTGACGAGCATCCCGTCCGTAGCGAGCAGCTCTATCTGCTCGTCCTCGCTCATCGCCGGAAGTTTGTCTTTGAGGCCGAGATTTTTATAGGAATTGCCGCTTGTGTTGAAGAATTTTTTCAGCGGCAGGCCGGAGAGCTTGTGCCACGCGCGCAGCTCGTCCGCGCTCGGGTTCTCCGTCTTGATGTCGCGCTCCTCATAGGCTATGCCCTTTTCGTCGAGCCATTTCTTCGCCTTCTGGCATGTCGTGCATTTGGGGTAGCAGAGCAGAAGCATGAAAAATTTCCTCCTTAAATTTAGAAATAATCGGATATATACGGCGTCTGCTGTTCTATGGCGTCTTCGAGCATGTCTATAACGCCGCCGCCGGCGCGCAGGCGCCCTATCTTCGCGAGGTAGTCCGGGCGCTTGTAGCCCATCAGCATCGTCGTCATTGTCTGTATGTTTATCTCGTCGCCGCACTGCTCGGCTATCCGCTCGGCGCGTCCCTCGCCCTCCTTCGATATGGTTAGGCGGAAGGTCCCCTGGTTGCACTCCATTATCGGGTCGGAGAGGGTGAATTTCCACTCGCGCTCGACGATGTCGGCCTTGAACGGGTAATCGGCTATGAACGACGGGAAGTCCACGATGCGCGCCATGTAGTAGGGTGAGATCGTCTCCTTTATGCTCGCGTCCTCGAGCAGGAAGGCGAGCGGCTCGTCGGTGTACGTGTCGCCCTGCACCGCGTCTATCATCGAGAAGTGCGCCGAGACGAAATTCCACAGCCCCGCGCGCGCGTCCTCGTTGTTGAAGATCATGTCCTTGATGTGGAAGATTTCGTTCGCTATCCAGTATATGACGTAGCCGTCGGGCTCGTTGCGCTCGTTGTAATAGACCGCCGCCATGATGTCGTCGGGGTCCCACAGCCAGTATTCGTTCCATGCCAGCTCGTCGCGAAGCACAGCGCCGTGCGTGCGCATCGCGTAGCGCTCGTAGGTCTCCTTGAGCTCCGGGCCGTCCGTCTTGACGCGGCGCACGTCGCCCGCGACCTGGCGGCTCTTGGGAAGCTGGTAGTCTTCTATCTCGTAGGAGATTTTGTCGGAAATTATCTCCCAGCCCTTGCGCCGGTAATAGGGGATGGAATAGGGGTAGAGGTACGAAATGTACTGCCCGCGCTTCTTCATGTTCTTGAGAGCCTGTTCGAGCAGTTTGTGCATCAGCCCCATGTTGGAATACTCTGGGTAGGTGCCGACGCCCGTCAGCCCTCCCATCTTGTACGTCCTGTCGAATACGCGCACCTGCATGGGGTAGACGGCGGCCTGCGATACGAGCATGTCGTTGTCGAACCAGCCTATCACGTCCGCCTTCTTCATCGTCGGGAACTTCGCGTGTATTATTTCCTTCTCCTGCCAGCCGACGGAATGCAGCTCCTGGTCCGTCACCTGGAACACATAGCGCAGCAGCGCGTTGTACTGCTCCATGTATTCGCTGCCGACCGGCTTCATCTTAAGATTTTTTTTATTCATCGCAAGCCTCTTTTCACGCCGTTATTTTCGCCCGCCTCAGGCGCTTTCGCGTTCGTCTTAAAATTATACACTCAGGCGGCGGATGATAAAAAATCCGGCTCGCTTGAGCCGGACGATTTTTTTCGTTATTTTTTATTCCCCGCCGATTCTATCTTTTCTATGGCTTTGTCCATAAAATCCGCCGAGTAGTATTCGATGTTGCCCGCGTCGCATAGGGCCGCGAGCTCGGGGATGATCGGGATCTCGCCGAGGAAGTCTATGCCGTACTTCGCCGCCGTCTCCGCCGTGCGCCCCTCGCCGAAAATCTTGATTTTTTTGCCGCAGTCCGGGCACTGGACGTAGCTCATGTTTTCTATCACGCCGAGTATCGGGATGTTCATCTCCTTAGCCATGCGCAGCGCCTTCTCGACGATGAGCGAGACCAGCTCCTGCGGAGAGGCGACGATGACGATGCCGTCCACCGGCAGCGACTGGAAGACCGTCAGCGGCACGTCGCCCGTTCCCGGCGGCATGTCGACGAGCAGGCAGTCCTCATAGCTCCATATTACGTCGCTCCAGAACTGCTGAACGACTCCCGCAATCGCGGGGCCGCGCCATATGACCGGCGTCGCCTTGTCCTCCATCAGCAGGTTGACGGACATTATGTCGATGCCGCCGCGCGTGCGGCAGGGCAGTATGCCCGACTCGTTCGAGGTCGCGAGCGCGTCCACGCCGAACATCTTCGGTATCGACGGCCCCGTTATGTCGGCGTCCAGTATTCCGCACTGAAGTCCCTTCTTCTGCATCGCGGAGGCGAGCAGCGCCGTGACGAGCGACTTTCCTACGCCGCCCTTGCCGCTGACGACTCCTATCACCTTTTTGACGTCGCTGAGCGGATTCGCCACTACGCGAAAATCCGGCTTCTCAGCCTCGGAGCATTTCTGCTGGCAGCTCCCGCAGTCGTGGGAGCAGTTTTCCTGAGCCATAGAGCGCATCTCCCTTTTATCTCAAATTCAACGGACGCCCTTCCTCATGCGTCCGGCATATACTACGGATGAATATTAGCCGCGCGCGGCTAAGCTGTCAAATATAGTCAGAGGTTACAGCGCGTACTCGTAAAGCAGGAAATCCGCGACGCCCGTGTCTTCGTAGAAAAGCTTTATCGTCTCCACGTAGCGGAAGCCCTCCGATTCGTAGAGCCGCAGCGCAGGGACGTTGCCCGAAAGCACGTCGAGGCGCAGCGCCTTCATGCCGCGCGCCCGCGATTCCGCTATCGCCCTTCGCACGAGCTCTCGCGCGAAGCCGCGCCCCTGAAACGCAGGGTGTACGCCGAGCGCGTGGACGACGGAAAATTCCCCGCGCGCGGCGGGAACGCGCCACGGCGCGCCGTCGTAACCCTCAGCGCCATCGCCGTTTATCGCCATCGCAGCCGCCGGTTCTCCTCCGTCGAAGCCGAGATACATTTCGCCGCGCCCGACCGACGAACGCAGGAAATCGTCGGAGGGATAGACGTATTTCTCCCATTTCGGATGAAATTCCGCCCCCTCCATAGCGTCTATGAGGCTGTGGTAAAAAGCGCGCACCGTCTCAAATTCCCCGGCCCGCGCGGCGCGTATCGTAAGCATCCGCTCGTCTCCTTCCCTGCGGCGCGCTTATGCCGCGCCGCGGCGTTTGTCTCTTCGTATTATAACGTTCCGCCTTGTACGCCGCGCGCTGCTGTGGTAATTTATCCGCGCTTGCGAGCGGCATGAAGAGCTTCCCTCTGCCCTACGTCCTCACGAACTGCCATAATTCGCTATGCGCCGTCGGCGGCACGATCAACGAGGACGACCATGCGTTCGGCCTCTTCGCGGCGGGAAAGTTCAGCTGCGGCTTCGTGCCGGCGCATCTCGCGGTCATTCATTCCTACTTGAGGGAGACGGCGGCGGGGATAAAACGCGGATAACGGTGAGAATGCCCGAGGTGAGCGAAGAAGACAGAAAAATCTTGTCCGACAGATGCCTTATAAATTATTATAAGAATAAAAAATAAACTTTATATAAATAAAACATTTGTATAAAGCTATGATATAAAGATAAAATAGTGGTTTTCCCTTATTATCGCCGGCGATTGGCATAAAGTGTTAGACATTTTCGCTGAACCTCTTTATACTACCGGTGTCGTGTTTACGTTGATTCATTATCGGCACGTTTTTTTATTTTCATCGGCAAAAGGGGACTGGTACATGAGAAAGCCTGACGCAGCATTTGTGAACGGAAAGGTCTACACCGCAGACGGGGACTTCTCCGTCGTTTCCGCGTTCTGCGTTTCCGGCGACCGTTTCGTCGCCGCCGGAACAGACGAGGAGATACGCGCGCTCTGCGCGCCGGAGACTAAGATAGTGGATTTGAAGGGCCGCTGCGTCCTTCCCGGGCTCATCGACTCGCATCTGCACGTCAACAACACCGGCGCTATGAAGATGGAGCTGAACCTCGTCGGCAAAGGGCGTGAAGAGATCGTCGCGATGGTCGCGGAAGCCTACGGGCGCGCGAAGCCGGGCGAGTGGATAGTCGGACGCGGCTGGCTCAACGACGAGTGGAGCGACGCGTCGTTCCCTACGAAGGAGGAGCTCGACGCCGTCGCCCCGGACATCCCGGTTTATCTCAAGCGCGCCTGTGGGCACGCCGCGTGGGTGAACAGCGCGGCCTTCGCCGCGGCCGGAGTGACTTGCGAAACGCCGGACCCAGCGGGCGGCGAATACCTGAGAGCCGGGGACGGTTCGCTGCTGGGCACGGTGACGGATCAGGCGCAGGATCCTTTCAACAAAGCGATCCCACCGTACAATAAAGAGCAGCTTCAGCGCATCGTGCTGCTTGCGCAGGAGGGCTTCGTATCGGCGGGGCTGACGACCGTCCACGACGCCGGGACGGCCGAGGAATGGATACAGGCGTGGGAGGAGCTCTACCAGAAGCGCGAGCTTAAGATACGCATCTACGCGAGCATGCGCGTCGTCGGGCGTCCGAACTACGAGGAGCTGATGGAGGGCTCGCTGCGCTATTTCCAGAAGGGGCTGCGCATAGGCATGTACGGCAACAGGCTGACTGCGCGCGCTTACAAGATATCCGGCGACGGCTCACTCGGCGCCAGAAGCGCGTGGATGCTCGAGGACTACGGCGACCGTCCCGGGCATCGCGGCAACGGCAAGTGGACGGACGAGCAGCTTTACAACGTCCTCTACGAAGCGCGCCGCGCAGGCTTTCAGATATGGATTCACGCAATAGGGGACGCGGCGAACCGCCAGGCGCTCGACGTGTACGAGCGGCTGCTCTCCGAGATCCCCGACGGCGACGCGCGGCTGCGTATAGAACACGCGCAGATACTTTCACCGCACGATATACCGCGTTTCAGGAAGCTCGGCGTCATACCGACGCATCAGACCGTATTCCTGCGCACCGACAAGAAGGTCGCGGAGGCGCGGCTCGGCGCGGAGCGCATGAAAGGGGCGTATGCGTGGCGCACTCTCATCGACGGCGGCAACGTCGTGCCGAACGGAACGGACTCGCCGGTCGAAAGCTACAATCCTTTCCTCAGTATGTACTGCGCGGTGTCGCGCAAAGACGAGCACGGGCAGCCTGAAGGGGGCTGGTATCCGAGCGAGGCGATGACGAGGGAGGAGGCGCTGCGCTCTTACACGACGTGGGGGGCGTACGCCGGATTCGAGGAGAAGCTGAAGGGCAGCATCGAGCCAGGCAAGCTCGCTGACTTCGTCGTGATAGACAGGGACTTTATGACCTGCCCCGAAGACGAGATAAAGGATATACGGGTACTGCGCACCGTCATCGGCGGCGAGACCGTTTATGAAAAGGCGCTCTAATAAAGGCGCTGAAGATTTTTGTGTGTCGGAAGTGAATTATTCAAATGGGACAATCTGTAACTAGCGAGAAAAAAAGCCTCTTCTTCCGTTTTATCAACGGCGTCGAGGTGGTCGGCAACAAGTTGCCGCATCCGTTCTATCTGTTCTGCATACTCTGCGTCATCGCTGTCGCGCTTTCGGTGATATTCGGCGGCGCTTCGATAAGCTATATGTCGGCGTCCAGCTCCGGCGGCGGCGAGAAGATGGTCACCGCCACGGTGCGCAATCTCCTGAACAGGGAGACCATCACATATGTCACCGAGAATATGTATAAGATATATTACAACTTCGCGCCGATGATGATGGTCGGGCTGCTCATGCTCTCTATCGGGCTGGCCGACCAGGTCGGATTCTTCAGCGCGCTCATACGCCGCACGATACTCGGCGCTCGTCCGTCGCTCGTCTTCGCCGTCGTTTCGTTCATCGCCATCAACGCGCACATCGCGTCAAACGCGGGCGTCCTCGGCTGCACGACGGTCGCGGCCGCCGTCTTCGCCCTGCTCGGCTACAACCCGTGGCTCGGCATCATACTCGCTTACGCGGCGGGCAACGCGGGAATGGCTGCGAGCATCTTCGCCGGCAACCTCGACGTGCTCATCAGCGGCATCAACGTCTCGGTCTGCACCTCGCTCGGCATCGACCCTTCGACGGTGCACGTACTCGAGCATTGGTACTTCCTTATCGCCAGCCTTGTAGTCCTGACCGTGGCGTACACTCTTATAACGACGAAGTTCGTGCGCGGCTTCATAGGCGAGCCGAAAGACCTGAGCCTCGTGCTCGGCAAGGAGACAGAGCACGAGCTGACGCCGGTCGAGCGCAGAGGGCTGCGCAACGCGGGGATAGCCGCCGTGCTTTTCTTCGTAGTGCTTTTCGCGCTCTGCTTCCCGCAGGATTCGTTCTTCCGCGCGGCGGACGGCAGCATAGTGCCGAACTCGCCGCTGCTTAAGAGCGTGCTTACGCTGCTCTTCCTCTTCTTCCAGATCACGGCGATGGTCTACGGACGCACGACCGGCGCCATCGCGAAATGGAACGATATGCCGAAGATGATGTCGAAAAGCATAGGACTCGTCACGAGCTTCATGGTCATAGCGCTTCCCGCGTCGCTCTTCATCTACCTCTTCAACGCTTCGAACATTCCGACCGTGTTGGGGGCGACCGGCGCGCAGTGGCTTAAGGAGGCCGGCTTCAACGGGCTGCTGCTGCTCATAGTCGTCGCCGTCATGACATGCTTCCTCGACCTCTTCATGACCTCCGGCTCGTCGAAGTGGATGATACTCGCGCCGATACTCATACCGATGTTCTACGCGGTGGACATAAGCCCCGCGCTGACGGCGCTCGCCTACCGCATAGGCGACTCCGCGATGAACGCGGTCGCGCCGATATCGTCCGACGTCGCGCTCATCGTCGGCCTTCTAGTCGCATACAACACCGACAAGGACAAGACGCCCGGCATGGGCACGGTCTTCGCCGGCTGTATGCCATACGCGATAGTCACGATAGCCATTCAGATAATACTGCTCTGCGTCTGGTGGGTGTTCGAGCTGCCGCTCGGCCCGGGCGTGACGCTGTTCGTCAAATGAGCGGTACTGGGGTAAAATAATCAGGCCGCCCCGCTTCCACGCCGGCGCCATGCGCGCGGACGGAGCGGGGCTTTTTCCATATTTTGCAAAAAGGAGATGCGGCAGATGGCTTATATGCCTTTTTTTACGATTCAGGGGAGGACTCCGCGCGAGCGCGGGGCGGACTACGGCTCGCAGTGCCGAGAGCTTATCGGCGGCGTTCTCGAACGCTACATGACCTTCTTCAACAGCGGCCACGCTGCGGTAAGCTGGGACGACGCGCGCGAGATATCTAAGAAGTTCCTTCCGTTCATAGAGGCGTACTCGCCGGAGCTTCTCGAGGAGCTCCGCGGCGTGGCCGAGGGCTCGGGAGCGTCTTTCGACGACCTGCTGACGCTCAACTCGCGCTCCGAGGCTATGACGCTCGTGCGCCGTCCGGCCTCGGACGAGGAGGAGCTTGACGGCTGCTCGAGCGTCGCGGTGCTGCCAGAGGCGTCGGCTGACGGCCATACGATTCTCGCTCAGAACTGGGATACATATACGTGGCAGGAATACGGCACCGTCATTTTACAGGTACTTAAAGACGGCGGCGCCGACATGATGATAGTGACGGAGGCCGGACAGCTCGCGCGCTACGGCATGAACCAGGCCGGGCTCGCGCTCGGCGTCAACAGCCTGCACAAGACGAGCAACACGAAGGTATTCGGCGTCCCGTCCGTGTTCGTCCGCCGCAAGTTCCTCGAGCAGGACCGCTATGTGGACGCTGTGAACAAGATATTCGGCGCCGAGGCGATGCTGCCGATGTACTACGCCGCCGCTTACGGCGCGGGAGACGCGATGGGCTTTGAAAAGCTCGCGCGCGGGCAGCTGGTGCTCTATCCTGAGAACGGCCTCATCTCGCACAGCAATCACATCAAGCATCCGAAATACGGCTATCAGGTGGACGCGCTCGGCGGGACGCTCTACAGGGACCGCCGCATACTGCGCCGTCTCGCGCCGAAGGCCGGGGCGATAACGCGCGCGGATATAATAGAGGCATTCAAGGATCATTTCGGATTCCCGTTCAGCGTCTGCCGCCACGGCGACGAGCGCAAGAAGGAGCTGGACAAGATAAGCACGCTCGGCTGCATCGTCATGGACGCGACGGACAAGCGTCTCTGGGCCTGCAAGGGGACGCCGTGCTGCGGCCAGTTCCGCGAGTACGCATGGGACCGTCCCGCAAAGCTCGCTCAGTGGAGCGGCGCCGTCGAGTGGTGATTGAGCCGAAGGCGTGAAAAAGCGGCCCTGGCGTTACGCCGGGGCCGCTTTCACTATAGCGCGCGGCCTGCGCCGCGTCGCAGAAGGCTTGGTTATTCCGCCACGCCGACCATGATGTCCGAGGCTTTGATCACGGCGCGGACTTCCTTGCCGGGGACCAGGCCGAGGCGCTTGGCGCTCGACATCGTGATGATGGAGACGATCTTCTCTCCGCCCTCGAGCTTTACGTCCACTTCGCAGTTCACCGCTCCGTCCCTGACTGATTCGACGACGCCCTTGAGCTGGTTGCGGGCCGAGAGCCTGAGTCCTCCGTCGCCCTCGCCGATCATTACGTTCGACGCCTTGATTACAGCGTAGGCCTCGGCGCCTTCCTTGAGGCCGAGGTTCTCGCAGCTCGTCTCGGTGATTATCGAGGTGAGCGTGGTGCCGTCCGCGAGGCGGAGCGAAACTTCGTCGTTGACCGCGCCTTTTTTGACTCCGGCGACGGTCGCTTTAAGCTGGTTGCGTGCGCTTAGATTCATTTGTAATTTCTTCCTTCCACATAAAATTTTGCAAAGCCTATATTATGCTGGGATTGTAACGGGTCAAGTTTTTGCTCAATAAAAACGAGATATTGTCTAAAATCAGCGCGCCGCTTTCTCGGCGGCCTGCTCTTCGAGCATTTTTATGCGCAGCGGATATTCTTTAGCCGCGAGGTCGCTTTCGGGATGCGGCAGCCCGCTGAGCGTCTCCAGCGATTTCAGCGCGGCCTGCGCGCTGGTGTGGCGCACGGCGAAGGCCTCCGCGTCTAGCGACGCGGCGCTGAGTTCTCCTGCCTCGAGCGCCTTTTCGCGCGCCGGGCGGATGTGGTTCATCGTTTCGCCGTTCGTCAGAGCGTAATGTACTAGCCCCAGCTCGTACCATAGCGAGTACATCGTCTCGGGGCGCAGCGCCTGTATGTTCGAGTAGGTGTCGAGGTCCACGTATATGCTGTTGATGTAGGTCCTGCCGTTCACCTCCTGCGTCGCGAAAGTCTTCATTTCCTCGTCGGAGAGTCCGATGCCCCACGGGCGCAGGCAGGTCGTCATGCGCGCGTCGCCCGACTGGCGCAGTATCTCGCCGTTGAGCCTCACGAAAGCCGCTATCTTCGCCGTGCGTATCTCTATCGCGCCGGCTACGGCCTGGTTAGGCTTTATCTGAGTTACCGGAATGTGTGAGAATTTGATTGTGTAGATTTTGCTCATGATTCCCATCCTTATGTAAAAGTCAAACAGCGTTTGATTATAGCAAAAATTCCGCGCCAGTAAAGCGCGCGAAAAAGGCGCGGCTTCGTCCGCCGCGCCCCGCTTTTCTTTGCGCTTCGCCGCGTTATTTCAGCCGAGCGGCCCGCGTCGAGTTCAGTATAGCCATCAGGGCGACGCCGACGTCGGCGAAGGCCGCCTCCCACAGCCCAGCGTGGCCCGACGCGCCGAGCAGCAGGAATACTCCCTTGACGCCGAGCGCGAGCGCGACGTTTTCCCATACTATCGCCCGCGTTTTGCGCGCTATGCGCACGAGGACTGCGGCCTTGGCTGGAGAGCCGCCGAGTATCACCGCGTCCGCAGTCTCGGCCGACGCCTGCTGGCCGAAGCCCCCGGCTTCGAGTCCCTCTTCCGTAGCCGCTATGACGGGGCCGCGGGCTATACCGTCTCCCACGTAGAGCGCTTTTTCCGCGCCGCCGCAGAGCTCCGCGAGAGCGGCCGCTTTTTCGCCGGGGCGCAGTCCGGCGCGCCAGCCGTCGAGGCGGAGCGCGCGCGCGGCGCTTTCGGCGGCCTCGGCGCGGTCTCCGGTCAGCATGTAGACTCCGTTCATGCCTAGCTCGCGCAGCTTTGCGACGGCCTCCGCCGCCTCGGGGCGAAGTTCGTCATCGGCCGTTATCGCGCCTATACACAGACCGTTTTGAGCGACGTAGGTGACTGTCGCCCCGCCTCCTATCACCGGCGCCTCGACGCCGTGCTCCTCGAGCAGCGCCTTGCTGCCCGAGATTATCGTGTCGCCGCCGGCGCGGTATATCATGCCCTTGCCGGGTATCTGCGTTATCGCCGCGCCCTCGGGGGCGAGGCCGGCTCCCGCGGCTTCGGCTATCGCGCGCCCGGCCGGGTGCGTAGAGCCGCTTTCGGCGAGAGCCGCCGCGGCGAGCACGTCTCCGGCGGAGATGCCGCCGTATGGGATTATCCCGGATATTTTGAAATTTCCGTAGGTGAGCACGCCCGTCTTGTCGAATACCGCCGCGCGCACCCTGCCGAGCGCGTCGAACACGTCCGCGCCCTTGACGAGCACGCCGTTTTTCGAGGCCGCGCCTATGCCGCCGAAGTAGCCGAGCGGTATCGATATGACGAGCGCGCAGGGGCAGGAGACTACGAGCAGCACGAGCCCGCGGTATATCCACTCGTGCCATTCGCCGCGCCCCGCGAGCGGCGGGACGAGCATCACTGCCGCGGAGATGAAGAAGACCGCCGGGGTGTACCATTTTGCGAACTTCGTGATGAAGCGCTCGGTCGGGGCCTTGCGCTCCGCCGCGCATCGCGCCGCCTCGAGCAGCCGCTCCGCGCCGCCGTCGGAGAACGGGCCGTCGGCCTCGACCAGAAGCAGCCCGTCGAGCGAGAGCGTCCCGCCGCGCACGCGCGAGCCTGCGCTTACGCGCTCCGTCGCCGCCTCGCCGCCCGTCCGCGTCTCGACGGTCGCCTCGCCGCTTACGACGCGCCCATCGGCTGGGATAGGCTCGCCCGGCATTATCTGGAGGATGTCGCCCTTTTTGAGGCTGCGCGGGTCCGCCGTCTCCGCCGTCCCGTCTTTGACTACGCGCGCCGTCACCGGCTTGCGCGCGAGCAGCGACTTTATCGAACGGCGCGAGTTCGCCGCGGCGCGCTCCTGAAATGCCTCGCCGAGCCGGTAGAAGAGCATGACGCCGACCGTCTCGCAGGTCTCGCCTATAGCGAAGGCCGCGAGCGTCGCGCCGCCCATCAGGGTGAATTCGTTGAAAATATTGCCGCGCCGCAGCGCGCGTACCGCGTTCGCGAGCACGGGCCGTCCCGTGACGATGTATAAAATCGCGAAAAGTACGTGAAGCGCCGTGTGCGTGCGCTCGTCGTGAAAAAGGTGCAGCTCCTCGACGGCGAAGGCTGCGAAGAATATCGCGCCGGTTATCGCGAGAAACGTTATCTCGCGGCGAAATTCTTCGCCCGCGCGCCGCGCGTCCTCCTCCGTCTCCTGAAAAAGCTCCTCGGTCGTGTGGCACGAGGCGCAGCAGCACTCGCCGTCGTGGCCTACCGAATGATGATGCTTATGCGGGTCTCCGAATTCGCATCCGGCGTTCTCTCCGTGTTTGTGTACGTGGCCGCAGCCGCATTTTTTCTCCGATTCGCCGCTGCGGCGCTCATGTTCATGTACGTGGTCGTGTTCGTGTTCCATATCGAGCCTTCCTGAATGAAAAAGGCCGCCCTTCGGCGGCCTCGTGTGCCTCATGTTATTCCGCGAATTCTATCTCGTCGCCTTTTTTTACCCGTCCGCCCTTGAGCACCTTTGTGAAGACGCCCTTCTTGGGCATTATGCACTCGCCGGTCTGCTTGAAGACCTCGCAGTGCGAGTGGCATTCCTTGCCGATCTGCGAGACCTCGAGCAACGTCTCGCCGACGCGCAGCCTGTCGCCTATCTTCAGCGCGCCGAGGTCGAATCCCTCGGTCGTCAGGTTTTCCGCGAAACTTCCCGGCACGAGGTTCGGCAGCTTAGCCATCATCGTCCTGATGTCCTCCATCGAGATGAGGCTCACCTGCCGGTGCATGAATCCGGCGTGCGCGTCTCCCTCGAGGCCTATCCCCTCGATCAGCGTGCCTTCGCCTATGTCGTGCTTGATCATGCCCTTTTTGGGGGCGCTGCATACCGCGATTATACGTCCTTTGGCGTTTGCGCTATTCTGCGACTCTGTCATGTTCGCTCACGAACCTTTCTTCCTCTTCTTCCCCGGCCTCGCAGCCGCAGGCTATGCAGGTCTTCGGCATCGTGAGGCCGTCGGGGAGCTTTCCGTCCCGGCGCATATAGTAATCCGCGGCGGCTGCCTGTATCCCCTCCTGCGCGAGCAGAGAGCAGTGCAGCTTCGCTGGCGGCAGTCCGCCTAGCTCGTCGGCGACCTCCTTGTTGGTTATTTTGAGAGCGTCGCTCAGCGTGCGCCCTTTCGCGAGCTCCGTCACCATCGAGCTGGTCGCTATCGCGGCGGCGCAGCCGAAGGTCTCGAACTTTATGTCCTCGACGACCTCGCTCTGCGGATTTATCTTCAGGTATATCTTCATCACGTCGCCGCACTTCGGGTTGCCGACTTCGCCGACCGCGTCCGCGTCCTCGATGCGCCCCGCGTTGCGCGGATTCATGAAGTAATCTACCACTTTCTGATTATACATCTTTCTTCCTCCCTTTCCCCTTATTATCTTTTATTCCAGAACGGGGACATCGAACGCAGCCGCTCCACAATCGGCGGGAATTTCTCAAGCACGTAGTCGATATCCTCTCTCGTAGTCTCGTGGCTCATCGTCAGGCGCAGAGAGCCGTGCGCAGTCGCGTGGTCGAGCCCAGTCGCGAGCAGCACGTAGCTCGGCTCTAGGCTGCCGGAGGTGCAGGCCGAGCCGCTCGATGCGTAGATGCCAGCCGCGTCGAGAAGCAGCAGCATCCCTTCGCCCTCGATGTACTTTATCGTGAAGCTCGCGTGGAAGGGCAGACGGCCGTCTCCCGCAGCGCCGGTGAGCTGCGACTCCGGGACGCGCGAGAGTACGCCTTCGATGAGATAGTCGCGAAGCGCGGCGATTTTCTTGTCCTCGCCCGCGTCGAGGCGCTCTTTCGCGAGCTCTGCCGCTTTGCCGAAGCCGACGATTCCAGGCACGTTCTCAGTGCCGGAGCGCAGGCCGAACTCCTGGCCGCCGCCGTGAAGCGTGGGGATGAGCTTTATGCCGCGGCGCACGTAGAGAGCGCCGAGCCCCTTGGGGCCGTACATCTTGTGCGCCGCCATCGTCATCATATCGACGGGTAGCTCCTTCACGTCCACCTTTATATGCCCCGCGGCCTGCACGCCGTCGGTGTGGAACATCACGCCGTGCGCGCGGCAGACCTCGCCGAGCTCGCGCACCGGCTGTATCGTGCCTATCTCGTTGTTCGCCGCCATTATTGTCGCAAGAATCGTGTCTGGGCGTATCGCCTTTTCCAAGTCCTCAGGCGACACCATGCCGCGCGAATCGACCGGCAGTATCGTGTACTCGAAACCCATTTTGCCGAGCCACTTGACCGTGTCGAGGATAGCGTGGTGCTCTATGGCGCTCGTGATTATGTGGCAGCCTTTGCCGCGCTCGCGCAGGGCCCACGCCGCGCCCTTGATCGCGAGGTTGTCCGCCTCGCTGCCGGCCCCGGTGAAAATTATGTCCGTCGGCTCAGCGTTTATCAGCGCCGCCACCTTCGCGCGCGCCTCGTCCACCGCCTCGCGCGCCTCGCGCCCGAGCCTGTGCAGGCTGTTCGGGTTGCCGTAGCGCTGCGAGAAGTACGGCAGCATCGCCTCCGTAACTTTCGGGTCCACCCTCGTCGTCGCAGAATTGTCTAAATAAACCTCGCGTGGTTCCATTTCCGTCACCTCATCATGCTTTCTGTATTTTATTCTTCCTCCCGCAGCGGCACTCCGGGCCGTGGCGGTTCTCTTCCGATTTGTCCACCAAATCCTGAAACGTCGTGCCGTCGTAGACTGCTTCGAGCGCCGCCTGCGCCTCCTCCCACAGCGGACGGAAGACGCAGCTCCCGTAGAGCGAGCACTCGTCGAACTCCCCCTCGCCGCACTCGACCGGCCTGAAGCCGCCCTGCACGAAGCGTATGACCTCGCCGACGGTTATCGAAGAGGCCGGACGCGCGAGGAAATATCCGCCGTCCTTGCCGCGCGCGGAATCGACGAAGCCCGCGCCTTTGAGACCGTTCAGGATGTTCTCGAGAAAGCGCACGGGAATGCCCTGCGCCTCGGCCACCGCGCCTATCTTGCACGGCCCTTCACCCTGGCGGACGGCGAGCTCGTATATCGCTCGCAGCGCGTATTGGCATTTCTGTGTGATCGCCATAAACATCACCTTCTCTATCAACTTAGTGAAGATTACAATGCGCGCGCCCTTTTGTCAATAGCGTGCCGGACGCGGCGCGCAGGCCGTCAGCGGAAGGGCGCGCGTCGGGCGGCGTATGTTTTCCGCCGCTTTAGGCGCGGAAGTTTCCCGCAGGCGGAAAAGTTTCTTGCACAGAATAATATGGAGCGGAAAGCGGCGCGTTTGCATCGGGCCGCGTTTTGCGAGCGGCGCGTTATAATTGTCGTCGGACGATATCTGAGCGGAGGTGTTGTGTATGAAACTCGTAACGATCGAATACAGGGGACGGCGCTCGGCCGCGGTCGCAGTGGAGCGCGGCTACGTCGCGCTCGACATGCTGAACGAAGAAAAACGTTCGGACTGGCCGACGGAGCTGGAGAAGCTCGTCGCGTCGGGCGACGCGGCGCGGCTCGCCTCGTGGTATCGCGCGGGCGGAAAGACGATACTAGAGAACATGAGCCGCGCGCTCATAGTCACGCGCGAAGAGGCGCGCGAGACCGGCGAACCGTACGAAACGGACTAAACCTGCATATCCGCGCCGCCTGATATATTGACGCGCCGGCCTTCCGCCTGATAATCCTCCGTGCGCGTCAGCGGAGCGCGCTGAATCTAAAAGCCGCCGTGTGCGGTCTGCATATACTGGAAGAATTTCGAGACTTCCTCAGCGAGCGTGACCGCGGTGAGCATCAGGAGCAGGACCGCGGCGGCGCGGAGCAGGCGCGAGCTCCCGTCCCTGAGGACGGACGCGCCGAGCACGAGCATGACGGCGAACATCGAGACGAACCCCGGCACGCAGCTCAGCGTCCATACGGCGCGCGGGTTCGGAGAATAAGCCGGGCTTACGGCCTGGACGGCGTAAAAGTACGCTTTGAGCAGCCAGACGCGCACGGCCGGATTCAGCAGCAGGCCGGCGGCTATGACGGCGAAAGGCAGTGGAACGGCGAAGAAGCCGCCGCCGCGCCGCGCGCGCCCGTCTTCGGCGCGTCTTTTATCAAACGAAGGACGGGGCGCGGCGAAGAGCCCCTTCGCTTGGTCCTCCGGCTGTCCGCATTTAGGACAGTAACGCGCGCCGTCCGAGTATATAGTCCCGCATCTTCCGCAGCGCGGCATGAATACCATCCCCTTCACCTGGTTTTGCAGAAAATTCTATCGCGGCCTATCGCCACGCGTCAAAGAAAAAGGCCCCGCGTGCGCGGAGCCTTAGCCTTGACATCCGTCTCTTTGTATCGCCGCGCTAGAAGCCGGAGCCGTCGTTGACGTCGCCGTAGGTGTCGGGCTTCTGGAGCTTTTTGCGGAGCTGTATCTTAGGCATCCCGACGACGACGATTCCCGAGGCCGGGTCTACGTGGTAGCGCTCCGCGTCGGCGACCGGGTCGAAGCCTATCGAGGTGCCGGCCGGTATGATGTTGTGAGCGTCTACGATGACGCGGCGCAGGCGGCAGTCCTCGCCGATTTCGACGTTCTGCCCTATGATCGACTCTTCCACGACCGCTCCCGCGTTTATCACGCAGTTGCGCGAGAGCACGCTCTTGCGCACGTATGCGCCGAGCACGCGGCTGGCCTCGGCGCGGAGGCATCCGTCTACGGAGCAGGAGTGGTCTTTGTCGGGGTAGGTGAATCCGGGCGGGTCGGAGTATGACACCGTGCGTATCGGCCACTGCGGATTGTAGAGCGAAAGCTCGGATTCGCGGCGCAGAAGGTCCATGTGCGCCTCCCAGTAGGCTTTGATGCTGCCCACGTCCTTCCAGTAGGGCTTGTCGTTGCCCGGCAGCACGTTGGTGGAGAAGTCGTAGGCCATGAGCTTGTGCGTGCCGAATAGGCTCGGCAGTATGTCGCGGCCGAAGTCGTGCGAACTGTCGACGCGCTCGTGGTCGGAAAGTACGGACTCTTCGAGGGTCTCGCGCTCGAAGATGTAGTTGCCCATCGAGACGTAGCTGAAGCCGGGGCGTCCCGGTATCTCGGGCGGAACGGCGGGCTTCTCGACGAAATCTATTATGCGTCCCGTCTCGTCGGTGGCGATGCAGCCGAACTGGCTGGCCTCGGAGGAGGGGACTACGTACGCGGCGACCGTGACGTCGGCGTTGTTGTCCATGTGATACGCTAACATCTGTTCGACGTCCATCTTGTAGATGTGGTCGGCCGCGAATATGCAGACGCGGTCGGCGTTGAACAGGGTCACAAGGTGCATGTTCTGGAATATCGCGTCGGCGGTGCCCTCGTACCAGCGCTCTCCGTCCCACATCTGGGCCGGAACCACGTTGACGAAGAAATCTCTGCCGCGAAGGGCGCTGCCGAACTGCCAGCCCTTGCCTATGTGCTCGTGGAGCGACTGGCTTTTGAACTGGATGAGGCAATAGATAGAAAACAGTCCGCTGTTTACCATGTTCGAGAGCGCGAAGTCGATGATGCGGTATTTCGCCGCGAAGGGCACCGCGGGCTTCGCACGGTAGCGCGTCAGGGGCATCAGGCGTTCGCCCTTGCCGCCCGCGAGGATCATACCGAGCACGCGTCCGTATTTCCCGTGGATCATGATAAATTCCTCCTTCTCTCTAAGGGTATATTTTATTGTACTTTACTGACTTTCTGTTTCTTTCTAAGCTTTATTATAATTGTTCCGGAGTTTTGCGTCTATCGTAAAAGCGCCTGTTTTATCAGTCGCAGACCTAATTTCTCTATTCCGACTTCAATATTTTCTTGTAGAGGCCGGCGTACTCCGCGGCTGATGCGTTCCACGAGAAGTCGCGCTTCATCGCGCTGCGCATTATCCTGCGCCAGCGCTCCGCGTCGGCCTTCGCCGCGAGCGCACGGCCGAGCGCTTTCGCGAGTTCGTCTATACGGTAGTCGGTGAAGAGGAAGCCTGTACCGTCCGGCGAGCCGTCCGCGTCTATCACCGTGTCGGCGAGGCCGCCCGTCGCGCGCGCGACCGGTATCGTGCCGTAGGCGAAGGCGATGAGCTGCGACAGCCCGCACGGCTCGAACAGCGAAGGCATGACGAGTATGTCGCCGCCCGCGTAGGCGAGGTGCGCCGTCTCTTCGCTGAATCCGGTGACGGTCCGCACGCACTCCGCGTGGGCCGCGCGAAAGTCTTCGAGGCGGCGGTTGAACATGTCGCTGCCGGAGCCGATTATGAGAGCGTATATCCCGTCGGGCATGAATTGCGCGAGCGCGTCTAGCATTATATCTACGCCCTTCTGCTCCGTGAGCCGTCCGACGAAGATGACGAGCGGGCGTCCGTCGTCCTCCCAGCCGAATTTTTCCATCAGCGCGCGGCGGCAGGATTTTTTGCCGTCGAGCCTGTCCGCCGAGTAGTGCGCCGGTATCAGTTTATCGGCGCGCGGGTTCCACACATCGTAGTCGATGCCGTTGAGTATGCCGCTGAGCTTCTGTTTGTTCGCCGCCATTACGCCGTCGAGGCCGAAACCGCCGTCGCGCGTCTGGATGTCCCACGAGTAGCTCGGGCTTACCGCTGTTACGGCCTCGGCGTTGTTTATCGCGCCTTTCATGAGGTTCACCTGTCCGTAGAACTCGAAGGTCCCCCAGTAGGAATCCGGCCGGAAGCCCCAGCCGTTGAGGCAGTCGTAGGAGAATAGCCCCTGGTGCGCGATGTTGTGTATCGTGTGGACCGTGTCGTAGTCGGCGGCGCGGGAAGCGTAGTGTCTGTGCCAGCGCAGCGCGGCCGGAATCGCAGCCGTCGGCCAGTCGTGCGAGTGGATTATGTACGGCTTCCACTTGGCGGCGTGCTCGAGCTCCATCGCCGCGTATGAGAGGAATATCATCGGTTCTGCGGTCTCCGCGTTCAGCGTGTCGGGGTATATGTCCCCGTTAGAGAAGAGCTCGTCGTTTTCGAGGATGTAGACCGGCAGGCCGCTTATGTTTGCGCGCCACACCTTCGCCGTGACGGCGCGCCAGTTTATTGCGACGGAGACGGCGCCCACCGGCCTCTGAGGCAGTGCGCCGAGCTCGCGCGCTTTGTCGAGGACGCCGGGCCACGCCGGGGTCAGCACGCGCGCGTCCACGCCGGCGCCGCGCAGCGCTTTCGGCAGGGAGCCGGCGACATCGCCGAGGCCGCCCTTCTTTGAGAGCGGCGCGCATTCCGGCGATACGTGCAGCGCCTTTATCTGAGGCGGCTGCGGCGTTTTATCCTGATGCATTTCCTTGTTAATGTCCGCGGAAAACAGTACCATAGGCCTTTTCACAGTATTCATGCACCACCCTATGCGTATTGAAATAGCTTGCGTTCACCGCGATGGCGATTTTCATCATCTTTATCCATTCGCCGCGGTTGTCGTAATATGTCGGGATTATCTTGTTTTCAAGCTTGTCGTAGAGGTCTACGGCGTCCTTCGCCTCGTCGTACTCTACCAGGCCGTTCTCTGTCGGCTCAGGGCCTATCGCCCAGCCCGTCTTGCCCTCGATGCAGCCCTCTATCCACCAGCCGTCGAGCACCGAGAAGTTCATGACGCCGTTATGGACGCACTTCATACCGCTCGTGCCGGACGCCTCGCGCGGGCGTATCGGCGTGTTGAGCCAGAGGTCTACTCCCGCCGTGATCAGCTTCGCCGGGCCCATGTTGTAATTTTCTATGAAGACGACCGGCAGCTTCGTCCCGAGCTCCTGAGAGACGCGCCAGATGTGCTGCAGCATGTCCTTGCCCGGCTCGTCGTGCGGGTGCGCCTTGCCGGAGAAGATGAACTGTATCTTGCCTCCGCCTATCTCGACCAGGCGTTTGATGTCCGTGAATACGAGGTCGGCCCGCTTGTATGTCGCGGCGCGGCGCGCGAAGCCTATCGTCAGCACGTCCGGGTCGAGCTCGATGCCCGTCTCCTCGAGCACGAAGGCCAGCAGCTTCATCTTGGCCGACTGGTGCGCGTTCCATATCTCGTCGTCCGGGATGCGCAGCGCCTGCATGAGCCGCGACGGGTCGTTGCTCCATCCCGGGATGTGGCGGTCGTAGACGCGCGCGAACGACGGCGACGTCCACGTCTTGGAGTGTACGCCGTTCGTTATCCAATCTATAGACTCGTCGCCGAACATCTCGCGGCTCACGAGCGCGTGTTTGTGCGAGACGCCGTTGACGTAGCGGCTGAACTTGAGGGCGAGGTCGGTCATCGAAAGGCCGCTGCCGCCGACGTGCTGGCGCAGTATCTCCGCGAAATTGCCGCCGAGCACTTCGTTGATGAGGTCGTATGAGAAGAAATCGTGTCCCGCCGCGACCGGAGTGTGCGTTGTGAATATGACCTGGTTCTTGACTTTTTCGATGTCCGCGTAGCCCTGTTCGCGCAGCAGCTCGAGAGTGAGGAAGCCGGCGTGTCCCTCGTTGAGGTGGAAAGTCCTTATGTTGCGGAAGCCGAGGTCGCGCAGTATGCGCAGGCCGCCGATGCCGAGGATGAGCTCCTGGCAGAGCCTGTAGCGGTTGTCGCCTCCGTATAGTTCCGCCGTGAGCTGTCTGTCGTCCGGCGTGTTTTCCGGCAGGTCCGTGTCGAGGAACAGTATCGGCAGCTTGTGCCCCGACTGCCCTGCCAGCACTTTATAAGCCCACACGCCGACCGTTACCGGTCTGTTGTTCATCGTTACAGTCACGCGGTTGGGGAGCTGGACCATAAATTCGCGCGGATCCCATTCGACCGGGGATTCAGTCTGGCGTCCGTTTTTGTCTATCTTCTGCGCGAAGTAGCCTTTCTTATAGAGCAGCGTGATGCCGACCATCGGCACGCCGATGTCGGCTGCGCTCTTTAATATGTCGCCGGCGAGCACGCCGAGGCCGCCTGAATAGGTCGGTATCTCAGGCTTCAGCCCTATTTCCATCGAGAAATAGGCTACGTTCCTGAACGCCGGGTCGCTGTCGAGCGACTCGAGCAGCGACGCCGCCAGATTGTTTCCGTATCTCATTTCGTTCATCTTCTCCAATCCATTTGCTACGCCGTGTTCCGCGTAGTATTCTTCTTTCTCCATGAGCTCATCGTATTCGGCGCGGGGAGCGATACATTTCGTTACGACCGAGGCGGCGTCCGGGTAATCCTTAGTGTTGCCTTTCGCCTTTTTCAGATTCTCCATGAGCGGGGCGACGTAGTCCCTGCGCCCCGAGATCTCTTCCGCTATTTCGGCGGCGCGCAGCGCGAACGAAAGCATCTGGCGCGCCTCCACGCCGGATATGTCGCTGAAGAACCACGCGCACGACGTGTACATGAACATGCGCATACGCTGCATTTCCACGAGAGACGAGAGCCTGCGCGTTTCAGGTTCGCCTACGCCTTCGAAGCGTCCGGCGAAAAACGCCGCGCGCTCCTTCCGTCTCTCATCTTCCGTCTGCGGAAGGCCGCACTTGTAAAGCTCTATCGCTTCGTTGCGAAGCCGCCACGGGTCGCCGAATTTTGAGACCTCGGACTCGTAGAGCTCGTCCACGGAGGCCGCGAGGGCGTCGAAAGCGCCGCGCAGCGGGCCGCGCCATTTCTGGTTCCAGCCTTCTTCGCCGCCGGTGCGGCAGCCGCAGTCCGACCGCCAGCGTTCCACCCCGTGGGCGCATGACCACGACGATTTCTCGACGATGATGCAGCGCGCCTCGGGCGGATTCTTTTCCAGAAATTCGTCGAGCGAAGGCATGGCGACTTTTCTGTCCTCTTCCGCAAGCTCGAAAAGCCGCGCGAGCGCCATCTCGCCGAACTTATGGTGATGTCCGTAGCTCTCGCCGTCCGTGGCCGCGAGCAGTATCCTGTCTTCGCCCTCGGCGGCCGCCCTGACCATCGCCTCTTTGAAGGCGTCGCCGTTGTCGAGCAGCCCGCCGAACGCTATGTCCCTGGCTATGCCGGCGTGGTAGAAAAGCACCGTCACGGAACGCCCAGACGGCAGCTCGCAGCGGTACGGGCGCGTGACGTCGAGGTTCGCTCCGCCGGGCGTTTCCACGGTTCCGCCCTCCGTCACTACGGCCTTGCACTGGAACGGCGCAAGTATCACGTATTCAATCCCGCACGACGCGAGCGTTTCGAGCGTCGGCGTGTCCACGGCGCACTCCGGCAGCCACATGCCTTTCGGTTCGCGCCCGTAACGGTACTTGAAATCTTCGACGCCCCATACTGTCTGCGTGAGCCTGTCGCGCTCCGACGCGAGAGGCATGATGATGTGGTTGTACGCCTGGGCCATAGCCCGTTCCTGTGAGTTGATGATGATCGAGTTAAGCGTGGGAGAATTGCCCTCTATCCACCTGTGGAGGGTGGGGCCGAAGTCGAAGCTCAGCTTTGAATAGTTGTTGAATACCGCCCTTATCCTTCCGTCCGCGTCGAGCAGTTTTGCGCAGCTGTTCGGCGTGTAGCATTCCGCGCATACGCGCTCGTTCCAGTCATGCGCGGGCTCCGCACTGTAATCCCGCGGCACCGCGCCCGTCCACGGGTCTTCTCGCGGAGGCTGGTAGAAATGTCCGTGCAGCGCTATGTTTATCAAAAAGAAGAGCCTCCTTCTATGCGGGTGATAACAAACCTTGCAACTACATGATATGATTATACTATCAAGAGCCGCGAATTGTATAAATCATTTGTAAATAACGCCGCGCGGCACAGGCTGAGGGGGAGTGGGGAATGCTCGAAGATCTTTCGGCGCATGTTCTCGACATAGCGGAAAACAGCACGAGGGCCGGCGCGACGGAAGTCGGGATAACGATAGAGGAGGACGAGGCGAAGGACCTGCTGATGTTTTCCGTCAAGGACGACGGAAAGGGGATGAGCCCGGAGTTCACTGCCAGGGTTACCGACCCGTTCACCACGACGCGGACGACGAGGCGCGTCGGCATGGGGCTGCCCTTCCTTAAACAGTCCGCCGAACTCTGCGGCGGAGGGCTGACGATAGACTCGGAGCTCGGACGCGGGACGACAGTGACGGCGACGTTCAGCCTTAGCAGCGTGGACCGCCCGCCGCTCGGCGACATGCCGTCCACAGTGATGACGCTCGTCATGGGCTCTCCGCGCGTGCGTTGGAAATACCGCCACATTCTGAACGGCAGGGAGTTCACGCTCGACACCGACGAGATAGTCGAAGCGCTCGACGGCGACCGGGACATGCTCGCTTCGCCCGAAGTCGGTCTGTGGCTGCGCGACACCCTGAACGCCGAGCTAGAAGCTCTGGCTCGCGGCGAATGAGGCTCTGGCGGTGAAAGATGTCGGAAAATCCGCGCGCCACTTGTTTTTTTTCATATCGCCGCTATAATCATGCTTGAAGATTAACCGTTTAATCTTTCGCCCTGCTGAGTACGTGTGATATGGGGTGAGTCTTGAGCCAACAATTGATCCCGTTAGGCATTTCGTCCGACGGCGGCGGAGATACTTAGCTATCGACCAAGTCAGGCGGACATTTAGCCTATATCCTGTTAGGAACGGGTCAAGGCCTCCCATACACGGCCCCGCGGGGTTTTATTTTGCCTTTCGCGCGCCGGCGGCTTTCTCCGCCCTTATGTGAGCCGCGCACGTCCTCCCTTCCGCGCCGAATTTTTGCAAAAGGCTCAATTTTATATGGAAATTTGAGCTATAATATAGTTGCGTCGCGTTCCGCGCCTTTTCGCGCGTATGACGTTTTTATTTATTCGTTAGGTTTGGATTTACTGTTTTGGAGGCTTGCCATGAATATAGATATCAAATCGCCCTTCTGGACACCGGCGGGCGCGTCTGGCTTCATTCTCGACTGGGACGGGGTCATTGCGGAAACGCGGCTCGATTTCACCCCGCTGCGCGAAAAATATTACGGCGGACGCCGGGCTATGCTGCTCGAGGAGGCCTGCACGCTCGAGCCGGAGATGCGCGAATCGTTCTTCGCCGAGCTCGAGGCGCTCGAGATGGACGGAGCCGAGCGCGCGGAGCCTGTGCCCGGCGCACTCGAGCTGCTGGCGTGGCTCGAGGAGAACTCAGTGCCTTACTGCGTCGTTTCCAGGAACTGTATGAATGTCATAAAACGCGGCGCCGAAGTGATAGGCGTCGAACTCCCCGCGAACACGCGGGCGCGCGACAACTCTCGCTGGATCAAGCCGGACCCGCGCGCGCTCTTCGCCGCGGCGGAGGAGATAGGCGCGGACCCGAGGGGCTGCGTGTACGTCGGCGACTTTCTCTACGACCTTCAGGGCGCGCGCCGCGCCGGAATGCGCGCCGTGCTCGTACAGAGGGAAAATCCGGAGTGGAGCGCGTGGGCCGACGTGATGTACCCCAAAATGACGGACCTGGTCGCGGAGCTGAAAGAGCCCAAGCCGCTGGTGCCGTGGGAATACCGAGAGATATACGCGAGGAAGAGCGAGCACTGGCTCGTCAACGCCTCGGCGATGACTTTCGCCCTGCCGGACGCCCCGTCGCCGACCGCCGACTGCTGGCTGGCGCGCGCCGCCGCGCTCGGCGTCGGCAAAATATTCGTGGAGCCCGAAAGGATGTTCACCCCAGACGACTGGAAGAAGAACCCGTCCTTCGACACGGCGCTGATGGGCAGGCCGATGCACGAAGCCGCGCGCGAATTCCTCGCGACGCGCTTCCCGCTCGCCGAGGTCGTCACCGAAAGCGAGGAACCGCTGAACGCGCCGAAGAATTCGCTTGACCTTCAGCGTTATCTTGAACGCAAGAAAATATAGCGATGCCTGAAAGCAGCCTCTTCGGCGGGACGGAACGCGCGAGTTTCGAGGTCCCGCTCGCCGAGCGCATGAGGCCCGCTTCGCTCGGCGAATACGCGGGACAGCGGCATATCCTCGGACGCGGCAAAGCGCTGCGGGTGCTGCTCGAAGGCGGCAAAGTGCCGAGTTGCATACTCTACGGCCCTCCCGGCGTAGGCAAGACTACGCTCGTGCGCCTCATGGCGAAAACAACGGGACGCGAGCTGCTCGAGATAAACGCCGTCAGCGCGAAGGTCGAGACGCTGCGCGACCTGCTAGACGAGGCTGCCGCCTCGAAAGCCGCGACGGGCCGCTCCGCGATAGCCTTCGTGGACGAGATATACCACTTCAACAAAAAACAGCAGAACGTGCTCCTCCCGTCGGTCGAGGCCGGCGGCCTCATACTCGTAGGCACGACGACTGAGAATCCGTGGTTCGAGATAAACAAAACGCTGCTCTCGCGCATGGTCGTCTACACGCTCGAACCGCTGAAAACCGAGGATATATGCGCGCTGCTCGAACGCGCGCTCAGCGACGAAGAACGCGGCCTGGGCCGCCTCGGCGTGAGCGCGGACAAAAAACTGCTGGAGCACATCGCGGCGCTCGCGGGCGGCGACGCGCGCCAGGCTCTGACCAGGCTCGAGGCCTCGGTGTCGGCCGCGGCGATGGGCGGCGGCTCCGTCCTAACGGAAGAGATAATCGCGCAGAGCACCGGACGCGCGATACAGCGCTACGACCGCGACTCGAACGACCATTACGCCGTCATCTCCGCTCTCATCAAAAGCGTGCGCGGCTCCGACCCCGACGCGGCGCTATACTGGCTCGCGCGAATGCTTGAAGCCGGCGACGACCTGCGCTTCATCACGCGCCGCCTCTGCATACTCGCCTCGGAGGACGTCGGTCTCGCAGACCCGATGGCGCTCGTCGTCGCGCAGAACGCCGCCGCCGCCGTAGACCGCGTAGGAATGCCGGAGGCGTCCATCATACTCGGCGAAGCGGTCATATACCTAGCCGCCGCGCCGAAAAGCAACAGCGCCTACCTCGCGATAGCGGCCGCGCAGAAAAACGTGCGCGAAGGCAACATAATGGAAGTGCCGAGCCACCTGCGCAACGACGGCGAAGGCTACGTCTACCCGCACGACAGCCCCGCCCACTGGACGCCTCAGGCCTATCTGCCGGAGGTGCGGCGCTTCTACTTCCCGGGCAAACTCGGCGCGGAAGCGCGCATGGAAGAGCGCTTCAAACGTCTCTGGAAAAGATTCTCTACGGAGGACGAAGCGGAGAAAAAATCCTGAAAAGCGCGCATCCGAGCTTTTAGACGCTGCACGCCGTTTGTTCCGCGCATATTCCTTATACTCATTTAACTATCAACGAGAAATAGTCGGATTTGCCGTCATTCCGCGCTCCGGCGCCGCGTGCCGTCCGAGTGATCGGATATCGGCAATTTCTACAGCGCGCGGCTAGCGCCAGATGAAACGGGGCTGGCCCAGCCGGGGGCGTTTCCCCGCGGACGCGGAATCTCGCGGCTTCAAACACGTGAGGCCGCGGGAAGTGCAAGACGCTGAATAGCGGGTCGAGACCGTTATGACAAATTATGATTCTTCTCCAGAAGTTAAATGATTATAAATGGACGGAGGGGCTGGGACGGAGTGGGCGCGCCGCGAATCAGCACGGCGTTTTTTGTATCGTTGATTTAGAATATCCAATATGCAAAGACCAAAGGTTGGGGGCGGCCGCCTCCGCGCCTTTCGTCATGAAATCGCTTCGTCATGCCGCCCGTTCCAATTCCGGCCCCGGACAACGTTATCCCGTCACGGCGAAACGGCGTGCGCATTCAGCAGCGAGATCAGTGCCCCGCAGCGCGTTGCGCGCGGCGGCCGGCGTCTGTCCGCCGGTATAGACGGGGTCTTCCTTCTCGCCGCCGTCGCGGTTGACCGGCTGGTACATGTACGGCCTTCCGCCATCGTCCCAGTCGTTGAACGCGGCCGCCGCCCATCCGTTTTGTATATCCACAGTAAGGAAAGCCCCGCCGTCCTCGTCATACTCGTCCGGAGAGAAAGACGGAAGCACTGCGCTCCGTCAGCGGGAAGCGTGTCATTTCGTCAAGCGCTTCCATCGTGACGGATTCTTTATCATATACTCCGCCGTCGAATTCCATAAACCGGACGGCCAAACCGCCGCGCGGATCGGTATGATTGGAGCAGCTCATAAAATTTACTCTTTCGTTAAATTTCAGCTTTGCGGCGCGGTTCCCCGCAAGGCTCTAAAAGCGCCGCCGCTCGGCGTACGCGGCGGCGCTTTTAGTCACTTTTTAGAATCTGCGTCGACCTTCAGCGACAACAGATAAATCACATCGGAAAGCCTGTTCAGGAACCTGTAGCTTTTCTCGCTTATCTCTCCGTCGCGGAACAGCGGCGTAGCAGCGCGCTCCGCCCTTCGCGCTATAGTGCGCGCGAGATGCAGCGCCGCGCCGCACTTGGTGTCGCCGGGACGCACGAAAGCCATCGTGTCGTCCGGAAGCGCATCCTTCACCCTGTCAGACATATTCTCTAAAATCGCGGGGTCGGGCTCGTCGTAGTCGCACTTGGCGAAATAGGCCATAGCGCCGAAAAGATAATCCTCGATGAAATATATATCCAGCGCCGTCTTTTCGTCATCGCAGAATGCGCGCGCCATTCCGAGCGCGGCTTGGCACTCGTCTACCGTTCCGTAAAGCTCCACGCGGCGGTCGTCCTTAGCGACGCGCTCGCCGTTCGCAAGCGAAGTCGTCCCCTTGTCCCCGCCCTTCGTCGTGATAACAAGCTTAGCCATCTTTACTCTCCTTCTCCCGAGCAGCCGCCGCATCCGCTTCCGCATTCGCCGCAATGGCACGAGCACTCGTGCTGCGACTTGAACACGACGCGCAGCGCCGCTTCCATAAAAAATTCCTCCGGCAGAGCCTGGCAGACCTCGCCGCCGAAACTTGTAAACGTGCGGCACGGGAATTCCTGACCGTCCGGAGTCACGCACTCAGGGCACGGCGTAAAATCAAGCTCGAACATAAGCATATTCTCTATAGGCGTTTCCGGGGTGTCGTTGTCGGGACATTCGATAGTCACCATATTCGCCGTCATAAGATTGTCCTGCGTAAGCTCCTCAAGTTCCGCTTTGCGCAGCTTAAGCTGAAAGCCGAGCGGCGCAAGCTTCGGAGCCATGCGCGACGCGAAATGTACGAGATTGTCCCATGTCTGTCTCCACGGCGATGGCTCGATGCCTTTCATAGTATAATGCGACAGGGTTATAGTCTTCACGCAAACCCCTCCTAAAGTATTTGTCCTCGCGCTATTATATTATATTTCCGCCGCGTCCGCTCCGCCTCCGAAGGCACGAATCCGGCCCCCAAATTTTTTTCTCACGTCCTTTAGAAAAAAGTGTTGACAGATAGCACTTCCCTCTGTAGAATATCTACTCGTTGGGCGGTTAGTTCAGAGGTAGAACGCTTCCTTGACACGGAAGAGGTCAGAAGTTCAATTCTTCTATCGCCCACCATTGCAATCACAGGGTTTTCGGGACTTCCTGAAAACCTTTTTTTATTGCCTTGTACTCTGTATGTACTCAAGACCTTTATTCCCATCCGTTTATACCGCTTCTCTATTTTCAAGAATCTGGCGTCAGCGGCCATTTCGTTCTCTTCGCTGCGGCAGTTTATAATATATGAGAGGAGCTTTTTTGAAAGAGGTGCTGGCGTGAACGGCGGGCTTGTTGTGAAAAATATATATGAATTGAAACATTTCGCCGCAGGCGACGGATGTATACTCGCCGAGGCCGCGCATCCGCTGCGCGATGCTTTGCCGTTCGGAGCGTATTCATTAGCCCACGCCTACATCGAGCCTCGCGGACGCACCGTGCCGCATTTTTTGAAAACTTCCGCCGAAACTTATGTGGTGCTTTCCGGCACAGGCATATTGCATGCCGGAGGCGAAACAGCCGCGCTGCGCGCAGGAGTATGCGCAGCCGTCCCATGCGGAGCTGAGCAGTACATCGTCAACGACGGAGACGAAAGGCTTGAGTTTCTCTGTATCGTCTCTCCGCCGTGGGACGCTGCGGACGAGGTGCTTATCACGCGCATGGCGTAGGAGCTTGATGTCCTTTTTTATCAAATCTTCGCTGGGCGGGACGCGCGGGCGTTTTTCCGAAAAGCGCCCGTGTTTCCGCGGCGCTTGGTATTATCGGCTTTTGGAGCTTGTTCTTGTGTTGGAAAGCGCCGCCGCGTTTTTGACCGGACGCGGCGGCGCAGCGTTAGTCGGACAGGTCCACCAGCTTCGCCTTTACGCCGTCAAGCGAATTAAGTTTTTTCTCGAGCCCCGCGGAAGTATCCGCGTCGCAGCAGAGCTGAAGGACGAGCAGTCCGGATGGGGAACATGTCCCAGGAACGGACTGATCGTGCAGGCCGAGCCTTGTAAGTATCGCGCACCCGTGCTCCGTCAGAACTCTCTGCACCTCAACGGCGCTCTTGCCGCGGTCAAGTATCCTTACCGCCATTATCTGATAACAGTTCATATCTGCACCTCCACGAATTATTTTTTGTGCGTCGCGTGTAATCTGATTACTCTCAACAATTCTATCATGAGCGCCGCCATATCTCAAACGCCGTTCGCCAAGGGCGAGCCGAAGTCGCAGAGGGAGTGAGGCGGAAGCGCAAACGTAAGCGCCGTTCTAACGTCGTGGAAAAACTTGCCGAAAACGGCTGTACAATGCTAAAATACCCGAGTGTCATGTCGGTGGACTGGCGAGGTGCGCACTTTTTCTGACACGCACAAGCCCGCAAATGCGGGGAAACGGAAAAACCTGACCAGCACTGAACAAACCAAATGCCGGAGTGGCGGAATGGCAGACGCAGAGGACTCAAAATCCTCCGGGGTAACACCCGTGGGGGTTCGACCCCCCCCTCCGGCACCAACTGCCGATTCGAACTTGCCGCAGGTTTTCGCAGCCTGCGGATTATTCATTGTCACATCTAAAAATTCACTTAATAGCGCATAATTTGTTTCTATTGCATATGCCATTTGCATATAGAAATAACGTAACCACGGCGTAACTGTGGAAGAATGTTACTTACGCGTACCCTTTATATCCTTGCCCGTAGATCAAGCGTCACTGGCCTGCGCGAGCTTTTAAGCCTGCGGGCCGGGCTGACGGGCCCTGCGGGCTTGCATAAAATTTTCTTATTTTTATTTGCTTGATATTGTTTTTCAGCTCTTGACTTCTGGCGAATGAAGTATATTATATACATAAACGATTGAGCAATCGTTTAATTATTAAAAAGATGTACGGAGGTACGCAGCTATGAAGAAAACATATAAAATCGACGTCGACTGCGCCAATTGCGCAAACAAAATGGAAGAGGCCGCGCAGAGGACTGCGGGCGTGAAGAACGCTTCCGTCAATTTTATGACTTTGAAGATGAACGTCGAGTTCGAGGACGGGGCCGACAACAAGGCCGTTATGCAGGAAGTCCTTAAGAACTGCAAAAAAGTTGATGACGACTGCGAGATATATCTTTAGCGCGCGGGGGAACGCCTCACAATCCCGCAATTCGGAGAGAGCGTTATGAATAGGAAACAGAAGAAAATGCTGGCGCGTATCGCCGCGGCGTTCGCGCTGATGGCCGGTTTGCATTTCGTCCCCGCGGAGGGGGGGACGCGCTTCGCGTTCTATCTCGTCCCGTATCTCATAGTAGGTTACGACATTCTGATTAAGGCGGCGAAGGGGATTAGGAACCGCCAGCTCTTCGACGAAAATTTCTTGATGGCGGTCGCAACAGTGGGTGCCATCGCGCTTGCGCTGTACGGCAGGAGCGGCGATTATACCGAGGCGGTCGCGGTCATGCTCTTCTATCAGGTCGGCGAATTGTTCCAGAGCTACGCGGTCGGCAAGAGCCGCCGCAATATCAGCGAGCTGATGGACATCCGCCCGGACTACGCGAACATAGAGAAGGACGGCGCGCTTGAAAAGGTCGATCCGGACGAGGTCGGCATCGGGAGCTTCATCGTCGTTCAGCCCGGCGAGAAGGTGCCCATAGACGGCGTGGTCGCGGAAGGAACGTCGAGCCTCAACACGAGCGCGCTGACTGGCGAGAGCGTGCCGCGCGACGTGAAGCAGGGCGACGAGATAATCAGCGGCTGCATCAATATGACGGGCGTGCTGAAGATACGGACGACGAAGGAGTTCGGAGAATCGACGGTATCGAAGATACTCGACCTCGTCGAGAACGCCAGCTCGCGCAAGTCGAAGTCCGAGAACTTCATCACGAAATTCGCGCGCGTCTATACTCCGGCTGTCTGCGGCGCGGCTCTGGTCCTCGCGGTTCTGCCGCCGCTCGTCCGAATCTTCGGCATGGGGCTGCCGGCGGAGTGGGACCAGTGGATATACCGTGCTCTGACGTTCCTCGTCATAAGCTGTCCCTGCGCTTTGGTCATAAGCATTCCGCTTTCTTTCTTCGCCGGCATCGGCGGCGCCAGCAGGGAAGGCGTGCTCGTCAAGGGCTCGAACTATCTTGAGACGCTGTCGCAGACGAAGATAGTCGTTTTCGACAAGACGGGGACTCTGACGAAGGGCGTGTTTGAAGTCAACGCGGTCCACCATAACGAAATGGCTGAGAAGAAGCTCATAGAATACGCCGCTCTGGTGGAAAGCTCTTCGTCGCACCCGATAAGCAAGAGCCTTCAGCGCGCCTACGGCAAGGAGATAGACCGCTCGCGCGTCACCAATATAAAGGAAACGAGCGGCGAGGGCGTGACGGCGAACGTCGACGGCGTGCCGGTCGCGGCCGGCAACGCGAAGCTGATGGAGCGCCTCGGAGTGTCATATATCAACTGCCATTCCGTCGGCACCATCATACACATGGCGGTAAACGGCGAATACGCCGGACACATCGTCATCTCCGACGTGGTGAAGCCGCACTCGAAAGAAGCCATAGCCGCGCTCAAGGCGTCTGGCGTGCGGCAGACGGTGATGCTTACCGGCGATATGAAGTCCGTGGCTTCCCAGGTCGCGGAGACTCTCGGCATTGACCAGTTTTACGCGGAGCTGCTGCCGGCGGACAAGGTGGAGAAGGTCGAAGAGCTGCTTAAGACGAAGTCCAACAAGGAAAAGCTGGCCTTCGTGGGCGACGGCATAAACGACGCCCCGGTGCTGCGCCGCGCCGACATAGGCGTAGCGATGGGCGCGATGGGCTCCGACGCTGCCATAGAGGCGGCGGACGTGGTGCTTATGGACGACGACCCGCTGAAAATTTCGACGGCGATTAAAATCTCACGCAAATGTCTCGGAATCGTCTATCAGAACATAGTCTTCGCCATCGGCGTAAAGCTGATATGCCTCATCCTCGGCGCGCTGGGCATAGCCAACATGTGGCTCGCGATATTCGCCGACGTCGGCGTCATGATACTGGCCGTGCTCAACGCGATACGCGCGCTTTTCGTTAAAAATTTGTAAACGCGGCAAGATAAAAAATAAACCGCGCGGCCTCGTCGCTTACAGACGCCGAAGCCGCGCGGTTTTTTATCTGCCTCCGGACGGCGGCGCTCGAGCCTACAAGAGCTTCGCCGTTTCTCCTTAATAAACAAAGTTCGTTCAAAAATTTACAATATCACAGGAATATCGTGAAATTATATGCTATAATGAACGCACAGTACCAAAAGAAAAGCGACATAAAATATTGAGGAGGTAATATCTGTGCGTAAGTTCATTAGTTTCAGCGCGTTACTGGTAATGTTGTTTGCTCTCCCCGCTTTTGCCGCCGACACGATCAAAATTGGTGAAATAGCCACCGTCACGGGCGACTTCGCCGCTTACGGCGTCGCCGAAGTAGAATCCGTCAAAATGGCGGTCGAAGAAATCAACGCCAAGGGCGGCGTCCTCGGCAAGCCGCTCGAGGTCGTCATGTACGACTGCCGCACTAGAAATGAAGACATGGTCAACGCCGCGCGCCGCCTCGTCCAGCAGGACAAGGTAGTCGCCGCCATCGGGCCCAGCGGCTCCGGCCTCTGCATAGCCGCCGCTCCGGTCTTCAACAGCGGCAAAGTCGCCCACATAGGCACTCTGCCGACCAACCCGCAGGTTACGATAGACGAAAAAGGCAAGGTACGCCCATACAACTTCCGTATATGCTTCCTCGACCCCTATCAGGGAGCGATCCTCGCGACCTTCGCGGCGCAGGACCTGAAAGCCAAGACCGCCGGCATCCTCTACGACGTGTCGAGCGACTACTCGCACGGGCTCCGCGAATTTTTCATTAAGAGCTTCGAGGCTCAGGGCGGCAAGGTCGTAGCCGACGAAGGGCACCGCGGCGAAGACGTCGACTTCCGAGCGCAGCTCACGAAGATAAAGGAATCCAATCCCGACGTCGTAGTCCTCCCGACGATGGGCAAATGCACGCCTCTCTCGGTCAAGCAGGCCCGCGAGCTCGGCATCACCGCCCCGATCATCGGCGGCGACGGCTACGGCGACTACTTCTGGGAGATCGCCGGAGCGGAAGCCATGAAGAACACCTTCTGGGTCAGCCACGTCGCGAAGGAAGACCCGGCGCTGAAAGACTTCTTCGACAAATATAAGAAGCAGACCGGGACGGAGTGCCAGGAATTCATGAACGCCGTCATGGCCTACGACTCCGTCTACTGGCTCGCCGACGCTATCACGCGCGCCGGAAGCACCGACCCGCAGAAGGTCCGCGACGCCCTCGAGCAGACGAAGGACCTCCAGCTCATGCACACGAAGCTCACGATGGACGAGTTCCACAACCCGAAGAACAAAGACGGTTACATGCTCGAAGCCAAAGACGGCTCGGCTGTGTTCTACAAGAGGATTCGTCCGGAAGTATAACAAAGTTGCCGGCGGCGGCTCGTCCGTCGTAAAGATCAGCGCGGCGGGGGCGTCCCGCCGCGTTTTTTGCGATAATAGCGGGTTTTTATCGATTTACCGGGCCGTCCGTCGTCCGTGTTGAACGGCGCGCGGCCGCTAAGCGGGATTTGCAGGCCGCGCGAGCTTAAAAAACGCCCGCCGTGCGCCCGGCCGAACGTCCCGCGTTTGCTCCGTGCGAGGCGCGCGCGCCGGAAAAAACAGGGCCGCAGCGGACGCACGGAGTTTATCGGATGCCGGAGGCCGCGGCAGAACCAGGCCGGCGTCATAATAAAACGCCGCCGCGGCGGGAGAGGGATGGTTTTGTGTCGGACAGCCGCTTAAAATTTGACGAAGCCGTGCTTCGTATATGCAGCTATACAAATATGGACAACAGGATACACCGCGAATATCTTCCAGGGATGCGTCTGCTGCCGCGCGAAATGCACACTTTGGAAAAAATCATCTGCCATCCGGGGATAAACACAACTAAACTCGCCGGCGTGACAGGCATTCCCAAGGGCACCATCTCAAAAATGACAAGGGGCTTCGTAAAGCGCGGGCTTATAGAATGTTACAGAGACGGGCTCAACCGCAAGGAAGTATATTATAAAGCGACGAAATCCGGGATGGATGTTTTTTACGCCCACAACGATTTCCACAATACAGTCGGCCGCGAATTCTATTCATATTTTGAATCCCTTCCAAAAAGTTCCAAAGAAATAGTTCTTGACGTCCTCACCAGATACGCGGATTACATGGAAGACCTTTGCGCCCGCCGCCTGGAATCCGCTGTTTCCTCTGAAATATAAATACAATCTGTTTTTTATAAAAGTTGAATTTTCCCCTTGACGTGAAGCGGAGAGAATAGTATTTTTGTTTCGTTGGAAACAAAAATAAAAAGCGGCTGTTTTGACCGTTTTTATAAGAACGGGGGAAAAAAATTGGAACGATGCGCTCCATATGACGTGATCGTAATCGGCAGCGGCGGCGGAGGGCTGCGCGCCGCCGTCAGCGCCGCAGAAAGCGGCGCAAAAACGCTTATCATAGCGAAGGGCAAGATCAATCGCAGCGGATCTACGCTGCTTGCCGGCGCCAATCTGAGCGCTGACATCGCCTGCGACGGCGGCAGCCTCTGCAAGATGGGGCTGAGCGAACGGAACAAAGACGACACGAAAGATAAATTCTTTGCCGATGTGTGCCACGAAGGATTTTATCTCGGGAATCAGAAACTTATCCGTAAATTCGTAGACGGCGCGCCTGATCGCATAAAGGAGCTTATGGATTGGGGCATGGAGGTGCTGGGCACCGAGGGAGAGCGCGGCATATCCGTCTTTGGCTCCGCGATTCTCGACGCGTTGTTCCGGCGCGTCAGGGAACTGGGGATAGAGTGGGCGGAGAACCGTCTTTTCACGGACGTGGCCGTAGAAGACGGGCGTGTCGCAGGGTGCGTGTGCGCCGACGTCCTCTCCGGCGAAATATACTATATACCGGCTAAGGCCGTTATTATAGCGACCGGCGGAAGCCACGGCATTTTTAGAAATACGAGCGGCCCTACCGACTGCTGCGGAGAAGGCCCGGCCGCAGCTCTGCGCGCCGGCGCGGAGCTTGTGGACATGGAGATGATATCCTACTGCCCCGCCGTCATACTCGCGCCGGAAATGTACCGCGGCAATATCCTGCCTTATATCACGAACACGATAGGATATGGCTCTTTCGTCAATAAATTCGGCAAGACATTCACCCACCGTTATCTTTCGCCCGACGTCGAAACGCTAGCGCTTGATTCTGAATGGAATAAAATGCTGCTTTCGTACGCGATTCAGCGTGAGATCGATTCGCGCGGCCGCAATCGTTTCGGCGGCGTCTATTATGTCATAGACCTCTCTCCGCGCGAGCTTGAAGAAGAGCTGTACAACGATCTGCCGAGCCTTTCCAAAGGCATATACGGCGATATTATGAAAATTTTCCGTGAAGGCGGCTGCGTGACATGCGCGCCGTTCGCCCACTACTTCGAGGGCGGCATACGAGTAGACGACGAGATGCGCACTAAAATCCCAGGCTTGTTCGCCGCCGGGGAATGCACCGGCGGCATGTTCGGCGCGAACCGCGTATCGGCCGCGACTACGGAGATGCTGATAGAAGGCGGCATCGCCGGCGCTTCTGCCGCGTCGTACGCGAAAGACTGCGCCGCGCCGCAGGCCGCCGGTACGCTCCTCAAGGATATTGAGGAAGAGCTGCTCAGGCCGTTCGGCGCCGAGGGCGGGACGAGCCCCGTCGAGCTTAGAAAATCCATGCACGAAGTAACGGCGCGCGCACTTTCGGTCATTCGCCGCGGAGACGTCCTCGAGGATGCGCTGGGCGAAATATCGTCGCTGCGGGCCGGGCTCGGCAGCGTGTCCCTTTCCACGAAGGACCGCAGATACAACAAGGAATGGATTGAGTACCTGCAGCTGCGCAACGGCCTGCTTACCGCCGCGGCCACAGTTAAAGCGGCGTATATGCGGAAGGAGAGCCGCGGAGTGCATTTCAGGGAGGACTATCCGTACACCGACAATGAAAGATATCTCAAGAACCTTGTGATAAAGGACGCGGCGCTCAATACCGAATGGGCCGAGCCTGTACACACAGAAATCCATCCCGAGCCGGTGCGTAAAGATTACATAGCCTACGTGGAAGAGGTCATCGGGAAGCTTAGCTGAAATAGGAGGAGGGCCTATGAGGAAGATAGTTGTAAACATCCTGCGCGGCGCGGAAACGGGCAGCGGACGCATGTGCAGATATACCGTCGATGTGGACGACGGCGCCGCCGTCTCAGTTATGAACATTCTTGAAGATATATATGAAAACCAGGATCATACGCTGGCGTTTTTTTCGCACGCCGCGTGCCGTCAGGCTGCGTGCGGCAAGTGCATGGTCAAGGTGGACGGGGCGGTGAAGCTCGCCTGTAAGGAAAGGGTGGATGCCGATGAGGTGACTATAGAGCCATACGGTCGGAATGTCGTCCGCGATTTAATCTGCGAAGGTTGATTTTCAAAGGAGTGAAGAGATATGAATGATAGGGAAGAATATCTCAGGGAAGTTGAGGACCTAAAGCGGCTTAACGACGCGCCTGTCCTCAAGCGCTGGCTGGGCTACAGCAAGTACACTGGGCCGGCGTTTATGGAAGCGGTTACAACGCTCGGAGCCGGATCGTTCGCCTCGGTCGCGGCCATGGGCGCAGCTTACGGATACAAAATGCTGTGGATACCGTTTTATTCTTATTTGCTTGGAATGTTCATGTTTTCTTTGGGCAGCAAATTCGCCGTCCACAGCAAGCTGGACGTCATCACGGCGCAGAACAAGTATCAGACCAAACTGGTAGGCTCCGTGGTCACCGGGCTCATAGCCTGTTATCTGGGATACGTAACTTTTACATTCGCGCAGTACGCGCTCGGCACCGACGCGCTGGAGAATATGTTCGCGCTTGTCGGGATAAGCTGTCCGCGCTCAGTGAACTGGGTCATTATTTTTCTTATGTCTTTCCCGTTTGCATGGATGTACGGCAAAAACGACAAGGCGGTGCGCTTTGTTGAGAATTTCAGCAAATTCCTCGTCGTCGTCATGATGCTTGTCTTCGTCGCCGTAATATTCGTGACCGGCGTAGATTGGGGCGCTTTGTTCCACGGGCTGCTCGTACCGACGCTGCCGAGCGGAGTCGAAGGC
Source organism: Cloacibacillus sp. An23 (assembly GCF_002159945.1). NCBI lineage: Bacteria > Thermotogati > Synergistota > Synergistia > Synergistales > Synergistaceae > Cloacibacillus > Cloacibacillus sp. An23. The sequence continues at coordinate 205,807 of NZ_NFJQ01000001.1, read as the reverse complement.
GTCACCACCGGCGTCGCCGCCCTCATATCCGTAGTCGCGGTCGGCGACTGGTGCCAGTATCATTACGCCATGAAGCAGCGGCGCTTTACTCCGGTGCATGAGAAGCTCGCCCATTTCGACCTCGTCTTCGGAGGGCTCGTTCCCGTCACCTTGGTGCTTACATTCGTAGGCATCGCTTTTGCGGTTACTTTCAGCGGCGGCACTTTCCCGACCGACACTTACGAGCTGGCGCACGCTCTGGTCGGCGCGATACCGAGCCTTGCGATACAGATCGGTTTTTATATAGGCGTGCTGGCCATCACGGTGTCCACCATGATAGGTATGAGCACTATCGCCGCCCAATCTCTCTGCCGCGCATTCGGCAAACCGCTCGATCCGAACTCGGCGCTTTGGAAGTTCGGTATAATAAGCACTCAGATCGGTTTTCTCGGCGCTTATATAGGAAAGCCGATGTGGGCGGTCATCCTAGTCGCCGGGCTTCAGTCATGCTTCTCTTGGGTCAGCGGTTCTTCGTGGTTCCTTCTTGCCAACGACCGTAAGTTCCTCGGCCGGAACGTAGTGCGCAATTATCTCTATAACCTCGGTATACTGGTGAGCGTCATCGTTCTCAACCTCACCTTCGTTATCTTTGTTCTTACTAAATTGGGAGTGTGGGCGTAATGGCAAAAACTATATCGCGCTTTCTGGAATCCAGCGTCGGGCCGCTTCGTATGCGCTGCGTGCTGACTCTGCTGCTGTGCGCAGCAAATTTCTTCCTTGCCTACGGCATTTGTATACGCTATATGATGGGCGGAAGCGCCGCGCTTTTCACAGTCAGCCTTATCGCGACGGCGGCGCTTGTTTTGATTCTCGCGTTCCCGAATCTTGAGGTGCAGGACGATGCCGAAGCTGAAGACGTCGTTGACTGAGACCCACCACGGCGGAATCGTCGCGGCTTTTTATAAGACGCTTGCCGAGTGCTTCGGCAAGGAGCGCGGCCTCGACATTTTCATGACCGCATCGCGCGCGTACGGGGCGAGGCGTGGGCGCAGGATGGCGATGAGGGCCTTGCGCGACGGAAATCCGCTCGACGTAACGTCTTACTTCGCGTACGGCGAACTGCTCTGCGACGACGAAGGGCTGACCGACTGCGGAACGTATGAGGCTGCGCCCGGCGTCGTTCACGAACGTCAGACGGACTGTTGGTGGGCGCGGGAGTTCCGCGCGATGGGGTGCGCTGAGTGCGGTGTGGATTACTGCCGTGAGATCGACGGGTCTATCTTAAGAGGATTCAACCCGTCACTCGGCTTCTTATGCGCGCAGAATATGCACCTGAACTCGTCGTGCGACTTTTATTTCAGCAGCCCCGAGATAAAAGAGGATTTCATGGAGACTTACGCGAAGCGTCTCAAGCCGGGGGAGCGCGTCAAGCGGGAGATGGCCTACCACTGCGCCGACATATATCAGATGTTCGGCCGCGTTCTGGGGCAAGTCGCGCCGGAACGCGCCGGCGAAGTTGTCGGGAAAGTCCGCTCAATGCTGGCGGAGCGTTACGGAGAAGATTTCTGGCCCGCGGTGGAGGCTTACGACGGAACCGATTTTGAAAGCATCTAAACCGTCTGCGACGGCCGAGGAATCCGGCGTCCGATAATAAATCGCTGAAAAAATGCCGGCGCGCCGTGTTTGACGGCGGGCCGGCGGCCTCTTGCCCGCCCGTTCCGCGGGTGCGGCGCGGCTGCGCCGCAGTCGCCGTCGCACGGCGCTTCATAAATTTGGGCGGCCGAGGAAAAGCCGGACGGCTCGGCGGATCGCCGGCCGTCCATGATATGGCGCTTTCTCTCGTACTATGAGCTAAGCGCCCTTCGCCCTTCTTTTATATCCGGTGTTTTTTATTCCCCCGCGGCTTTGCTTATCAGCTTTTCCAGGTATCTTGATTTGAGCTGGGCCTGAGCGAAAGAACGCTGGAGGCCTGGGAGTTTCAGTATCGCGCCGAGGACGCCTGCGAGAAGGCGGTGGCTGAAGAGAACCTTGTTGTCGAATATCAGATCCTGCAGCTTGCCGCGCTCCGTAGCCATCGCGACCGCCTTGTGCGTCGTGTCGAGCGGCGTTATCAGCCTGTTCGGCCGCGGCTCCAGCATCAGCGCGTGCGTCTGGCAGTTCTTGACGCAGACTCCGCATCCTATGCAGCGCTCAGGGACGACGCGGGCTTTTCTGCGTCCGTTCTCTTCCGTCATCTCTATAGCGTTTACCGGGCATATCTTCATGCACTTGCCGCACCCTACGCATTTTTCCGCGTTCGCCTTAGACAGGAAGTTCGAGCATATCGTCTGCGCGACGCCGAATCGCTTTATCGCAAGCATCGCTTCGCAGCAGCACGAGCAGCAGTTGCAGATGAAATTGACGCGCCGGCGCACGTTTTCGCCGAACTGGACGAGGTTGTAGTCGTACGCCTGCGCGAGAAGGTCGCGGCACTCCGCGGCGTCGATCTCGCGCGCGTGCCCGTATTTGATTAACGTGTACGCCGTCGTGTTGAAGGTCATGCAGATATCCATCGGCGCGTCGCAGGCGTGTCCTTCGTGCATAGCCTTGTGGCGGCAGTAGCACATACTTACGCCGATATGCGTGGCCGTGTCTATGACGTTCGTCGCGCGTTCATAGTCGAGCACCTGCAGAAGATATTCGTCCGGAATCTGCGGCTCCTGCGCGAAGATGCGTCCCATCTGTATGTCGCCGCCGCATACGAGGTCGCGCATGAAGTCTTCTTCTACCGTGATGTACTGGTAAAAAAGCTCGCTCAGCGTCTTCTGGTCTATGTCGTGGCGCACGCGCATGAGCGAGAACTCGAAAAAGCCGGCCATAGGCGGCGGCACCGCGTACATCTGCTCGCCCTCCTGCTCTATATCGACGATGAGCGCCTTCCCCGCGAGGTCGTCGAGCATCTTCTGGGCTTCGTGCTCGGGCATCTGCCACATTTGAGCGGCCTTGCGCACGTTGAACGGCTTTATAGGAAGCTGGGCCATAAGCCCGGCCTCTTTCTCCGTCATGAGTATTTTTAATATGTCGTATAAACGTTTTGATTCGGGCGCGCCCTGCGGGAAGCGGTTCAGTCTTTCGATAAGCCGCGTATAGGGCGAGCCGTGAGTGTGGTTGTGCGACATTCGCGTCTCCTCCCGAGTTCATTTACTCTGTAATTATACTCTTTTCAAAACAATATATCTATGTCACGCGGCATTGGCGCGCATGGGCGCCGGTTTCCGCGGTGTGTTAAAATTATGACTGCTGCGCGCGCCCTGCGCGCCGGAGAGTTATTTTTAATGAAAGACGTGAACCGATATGGCAGAGATACTAAAGGGCAGGCCCGTCATAGACAAGCTTAACGATCACCTCAAGAACCGAGCGGACGAGCTGCGCGCGAAAGGCTCCGCGCCGGCGCTCGCGATAATCCGCGTCGGCGACAGCGAGGACGACATGGCATACGAGCGCAGCGCGGCGAAATGCTGCGAAGCCGCCGGCGTCGAGGTGAAACGCCGCCATTTCCCGGCGTCCGTGGGGCAGGACGAGCTTATAGGGTACATCCGGGAGCTCAACAGGGACGCCGCCGTCCACGGCGTCCTGCTGCTGCGTCCGCTGCCTCCGCACATAGACGACCGCGCCGTCTGCCGCGCGCTGGCGCCGGAGAAAGACGTGGACGGCATCACGGAGTATTCGATGGCCGGGCTTTACTCCTGCAAGAAGATAGGCTTCGCGCCCTGCACGGCGGAGGCCTGCATCGATATGCTCGACCACTACGGCATAGAGATAGCCGGCAAGCGCGCCGTCGTCGTTGGGCGCAGCTTCGTCGTAGGAAAGCCGGTCGCGATGATGCTGCTCGAACGCGACGCCACCGTCACCGTCTGCCACACGAAGACGAAAAACCTGCCGTCGATATGCCGCGAGGCCGACATCCTCGTCGTCGCGGTAGGGCACGCGAAGATGCTCGGACGCGAATATTTTTCGCCGGGGCAGGTGATCGTGGACATAGGGATAAATTTTGACGAAACCGGCGCGATGTGCGGCGACGTGGACTGCGACGAGGCCTCCAAGACGGCGCGCGCCGTGACTCCCGTCCCCGGTGGTATAGGGCGCGTCACGACCGCGGTGCTCGCTAAGCACGTGGTCGAAGCCTGCGGCAGGATGATGAATAAAACGACGAAGTTGTAAAAAATAGGCGAAATTGCCGATAAGCCTGTAGGTCAGACAATATCCCGCGATTGAGTCTATTAAAAATAAAGAAAAACGTGAAAATCAACACAAAGCAGTAAATCGCCTCGTGTTGATTTTTTTATTGCCCTGTTATATCATTCCGACACGTAAAGATATGTAATATTTTTACAAAGTTTTTACATTTTATTAGCACATAAGTAATGGTAAGGTGATAACGGCTCTGTATTAAGTATGTAATTTTTGTTTTCGCCCTCTATATAATCAGCCGGCGAGGGCGGGACTGAAATTAAATTGGGGAGACCCCGCAATACGTATAAGGAGGTAGTTTTATGAAGAAATTTTTTGCGTTTTTGATGCTGGTTACGATGCTGTTCGTATCCAGCGCTGCGATGGCTGCGGAGAAGCTGACGGTCTACACGTCGATGAAGGACTCGCTTATCGGCGAGCTTAAGGACGCTTTCCTGAAACAGAACCCTGACGTTCAGTTCGACGCCTACGTCGCCGGCGCGGGCAAGCTCATGGCTAAGATCGCCGCTGAGCGCCAGTCCGGCAAGATGGTCGCCGACGTTCTTTGGCACAGCGAAGTTCCCGACTTCTATCAGCTTAAGGCGCAGGGCGTGCTCGAGGCCTACAAGTCGCCCAACGCGCAGTATGTAGACAGCCCCGTCATCGACCCGGACGGATACTTCACGCCCGCCCGCAACGGGACGCTCGGCATAGTTTACAACACGCGCTTCATCAAAGAAGCCCCGAAGACCTGGAAAGACGTCCTCGGCCCCGACTATAAGGACGCTTTCGGCGTAGCCGACCCGGCCCTTTCCGGCACCGCCTACGGCAGCGCGGCCGCTCTCGTGAACCTCTACGGATGGGACTACTTTAAGGATATGCAGAAGAACGGCGGCATCATGAGCCAGGGCTCCGGCCAGGTCGTGGACGACACCGCGATGGGCGACCTCGTCGCCTGCATAGGTGTCGACTACATCACGATGGCTAAGATAGAGAAGGGCGCCACGCTCGCCATGGCTTACCCGAAGGAGACGATAGTGCTTCCGAGCCCCGTCGCCATCATCAAGGGTACTGAGAATCTTTCCGCCGCTAAGAAGTTCGTGGACTTCCTGCTCTCCAAGGAAGGCCAGCAGATCATAGCCAACAACTACACGCTTCCCGTGCGCGACGACGTCGAGCTCCCGGCCGGCAGCCCGCTGCCGAAGCCGCACGACGCGGTCGTCAACGCCATCAAGCTCGACTTCGAGAAGATGAGCGGCGAGGGCAAGGAAGCCTTCATCAAGGAATTCAAAGAAATTCTGCGCCCCGGCAAGTAGCCGTTATGCGCCGCGGCTGCGCGTGATCGAGGCGCGGCCGCACGCATAAGGTCTTTTGGCGGTTTTTACGGGAAGGCCTGGTTTTCACGGCCTTCCTAGTTTTTTAATGGCAGAAGAAAGGAGTGGATCTGTTTGGCTGAAGTCAAACTTGAGCACGTGCGCAAGGCTTACGGCAACAAAGTCGTCTACAAGGACCTCAACCTTACGATAAACGACGGCGAATGCTTCACGCTGCTCGGGCCGTCAGGCTGCGGCAAGACGGTCATGCTGCGCATGATAGCCGGATTCGAGTCGCCGGACGCCGGAACGATCAAGATAGGCGGAGTTACGCAGTCTTCGCCGGCCGAAAAGATAATGGTGCCGCCGGAGGAGCGCTCGCTCGGCGTCGTCTTCCAGGATTACGCGGTATGGCCGCACATGACCGTGAGGGAGAACGTCATGTACCCTCTCCAGATGCAGAAAGTCGATAAGAACGAAGCGGCTAAGAGGACGCAGGACGCGATAAACAGCGTCAACCTGAACGGCCTCGAGGAACGTCTCCCGTCGCAGCTCTCCGGCGGTCAGCAGCAGCGCGTCGCCTTGGCGCGCGCCCTAGTCGCCGAGCCGAAGATAATGCTTCTCGACGAGCCGCTGACCAACCTCGACGCGAATTTGCGCGAGGAGATGCGCTTCGAGATAAGGGCCCTTCAAAAGAGAAAGGGCGCGACAGTCCTCTACGTCACGCACGACCAGGAGATAGCGCTCGCGATATCCGACCGCCTCGCAGTGCTCGACCAGCACGGCAATATCTGCCAGGTCGGCACTCCGGTGGAGCTTTTCGAACGTCCTGTCAACGCCTTCGTCTTCCGTTTCATGGGGGTGGCGAACATGCTCCCTGTCGAGGAACGCGGCGGAAAGCTGTACGTCAAGGGCACGGACGCGCTGCTTGCGGACGAGGTTAAAGAGCCGCTGCCGAAGGACGCGGTGATGGGCTGCCGCCCGTCGGATATCGACCTTTTCCGCGGCCCGGACGGCGGCATGGTCACAGGCACCGTGACGCGAGTCAACCTGCTCGGCCCGATAGTGGACCAGCGCATAGATTTCGCGGGACACGAGCTCCGTTCGCAGATGGAGACTCATTTCGCGATAGATCATAATCTTATATTCGAAGAAGGCGACCGCGTCGGAGTGAAGATAGCGAACCAGCTCATATTCGACGCGAGAACAATGGAAGGAGTGATCGAGGATGCCTAGCCATAACCATCCGGGCGGCAGGAAATTCGGAATGGCAGAGATAATATTCCTTCTCGCCGTCCTTATCCTCGTCGTCATAGTCGCGCTCCCGGTAATACTTATTTTCTGGACGTCGTTCATAGTCGACGGACATCTGAACCTTCAGGCTGTCGTCGACACCATCATGCAGCCGGAGACGTTCCAGGCCCTCAAAATGTCGGTGCTGATAGCGATATGCGTCACAGTGCTCTGCACATTCGTCGGGACGCTCTTCGCCTGGCTCGTCACGAGGACCGACCTGCCCTTCAAGGAGACGATGAAAGTTCTCTTTACCGTTCCGTTCATGCTTCCGGCGTTCATCGGCGCCATCGCGTGGAAGATGCTTCTTTCGCCGCGCGCTGGGTACATCAACCAGTTCTGGATGGGATTGTGGGGGACCAGAGAGCCGCTCTTCAACGTCTACGGCTTCTGGGGCATAGTGGTCATAGAAAGCATGTACCTGTTCCCCTTCGTCTTCATACAGGTCAGCGGAGCGCTCGAACACATGGATCCGACGCTTGAGGAGTCGGCGCGCATATCGGGCGCGGGACTCTTTACGATAACGCGCAAGATAACGATACCGCTGATTATGCCATCCGTCGTAGCGGGCGCGCTGCTCGTCTGCCTCTACTCGCTCTCGCACTTCGGAACGCCCGCCATACTCGGCACCGGCGTCGGCATCTACACGATACCGACTATGATATACGAGCTGATCCACCAGAGCGCCGGCAGCTTCGCGGCGATACGCGCAGCTACAGTGCTTTCCGTCGTACTCGTGCTCTCGGCCGCGGTCATACTCTACGCGCAGAACCGCGTGGTCAAATCGGGCCGCTTCCAGATAATCGCCGGTAAGAGCGTCCGCCCGACGGTGCTCAAACTGCGCGGACTGCGTATGCCGCTCTTCATATTCTGCTGCATCTACCTGCTCATCACGGTCGTCATGCCGACGGTCACGATATTCATAGTCGGAATGCTCAAGACCTACGGCGTGCCGGTGACGTGGGAGAATATGACGTGGGACAACTTCCGCTACGTCCTCTTCGAATGGAAGCTGACGCGCGACGCTATATGGAACTCCACATACCTGTCGCTCTCCGCGGCCTTCGTGACGATGATCGCGGGCGGAATAATCTCCTACGTCCTCGTCAAGCTAAAAGTGCGCGGCAAGTGGTTCCTCGAGTTCCTCGGAATGCTGCCATTCTCGCTCCCCGGGACGGTCATCGCCCTCGGCGTCATCCTCACCTGGAGCGGACGCTTCGGCATCAACATCTATAACACGGCGTGGATAATCTTCGTCGCCTACATCGCGCGCTACATGGCCTTCTCGCTCAAGTCCAACAGCGCGGCGCTGGAGCAGGTGCACGACTCACTGGTCGAGGCCAGCCGCGCTAGCGGCGCGACTCCGTGGCAGTCGCTGCGCGACATAGTCATCCCGCTGATACGCCCAGGCATGGTCGCCGCGTTCTTCCTGATCTTCCTGCCGGCGCTCCGCGAGCTGACGACCTCCGTCCTGCTGTACGGGCCTACGACGAGGACGATAGGCGTCGCCATCTACACGCTGAACGAGGACGGAGAGACGGTCTACGCCTGCGCCCTCGCGGGTGTCGCGCTGCTGCTCATCGTCGGCGGCGAGATAATCATCAAGCGCTTCTTTGAAAAGAAGCACCGCGCAGACAACGGAGGTGCTTAACAATGGCTTATGTTGAACTGAGAGACGTTACGAAGCTCTTCGGCACGGTGCGCGCAGTCGATAAGCTCAACCTTTCCATAGAAAAAGGCGAATGCTTCTCCTTCCTCGGCCCGTCCGGCTGCGGCAAAACGACGACGCTGCGCATGGTAGCCGGCTTCGAGGATCTCGACGGAGGCGAAATAGAGGTCGGCGGCAAGCTCATGTCGTCGAAGGCGAAGAATTTCTACGTCCCGCCGGAGCACCGCGGCTTCGGCATGGTCTTCCAGGCCTTCGCCGTATGGCCCCACATGACCGTCTACGACAACGTCGCCTTCCCGCTCAAGATAAAGAAGCTCAGCCGCTCCGAGATAGAGGAACGCACGAAGCAGGCGCTCGCGAACACGAACCTCACGAAACAGGCTCAGCTCTATCCGAACGACCTGTCGGGCGGTGAGAAGCAGCGCATAGCCTTGGCTCGCGCGCTGTCCATCAACCCTGGGCTCCTGCTGCTCGACGAGCCTCTGTCCAACCTCGACCCTCACCTTCGTGAGGAGATGCGCTTCGAGATAAAGGACCTTCAGCGCAAATATGACTTCTCAATCATATTCGTCACGCACGACCAGTCCGAGGCGATGGCGCTGTCGAACCGCATCATGGTAATGAAGGACGGGCGCACGATGCAGATAGACACGCCGCTCAACATCTACGCGCACCCGAAGAACCAGTTCGTATTCAGCTTCATCGGCCTCTCGAACTTCATCAAGGTGAAGCTCGACGGCGGGCGCGCCGTGATAGAAAGCGCGCCGGAAGCCGGGGCGCTTGCCGCGGAAATACCGGCGGAATTCGCCGGAGCGCCCAAGGCGACGCTCGCCTGCCGTCCGTCCGACGTGCAGTTCGTGCCGGAAGGCGAAGGCGTGCGCGGAGTCATCGACCGCATGGCCTACCTCGGCGAAACCGTAGACTATATGGTGAAAGTCGGGACGCAGGAAATCCGCGTCGAAAAAAGCCGCCGCGAGCCGCGCCTTGAAGTGGGCCACGCCTGCTCGATATCTATACCGCGAGTAGTCTGGTACGAATAACCGCGCATGGCGCGCGACAAATAGACAAATAATAAAAGACAGGGCCGCGGCACATAACCGCGGCCCTGTCTTTAGTTTGTCTTACTCTTTAGGCAAAAACGCGGGAAATTACTTGCCCAGCCAGCGCGGCATATTCTGAAGGAAAATGTGCTGAATCCGCTGCACGGCGGGGCCGGGGCGGCCTGCGCCTATCTTCTGCGCCCCTACGCGCACCACCGGGAGTATCTCCTTCACTGAGCCCGTGATGAACGCCTCGTCGGCCTGCGCCAGCTCTTCCTCGAGCGGGCAGCGTTCCTCTACCGTGAAGCCGTTCTCGCGCGCGAGCGTTATCACTATATCGCGCGTCACTCCGGCGAGCACGCGCCCCACCGGGGCCGTAACGAGCTTCCCGTCCTTGCAGAGGAAGAAATTGCTGCTCAGAGCCTCCGTTATCTCGCCCTTAGGCGAAATGTAAAGCGACTCGAAATTCGTCTTATTCGACTTGGAAAGCGGGATAAGGCCGAAAAGATAGTTCGTGCTCTTGATGGTCGGGTAGGGACGGTCTACGTGGTTCGGCTCGAGCGCGATGCCGTTCTTGAGCTCGTCCTCGGTCGGCTTGTGCGCTTCGTCGAAGATCACGAAAAAGCGCGGCTGCGGGAAAGTCCCACCGTCGTTCACGTCGCCCCCGGTGACGAAAGGCTTCACGATGCCGTCGAAATCCTTCATCTCCGGCAGCGCCAGCCCTCCCCTGATAACCTCGGGAAGCTTCTCTATAATCCCGCCGCCTATGATGCCGGCGCCGGCGACGCTCTCCGCCAGCCTCTCAAGATGCTGCGCCATCGCGAACGTCTTGCCGCGGTATATCCTTATAGTCTCAAACGTGCCGACCCCGCGCTGTATCACGAGATCCGTTATCGGAAGAGAACACTCCGACAAAGGCGCGTATTTCCCATTGCAGTAACAGATAGCCATAAAAAATTCTCCCTCTTTCGTCGATTGACTTTTATCCCGTCGCGCTGGCGCCGGCCTTAGAACGGCACCGGCAGCCCGTTGTCTATCCTGTAATTCCTGTAATAAAGCGCGAGGTCGCAGAGCACCAGCGTCGTATTCAGCGTGTACGGAATGAGCATATATATCGCCGTGTGGCTCACGAGCACCTTTGCGATGCCCGCCAGATAGCCCACGACGATGATAAGCATGAAAGCGAGGCTCTTGCCCTTCCGCGTGCGGCTCGCCCACGACCTGTGTATCGAGGCGGGCCACGCCGCCGCGAAGCATATAAGCATTACGACCTCTAAAATATTGCTCCATGGCATGATTGACAGCCTCCCCTGACACAGTCTGCCCGCTCGGGCGCATTTTTATATTATCTCACTTTTTACGCCGCGCGGGGACATGCCGGGAAAATTTTTCTTTTTACCGCCGAACGGAAAACCGCGCACTTGACCGTATCTTAATGGTGGAATACAATATCCATTATTCCATTATCGGCGGAGGAGGAGAGGACGCTGAACCCAATCGTAGATTTGCCGGAGCCGCTTTTGCTCGGGCTGCACGCTCTCGGCGAGCTTGCGAAGGATCCTGGGCGCTGCCTCACGACGCAGCAGGTAGCCGCGGCGCTCGGCACGTCCGAGCCGCACCTGTCTAAAGTGCTCCAGAGGCTCAACAAGGGCGGGCTGATAAAATCCGTCCGCGGCCCCGGCGGCGGCTACAAACTGAACTGCGTCCCGTCCGAGACGCCGCTCTATCCGGTTTTCGAACTTCTGGGCGGCCCGTTTGAATCACGCGAATGTTCGCTCGAGGGCTGTCGCGGCAAAAAATGCTTCATATCGGACATGGTCAACGAGCTGTCTCGCGCCTTCCTGCGCTACCTCGCCTCGCGCACGCTCGCCGACTTCGCGGTCTACTACGCGAGCGGCAGGGACGTGAGCATCGAAATATCTGTGATAACCCCGAGCCTCGGGCAGAAGCATCCGAACTTCGGGCATATAGCAAAATAAAATTTCTTAGGGAAGGATTGTTGTAATTGGTCAACGTCAGAAAGAAATTGTTGACGCTGTTATCCGCAGCGGCGCTCACGGCCTGCGCGTCGTCCGCCGCGTTCGCGGAAGGCTTCGGCGTCTACGAATGGAGCGCCGCCGGAACCGCCATGGGCGAAGCTTATATGTTCGGAGAAGAGGATCCGTCTGTTCTCGCTTACAACCCGGCGCAGATAACAAAGCTCGACGGCACGTACTTCAGCATCGGCGCCAGCTTGGTGAACCCGGATACGAAAGTACTGTTTAGGAGATTAGGTCCGCTTGTCGGCGGTCACGGTCAGGATGAAATTTGGGAAAATGAATACGACCCAGCTGTCATTCCTTACATGTACTATGCGACAAAGGCCGGCAAAAATTCATGGTGGGGCGTGGCGATGTTCTCGCGTTTCGGTAACCAGATAGAATACAATGACCTCTGGCCGGGGCGCTATGATACGATTTTCTCTGGTATAAAAGGCTTCACTGTGCAGCCAACGTATGCATTTAAAATTGGAGATAAACTTTCTGCGGCAGTTGGGCTTGATATAAATTATGTTAAGTTGAGGATGCGTAAAAGCGTGCCATTGACGAATCTAGGTATGCCAAACGTAGGCACTGACCTAGAAGGCGACACTGTAAATGTCGGTTGGCTGGCTTCGCTGATGTACGACTTTGACGATAAAACTTCTCTAGCTGTCACATACCGCTCTCGCATCAAACATACAATGGATGATGCTGATATAGCATTTAGCTCCAACGGCTTTAACATTGAAAGCGGCGCAAACGGTACTGTTACACTACCGGATTCAGTTGCTATAGGTCTTGGTCATAAATTCAATGATAAAACGCGTGTAGAACTAAATGCAGTCTGGACAAATTGGGAAACGTACAACGCGCTGAATATCTATTTTGATAATCCTGCATTGGGAATACCACCTGTTTATGGACGTTCTCTCAATGAAAAGAATTGGGAAGCCTGCTGGCGTTACGGTATAGGTATCGAACACAAGCTCAGCAAGCAGTGGAGTATCCTCGCAGGCTACGTGTTTGATGAGAGCCCGATACCTGACAGCACTATGGACTTCACAGTACCTACCGGCGACCGCCATCGCGGAAGCATTGGATTCAAGTACCGCTTCAAGGAAAATCACGAAATCGTCTTCGCCTACACTGGTATCTGGGCCGACAGCCGTGAAACTCAGTCGCGTGTCTCGCCCGGCATGGACTACCAGTCCTCTGAGATATTCGACGGCTTCACTCAGGTCATCTCGCTCGGCTACACCGTCAAGCTCAAGTAATCGTATTACGTAATAGCTTTGATTCAGCGGCGGCTCTCTAATTGAGGGCCGCTGTTTTAATATTCAGAAATTGTGTATTTTGTAAAAAAACTCTTGTCAATTATAAATATTGGTGTATGCTACGGATATGTTACACAGGTATCACCGGTTCGTTAATTTATTCTTTAATTCACGGGAAGAATAGAGGGCGGACGGGAAAAACTAGGAGGGACACTTATGGCAACGCAGGAATATTTTGTGGATCTCGACAGCTTCAAACGTCTTAATTCCACCCCGATCAGATCGACGATCGAAACGGCATTTTACGGGAACAACATTACGCCTGTAGAGAGCCTGAAAGAGGCCTACAAGCTGGCGAAGGATTGCCCGGGGACGATAGAACTCACCGGAATGCCGGTTTATAAGCCGACGGAACTTGGGCTGCCGGAAGGGGCCAACGTCCTTCTCTTCAACGACGGCGCCGTCTACGGGCGCTGCGCCGCCGCGCGCCGCATCACCGGCGAGCCCGGCGTCAACGTCACCGAAATGGCGTTGCTCCTGCGCGAAGCCATCTACAATTCGCGCTTCCGCAAATACTACCGCGCGGAAGCCATCATCGGGCTCGACGAGGACTTCATGGTCAAGGCCCACCTCATGCTCCCCGAAGGCTTTGAGAACAACCTTTACAGTTGGATGCTGAACTTCCAGTACATCAACGAGGAATACGCGAAGCGCTACGAGAAGTCGCGTCCGCTTGCCAACGACGGCGACGTCTACGTCTTCGCCGATCCGTACTGGTCGCACCCCGACTATCCGCTCGGCCTCGCCTTCTTCTCGCCAGAGCAGAACTGCGCCGCCATCCTCGGCATGCGCTACTTCGGCGAGTACAAGAAGGGCACGTTGACGCTCGGCTGGGGCATCGCCGCGCGCAACGGCTACGCCTCGTGCCACGGCGGACTCAAGCGTTATAAGCTCAAGGACGGAAGCGACAAGAAGTTCGTCCTCGCCGTCTTCGGACTCTCCGGCTCCGGCAAGTCCACCATCACGCACGCGAAGCACGGCGGCAAGTACGACGTTACCGTGCTGCACGACGACGCCGTCATCATCAACGTAAAGGATAAGTACGCGATAGCGCTCGAACCTTCGTACTTCGACAAGATGCAGGATTACCCGATAGGCTGCCCGGACAACAAGTATCTCCTTTCGCTCCAGAACTGCGGCGTGACGGTGATGCCGGACGGCAAAACCGTCGTAGTTGGCGAAGATATCCGCAACGGCAACGGACGCGCGGTAAAGTCGAAGCTCTGGACGCCGAACAGGATAGACAGGATAGACGAGCCGCTCGACGCTATATGCTGGCTCATGAAGGACTCCACTCTCCCGCCCGTCGTGAAGCTCACCGGGCCGTCGCTCGCGGCCGTCATGGGTGCGACTCTCGCGACGAAGCGCACCTCGGCCGAGCGCCTCGCCCCCGGCGTGGACCCCGACGCGCTCGTCATCGAGTGCTATGCGAACCCGTTCCGCACATATCCGCTCGAGATGGACTACACGCGCTTCCGCTCGCTCTTTGAGGACGGCGTGTCGTGCTACATCATCAACACGGGCTTCTTCATGGACAAGAAGATACCGAAGGAGATGACGCTCGAGATAATCGAGAAGATAGTCGAGAACACCGCCGAGTGGAAGCCGCTCAACGAAATCCCCGGCATGCAGATAATGGAGATAGATGGCTTCGTTCCAGACTTCGGCGACGCGAATTACAAGCAGCAGTTCATCAGCAGGATGAACGACCGCATGAAGTTCGTCAAGTCGCGCGAGACGGAGAAGGGCGGAATAGACAAGCTGCCGCAGGACGCGGTAGACGCTCTCGAGAAGGTCATTTCCAACATAAAGTAAGCCGGAACATCCGAAATTTCTGTCAAAGAGCCGCGGGCGCGAGCCGTCCGCGGCTCTTTCTCGTCCGCGCGCGTTTTACGGATTCGCCGCGAAAGGGTAAAATTCTCTTGTGTGGGAAACTTTTCCGAAGGGGTGTGTATCGTGACTGATTTTTCTAAAGTTACAAAAGCGCTGGAAGGGCGCGGCTACAAAGTCAAGGTATTCGCGACCGGCGCGGAGGCCGCGGCCTACGTCGATGGCGCGATAGACGGCGCGAGCGTCGGAATAGGCGGCTCAGGCACCGTGCAGGCGCTTGGGCTGTACGAGATGCTTGAGAAGCACAACAAAGTGATATGGCACTGGAAGCAGGAGGCTGGAGAAGCGCGCAGGGCCGCCATGACGGCGGACTACTACCTGACCTCGGCGAACGCGCTCGCCGAGACAGGCGAGATAGTGAATATCGACGGAGTAGGCAACCGCGCGGCCTCAACGCTGTTCGGACACAAAAAAATATTTTTCCTTGTAGGGCGCAACAAGCTTGCCGCCGACTACGAAAGCGCCGTGTGGCGCGCTCGCAACGTAGCCGCGCCGCGCCGCGCCCAGCAAATGGGCCGCAAGACTCCGTGCGCCGCAAACGCCGACCGCTGCTACGACTGCCGTTCCGCCGAAAGCATCTGCTGCGGCATGGCGACGCTGTGGCGTCCTATGGGCGGAATGGAGGCCGAGGTTATACTTATAGACGAAGATCTCGGGCTGTAAGTCGAAGTTAGTCGAAGAATCGTCAGAAAATTATTCGTACGGCGGGCGTCCCTTCACACTGCGGTCCGCCGTTTTTTATAGTTTAGGCAGCTTAGGCAGAGCGTCGATCAGCGCCTTGGTGTATTCGTGGCGCGGGTTCTGCATTATTTCGCGCGCGTGTCCGCTTTCGCAGATTTTTCCGTCTTTGAGCACTATTATGTTTTCTGCTGCGTAGGCGGCGAGGCGCAGGTCGTGCGTGACGAAGATCATCGACATGCCTGTCGCGGTGCGGCGGCGCAGCGCTTCGATTATCTCTCCGCGCGTGGATGCGTCCTGCATCGATGTCGGCTCGTCGCATAGCAGCAGCTCAGGCCCGAGCATCAGAGCGCGCGCCAACTCGACGCGCTGGCGCTGCCCGCCTGACAGGCCGACGGCGCGCGAGGCGAAGATGCGCTCGTCTGTGAGGCCGAACTCGGCGAGAAGTTCCTTCGCTCGTTCGCGGCGCTCTGCCTTCGTGCGTTTCACGCCCGCTATTATCTCGGGTTCCGTCACGGCGTCCATTACCGAAAGCCCGGGCGGCAGAGCGCCGTACGGGTCTTGCGGCACGTAGCCGCAGCGGCGGCGCAGCGCAGTCAGCTCGCGTGCCGTAACTGCGCCGAGCTCCCTGCCGAAAAGCTTTACTCTTCCGGATTTAGGCTGAACCAGCCCTATAGCCGCGCGCAGCAGCGTGCTTTTGCCGCTTCCCGACTCGCCGACTATCGCGAGCGCCGCGCCGCCTCCCGCGAGCGAAAGGCTCACTCCGTCGAGCGCGGTGTGGCTCCTCGCCGCGCGCGATTTGAATTCCACAGTAAGGTCTTTTATCTCAAGAATAGGTTCAGCCGTCATTTTTCCTCCCTCACAGCATCGAGGCGACGAGCGCCTTCGTATGCGCTTCTTTCGGCGCCCGTATGAGTTCCGCGGGAGAGCCGCTCTCTATCAGCCGCCCGTCCTTCATTACGAAAAGTTCGGAACATGCCTGCGCGGCCATCGGGAGGTCGTGCGTCACGAGCAGTATCGTCAAATTTTTATCGCGGCGCAGCCTTTCGAGAAGCTTCAGAATCGCCGCCTGCGTTATCACGTCCAGCGCCGTCGTCGGCTCGTCGGCGAGGACCAAACTCGGCTCGCATGAGAGCGCGAGGGCGATAGCCGCGCGCTGCTTCTGACCGCCCGAGAGCTCGTGCGGATAGCGGCGCGCCGTCTCCGCGGGAAGCTCGACCTCCTCGAGCATCTTCGCGGCGCGCCGTTCCGCCTCTTCTCCTTTTATGCCGAGATGTACGTCGAGCACTTCTTTTATGTGCCGGCCTATCGTCATGACCGGCGTGAAGGAGTTGAGCGCCCCCTGCGGCACGAGCGCTATCTCGCGCTGGCGCAGCGCGGCGAGCTCGTCTTCCGGCAGGCCTAGGATGCCGCGACCCTTGTAGATGATTTCGCCGCGCGCCTCGGCTCCGGCGGGGAGCAGGCCGAGCAGCGTCATTAGCACGGTGCTTTTGCCGCTTCCGGATTCGCCTATGAGGCCGCAGAAGGAGTTCTCCGCGACGGAGAAGGAGACGTTTTTCACGGCTTCGTTCGATTCGCCGCGCGCGTCGTATGTTACGGTAAGGTTTTTGACTTCGAGCATCATTTTTTGCCGAGCCTCGGATCTATCTTTTCTTCAAGGAATTTGCCTATGTCCATAAAAATCAGGCAGACGGCGACGATTCCTAGACCCGGCGGCAGCAGCAGCCACCACGCGCCCTCGGTGAACGCGCCGAACGAATGCGCCTCGTGCAGCATACGCCCCCACGATATGAGCCTCGGGTCGGAGAGGCCGAGGAAGGCGAGGCCCGCCTCGGCCAGTATCGCGCCGGGGACGCCGAGCGCGATGTTCGCGAGCAGAACGGGGGCCGTCTCGGGAACGAGATGGCGCGCGAGTATGTAGCTGCGCTTCGCGCCGAGAGCGCGCAGAGACTCGACCCACTGGCTCTCGCGCAGCGTCAGCACTAGCGCGCGGACGCTTCTCGCCGTCCCCATCCACGAGAATATTGAAAGTATCAGCACGAGCTGCCACAGCCCCTTGCCCCATATCCCCGCGAGCACCATGAGGATGGGCAGCGTCGGTATAGACATGAGAATGTCCACCGCGCGCATTATAAGCGCGTCGCAGAGGCCGCCCGCGTAGCCCGCGGCGAGGCCGAGCGACATTCCGAGCAGGCTGGCTATCAGCGTCGCGCTGACGCCTATTATCAGCGATGCGCGTATGCCGTATATCAGCAGGGTGAAAACGTCGCGCCCGCGCTGGTCCGTGCCGAGCAGTCCGCAGCGTTCGCCGGGCAGCGAAAGTCTGAGCGAAATATCTTCGCCCGCGCCTTCTACGCGAAGTTCATACACGCCGGCGCGCGGGAAGAGATAGTCCACGCTTCTGCTTATGAGCGGCAGGCCGAGCGCATGTTTGAAAATCATGTCGCGTCCGTCGAGGTTCAGCCAGTATTCGGATTCCCCCGACAGTTCCGCGAGCAGGAACTTGCGCTCAGGCGTGCGCCACGTCACCGTGACGCGCGACTCGGGCGAGGCTTTTATCTTTCCGGACAGCGAGAATATAGCCGGCGGGTTTTTATCCCACGTTATGGAAGTCTCGGCGGAGTTTATTTCGTATGAGACGTTCGCCGGAAGCGTGCCGGAGCGCCACCATACGGGGCGCGCGAACGGAGCGCCCGCGAATTCGTACGGCGAGCGAGGCAGCAGCGCGGGGCCGAAAACGCCGAGAAGCGCGAGCAGTATGAAGGCTATGACGCTTTTGCGCGAAAGTATATCTTTCATTCTTTGCGTCCCTCGATTCTCACGCGCGGATCGACGAGGCCGCAGGCTATGTCGGCGAGCAGATTGCACGAGACCGTTATCAGCGCGAGAAGGTAGAAAGCCGCGCCGGCGCTGGGGTAGTCGCTGCCGGAAATGGCTTCAAGCAGGAATGTGCCGATGCCGTGCAGCGAAAAGACGGATTCCGTTATGACCGCGCCCGAGACAAGCCCCGGCACAGACATCAGCAGTATCGTCACGACGGGCGGCAGAATCGTGCGGAATGCGTGCCATACGACGCGCTGACGCGACAGGCCGCGCGCGCGCGCCATCAGCGCGAAATCCTCGCCCATCGCGCGCACCATCAGGTTGCGCACGTACAGCGCCCAGCCGCCGAAACCCATCAGAGAAAGCGACAGCACCGGCAGCGCCATGTGCCATATATAATCCGCCGCGAGAGCGAAGCCGCCGTCAGGCGGCGGCACGGAGAGAGTGCCGCGCAGCGGGAAGAGCGGCAGAGCGCGCGCGAAGAGCATCAGCAGCACGAGCTGCACGAAAAATCCCGGGAAGGACGAAGTGAGGGCGCTGGCGCGCAGCACGAGCTTTTCCGCGAATTTGCCGCGGTTGACGGCGGCCTTGACCCCGAGCCACGTGCCGAGCAGCGACGAGATAAACATCGACGAGACCGTAAGCGTGAGCGTCACCGGAAGCCGCGACAGAAGTTCGTCCCAGACCGGGCGGCGGCTCATAAACGATAGTCCGAAGCTGAACGTCAGCATCTGCTTGATGTATATGACGAACTGCTCCCATAGCGGCCTGTCGAGGCCGTAGAGCGCGCGAAGGTTGGCTTTCGCCTCGGGCGAGAAGGACGGGTCTATTATTGAGCTCACGGCGTCGCCGGGCATCAGGCGGAAGAGCAGGAAGTTGAGCACCAGCACCGCCGCGAGCACGACGAGCGACGAAGCGACGCGGCGCAGCAGCCAGCCGCGGCTCATTTCGCGCCCTCCAGAAGCCTGTAATGAGGATTGCGGCGCATCATGACGTACTCGCCCGGCTTGTAGCTCTCGAGCATGAACGGGCCGCAGCCGAGCAGCCCGCGCGGGCCGAATTTAGCTTCCGCTCCGAGCGGGTCCCAATTCTGCCAGTCGGATATCATGTCTAGCGCCTTCTTCGGGAAACACGGCAGTCCGCCGATGTTGTCGAGATGCCAGTAGCTGACGCCGTCCATCTCTACGCGCAGCGTCAGGCGGTCCGGCGTCTCCGTCTTCCGTACATTCTTGACGCTGTCGAAGAAGCGCGGCAGCTTGTTGTCTTTTATGAAATCTATCGAAGCCTTCATGTCGAGCGCCGTGAGCGGCGAGCCGTCGCTCCATTTCAGCCCGTCCTTCAGCCTGAATACGAGCTCGGTGTGGCGCTCCGCGCCCTCGCCCTCCGTGCGTACGCTCCAAGATTCGGCCAGAGCCGGCATATCCTCCAGCGTGTAAGGGTCCGTGCCTATCATCGTCTCGTATATCATGCCGAGCACCTGCCACGAATAGGCCGACGAGGCGGTGAACGGATTGAGATTGCGCGGCTCCTCCGGCAGCAGCATACGCAGCGGGCGCATTTTGCCGCCCGCCGGCTCCGCTGTCAGAAGTGTCCACATGTTGTCGGCGGTCATCTTGTCCGTCGTGAAAATGTTTTTCCATCCGCTTGAAATCGCCGAAACCGAAATGCGGCTGTAAATCGGGACGGAGGGCACGAGCTCCGCCAGCAGACGCTGCGCCTCGTCGGAAGCCGCGCGGGCCGACGCCTCGTCGGGAGCGAAGCGCAGCCGTTCGAGCGCCGCGTCGAGCCGCGCGTCGTGTACGCCGGTCATGTTGTAGCCGCCCGGGAAATCCATCGAGCTGTGATAAAAGGAATAAAGCGAATCCGGGTTGCGCCCAAGGCTCCACGCGAGCACGGCCATAGAATATTCCTTGCGGTCGAGCCTCGCTATCATCGTCGAAAAATCCATCGGCTCCGTTTCTGCGGGGAATCCGGCCGCCGTCAGCGAATCGGCTATAAGCTCGGCGAGCTCCGCCGTCGTAGGCGCGAGGCGCGCCAGCGGCGTCAAAATAGCCATCTTGGGGAAAGGCCGTCCGTCCGGCGCGCGCAGAAAGCCCGACCCGTCGCGTGTATAGCCGCGCTCTTCAAGCATCCTCGCCGCCCCCTCGGGGTCGTATATATCCCTGGCGCCGCTCGCCAGCGCCCACGGCGAAACCGGCGGAAGCCATGAATTTATCGGCTCGCAGTAGCCGGAGAAGATCATGCGCACGATGCTGCCGCGGTCCACCGACATCGCCGCCGCGCGCCGCACTGCGGCGTCGTCCCACGGGAACTGCTTGTTGTTTAGAAGAAGGAAGAACGCGTGCATTCCGCGCGCGAGCGACATGTTCAGCTTCGGGTTCGAGCCGAGCCGGTCTATGTCAGAAGGGCGCGCGACGTCGCTCAGCACGTCGAGCTCGCCGGCCTCCGCGGCGAGTATCTGCGCGTCCGGGTTCGTGATGATGAGCATCGAAAGCTCCTCGAGCTTCGGCCCCCTTATCGAATTTACGTCAATCCGCTCCGCCGCGCGCGCCTCGGGAGCGAGAAGCAGAAGAAGCGCGGCGAGCGCCGCAAGCAAAATTTTTATAGCGCCTCAGTCCTCTTTTTCCGGGGCCTTGAGCCGTATCTCCTTTCCCGGGACCGGCTTGCCCGCGATGATTTTAAGCAGGAGCCTAGCCGCGAGCACGCCCGTCTCGAACGACGGCGCGCCGTCCCCCTCCAGCGCGAGCGAGTGGAAATCCTCGCGCGTGAAACCGAAGCATAGAACCGGCATCGAAAGCGCGCTCGGGAAATTCTCACCGTCGCACCAGATTACCCCTTCCGCGCCGAGTCCGTCAAGCGCCTCCGCAGCGCGCTTCGCCCGCGCCGCCGCGCCGCCGGTCGTCTTGAATATGACGTCGTAGCCAGAGTTCGAGAAGGCGCGCTCAAGCCCGCCGAGAAAAGCGCCGGCCCACTGAGCCGCCATGTCGCGCATTACGGCTCCGACGAGCCTGCTGCTCTTCGTCGAAAGATTGCGCGCGTTGCGGTCGAGCTTATAGTCCAGCGCGCGCACGCTCTCCATGACCTTTATCTTTGTTTTTTCCGAAATCCTGTGGTCTCCGCGAAGCACGCGGCTCACAGTGGCCTTGTCCACCCCCGCGCGTTCCGCCACATCCTGCATAGTGACTTTCATAAAGCCGCGACACCTCTTGATGCAACCGATTGAATTGAATTATATCAGAGGCTGGGCGGCGTGTAAATGAAAGCCGGCTTACGGGCCGGCGTAAAACAAAAAATTATCTTTTCATGCTGCGACGCGATTCGGACTACTGGGAAATCGTCCACTTCAGCATGTACTTTTTGATATGTTCGAATACCTGCATGACTACTACGAGCACGACCACCATGAAGACGAAGCCGGCCCACGTTCTGTCGTAAAGCCCGAAATCGGCGTATTTTCTGACGTAATATCCCATGCCGTACTTCGCGCCGTACATCTCGGCGTAAACGAGCATGACGAACGAACTTCTCAGCGAGTTGACGAAGCCGGCGAGGATTGAAGGGCTCGCCGCCGGCAGAATGACCTTCGTCAGACGCTTCCAGCCGTGAAGCTCCAGAGTCGCAGCCTTGTCGAGATAGCGCTTGTCTATCGTCATTATCCCCGTTATAGTGGCGAAGAGCGTGGCCCATACGGTCCCGTACACTACCAGAAAGAGCGAGGCCGCCCAGAAGCTCGGTGCGAGAAGCAGCGCGAACGGCGAGAGAAGTATCGACGGGACGACGCTGAAAGTGTAGACGATCGGGTGAAGTATCTCGCGCAGCCTCTTATTCATTCCGAGCAGCGTGCCTATGCCGAGAGCGAAGACGAGCGAAACGACGACGGACGGTATCAGGAGCCTGAACGAGGAAAGCATGTTGAGGAACATCGTATGCGAGTCCGCCGGAAACGCTTTGCATATCAAATCGATCTTCGGGAAAAGGAAGGCGTTTACAAGCCCGTTGTCGGCGATAATCTTATATAAAAGAACCAACGCGGCGTAAATGCCTATGGTGATCCAGTATTTTTTTATGAACGAGACTGCTTTTTCCATATAATGGTTTTCCTCCGCATAAGCGGCGCGGGGCGGAAATCCGCCGCCAGCGCCGTAGAAATCGTTATTTAATTAGTGGTTGTTCTCCTCAAAGAATTTGAGCTGTCTGTCGTAGAATTCTTTGTCCTGCGAATATATCTTCTCATCGGCCATAAGTTCGTCAAGGGCGGCCTTATAGAGCGCCGTGTCGATATGGTCGGTTATCTTAATATTCTTGGCGTTCTCGCTGAGGAATCCTGTCTTGTCGAGAACGTTCCAAGCGTCGATCACTCTGTCCTTTATTGGGTCGGCGTTGATGCGGTAGTGCTCGTTGAGCATATACGAGGCGACGTAGTCTTCGTTTGCACCGATCTCTTCAGCCATCCACTTGACGACTTCTTTTTTGTTTTTCTCATAATAGGCCTGAGCGCGAAGCTGAGCCTTCATAAGCAGCTTGAAGGTCGTCGGATTCTCCTTCAGGAAGTTCGTGCGGGTATAGAGGCGGCAGCAAGAGTAGTTGGGCGTGATATCGCTCATAAAGTTCACGATTTTTATGTTCGGCATATTCAGTATGGAATACATCTGCCCCGTGCCTATAACTCCGAAATCTGCTTCGCCGCTGACGACCGCAGCGACTCTGTCGCTCTGTGTCGGGAGCACCATCCATTCAGCCTCTTTGAGCGGGTCGTGTCCGAGTTTCAGCAGAGCGCCGGTCAGCGCGAACTGGTCGGGCGGGCATGCGATTTTCTTTCCTATGAAACTTTCAATGCCTTTCCACTCAGTGTCCTTTTGAGCGATTATAGGCATGCATCCGGTGAGCATGTGTCCGCCGAAGATGATTATGTCGTTGCCGGCGGCTATTGCCGAAAGCGGGTCGTTCGTGCCGTTGTTGGAAACGACGTCTATCGTTCCTGCAACGAGCGCAGTGCCGCTGTCGTCTTCCATGTTTATCTCAACGACGTCGAGGCCGTATTCTTTGAAGTACCCGAGCCTCTTGGCTACCGTGACGAGGCCGTTGCCGCTCGTACCTCTGGCCCATCTTATCGTTGCCGTCTCCGGTTTGTCTTTTGCCGTTTTGTCGTCGGCCCAGCACGGAGCGCCGGCAGCAATCGCGCCGGCTCCTGCGAGTACGGCTGCGGCGAGCGCCGCGAACAGTACTTTTTTCATTTTGTAAAATCTCCTTTCTTTTTTGCCGCTTGTCTGCGGTTTACGACATGCGTCTTTCGACATCAGTATTGATTATTTTTATCAGCGTGTTGCGCAGCTTGACGGCCTCCGGGTTGTCGAACTGCGTTTCTCTTGTTATGCGTTTGTCGTGAGGACGCTGGCAATCGTAGATGACGCTGCTCGGCGACTGCCCGAATACCAGTATCCTTGTTGCGAGAAGCATCGCTTCGTCTACGTCGTGCGTGACGAAAAACACCGTTTTTTTCGTTTCGTCTTTCGACCACAGGTCTATTATCAGATCCTGGAGCCTGGCGCGCGTTACGGCGTCCAGCGCGCCGAACGGCTCGTCCATCAGCAGTATAGGCGGATTTATGCTGAAGGACTGCGCTATCGCGCAGCGCTGTTTCATTCCGCCGGAAAGCTCTTTCGGCAGTTTTTTGTAGACGTCAGGATCGAGGCCAACGCTCTGAAGCATATCCACGGCGATTTTCTTCAGTTCGCTCCTGTCCCTGTCCGGGTAGCGCTGCGTCAGGGCGAGCATGATGTTTTCCCCCGCCGTCATCCACGGGAACAGGCCGTAGTCCTGAAAGACGACGCCGCGTCTGAGGCTCGCGCCGTCTACCTTGACGCCGCCTGCCAGTATCTCGCCCGTCGTCGGCTTTTCCAGACCGGCGATCAGACGCAGAAAAGTGCTTTTGCCGCAGCCTGACTGACCGAGCAGACAGACGAACTCTCCCGGAGCGACGTCGATGTTTATGTCTTTCAGTATGAGCCTGTCCTTCTCGTCCTCGTAGGCAAAGGAGAGGTCGTGTACGGCTACGGCGTTTTCGCCCCGACCGTCCGTTTTTCCTTTCTCCATCCTATATCGCCGCGAAGGCCTGTTCGAAGTCGCTTATCAGGTCTTCGGTATTCTCAAGGCCGGCGGAAAGGCGGATCAGGCCGTCGCTGATTCCTGCGGCGAGTCTGTCCTCTTTGGACATATTGCCGTGCGTCATGCTCGCCGGGTGCTGTATCAGAGTCTCAGGGTCGCCGAGGCTGACGGCTATGGAGACCAGCTTGAGCGCGTTTATCATCTTTTTGCAGGCGGTGAAGCTGTCCATGCCGTTGACGCCGTCTTTAAGCTCGAACGAGATCATAGCGCCTGTGAATCCGTTCATCTGTTTTTTGATGAGTTCGCTCTGCGCGCCGTCCAGTCCGGGATAGTATACGCGATCGACGTAAGGATTCGCGGCGAGCCATTTAGCCAGCGCCGCGCCGTTGGCGCAATGGCGCGCCATACGCAGTTCGAGAGTCTGCATACCGCGCAGCACAAGGTAGGAATTGAACGGGCTGGGCGAAGAGCCGCAGAGCTTCGTCATCGCGGAGCCGCGTATCAGCGCGATGTCGTCGGCCCTTCCCACTACAGCGCCGCCGATTACGTCGCCGTGTCCGTTGAGGTATTTCGTCACGCTGTGGAGCGAGATGTCCGCGCCGCACTTTATCGGGTACTGGATGGGCGGCGGCGCGAAGGTGTTGTCTACCACTACGCGGATCGCGTGCTTATGCGCCAGTTCCGAGATGGCTCCGATGTCGGTTATGACCATTGTGGGGTTGGTCGGTGTTTCAAAATAGATGATTTTTGTCTCCGGGCGTATCGCCGCTTCCACGGCTTTGAGATCGCTCGTGTCCACGAAAGAGACGGAGACGCCGAACTTGGCCAAAGTGTCGTGCATGACGAAAGACGTGCAGCCATAAACGCAGTTGCCCGCTATTACATGATCGCCGGCCTTTAATAACGCTACGAGTACGGAGCCGATTGCCCCCATTCCTGACGCGGTGGCGACGCAAGCCTCTCCGCCTTCGAGAAAGGCTATTTTCTGTTCAAGCGCTGCGGTTGTGGGGTTTCCGCTTCTTGAATAGACGAAGCCGGGGATCTGTTTGCTGAACTTCCCGCAGCCTTCCTCGACAGTTTCGAAACAATAGGTCGATGTCTGGAATATCGGCGTCGCCAGCGCGCCGTATACGGGGTCGGGGTTTTGTCCCGCGTGTATTGCCGCCGTGCCGAATCCAGCTTTGCTTAAGTCGAATTTGCTCAAAGATATTCCTCCTTAAATAAACGTTTTCTTATGTCTATAAACCGCCGCGCAGGCCGCAGTCGCCCGCGAGCAGTTCAAGCGCCTTCATCGCCCCGGATATTACGGAACGCTTCCCGCAGAATGAAAGCCTCGCATATCCCGGGCAGCCGAAAGCGCTTCCCCCTACGAATATGAGGTGTCGCCTCGCCGCCGCTTCGATGAAATCGCGCTCGCTGGGAAGAGGCGATTTTACGAAGATATAAAACGCGCCTTGCGGCTCCTGCGCATCGAAGCCAGTCTCCAGCAGTTTGGAATATAAGAGACGGCGGTTTTCGGTGTAAAAATTAAGATTTGGCGCGATATCGGCGCATTTGCCCACTACGCCTTGGAAAAAAGCGGGCGCGTTGACATATCCGCACACGCCAATAGCCGCGCGTATGGCTGAGGTCAGTTCCGCCGCGCGGCGCGAATACGGCGATACAGCTGCGTAACCGATGCGTTCTCCGGCGAGAGATAAAGACTTGCTGAACGAATAGACCATTAAGCTATCTCCATAATATTCAGCCCACACGGGAAGCTCCTCGCCTGTATATACCAGTTCGCGGTAAGGCTCGTCTGATATGAGGTATATGTCCGTTCCATATCGTTTGCCGCAATTTTTCAGCAGCTCGCTCATTCGCTCCGCAGTCTCGCGCGTGTAGACCGCGCCGCTCGGATTATTAGGGGAATTTACTATTACGGCCTTCGTCCTGCGCGTTATCTTTTTTTTCAGAGAGGCGAAATCCGGCTGAAAATCTGACAGATCCGAATCAGCCGCTATGGGCACGCCGCCCCAGTTTTCTATGAAAGAGACGTAAGGCGGGTAATATGGACGTATTACGACGACCTCGTCGCCTGCGTCCAGCAGAGCGCACAGAACTGCGTTGAGGGCTCCGGCCGCTCCTGCAGTCATTACTATTTCGCCGGCGCTGTACGGAGTTCCGAAACGTTTGCTGAGGGAGGCCGCGATGTTGGCGCGCACCCATTCGTAACCGGCTTCGCACATGTAACCGTGTTCTTCCATACTCAACGCAGTCTCTCGGATTGCGTCTCTGACCGCTGCGTCCATAGGCGCGCCAGGGTTTCCGATGCTCAGGTCGTACACAGCGTCCGAGCCGTATAACGCGCGCTGGCGTTCGGCCTCGTTGAAGGCCGCTCGAATCGGCGCGGCTCCGGCTCCGAGTTTTTTTGCGATTCTTGACGAAATCATAACTGCGCGCTCCGTTCTCCGCGCGTCAGTTCCAGAGACTCCCTCAGCAGTTCTTCGTCCGCTCCGGGAGCCTGCATGAATCGCGCCGTTTTCATGAAGTCAAAAAGCGCGGAAAGGTTTTCGTCTGTTTCTGCGACTCCAAGTTCTGCAAGAGAGGTCGGAACGCCCAGCCTGCGCATGAAGCCGCGCAGCTTTGCCGCGAGCTTCATGTCCGAATTGTATGCGCACTGCGACAGCAGTCCAACGGCTACGATTTCTCCGTGAAGGAAACTGCGCGCCTCTTTGCAGAACAGTCTTCGCACTCCGTTGTAGAACGCGTGCGCCGCCGCCGTCTGTCCCTTTCCTCTGGTCATTCCGCTTACCATGCCTGTGAGCGCGATATTGATAAAGCAAACGTCGTCGAGAAGTTTCGTATGAATCCGCGCGTGCGCGTCTCGCACGGCCTGTTCCGCGCATTCTTCCAGCGTATCGAAAATATATTTTGCAAGATGACAAGCGCCGTGCCTGTCGGCCGGCGTCGCTGCGAAGCCCGGGATTCCGCCGTTGGCCATCTCGACATATTTCGCCATCGCGTCAAGCATTCCTGACACAATATATCTCTCGGGGGCTGCTGCGATGACGTCGGTGTCCGCTATGACTGCCGCCACTTCGTTTTCGTGCCACAGAGTTTTGTCGAATCTCCCGTCTTGAAAGTAACACGGGCTTACCGGCGTGTACGCCGCGCATGTCGCCGCAGTTGTTGGAACGGTGATTACGCTTATGCCAGCTTCTCCGGCGGCGGCTTTCGCCGCGTCTATGACTCGCCCTCCGCCCACGCCTACTATGACGTCGGCGCGCCTGTCCTTCAGCTTCACGGCGAGTTCTTTAATTTTGTCCTCCGTCGGGTATCCTGGATATATTTCTGTTTCGTGCTCTACGCCGGACGCGCGAAAACTTTTTATAATCTTTTCTCCAACGGCCGACATTGCCCGCGGGCCTCCGATTATGTACGCCCGTCCGCCGTGTCTCGCCGCTTCCATTCCGGCTGCGGAAAGAGCGCCTTTTTCTTGGAAATAGCGCCCCGCGCCGAACTTATAATCCGCAAACATACAGGTCATCCTCTTGCCGACAATATCCGCGCATTACTGTGATTGATCGCGGCCTTTCGGAGCGCACCGCGACTGAAGAATTCTAGCAAAGCGTCATGC
Source organism: Cloacibacillus sp. An23 (assembly GCF_002159945.1). Lineage (NCBI taxonomy): Bacteria > Thermotogati > Synergistota > Synergistia > Synergistales > Synergistaceae > Cloacibacillus > Cloacibacillus sp. An23. The sequence goes on along the minus strand of NZ_NFJQ01000001.1, from coordinate 177,834 downwards.
AGATATATATATGAAAATTAACAAAAAATTTTTTGCTGAATAAAATTATACGTGTAGTCAATAGAACAAAAATAATAAATGAAAAAGGGTGTGGATTGTGCTTCTGATGAAGTAAAGACGCAGGTACGTTGATTACGTGCCTGCGTCCGGCAGTTACTTCTCAGCCCACCGCGAATACAGCTTCGCGTATTCCGTGTCGTCTTCGATATGGCGGATGGAGTGGAGGAATGCGCGGCCTTTTTCGGATGGGATTTCCTGCGTGAGGCAGCGGACGCGCGTCCTCGGGACGGGGTGGAGGAATTCCGCTTCGGTGAGGACCGGCTCCATGAGTTCCGGCACTTCGTCTGGAACCGTGTCGAGCGCCCAGTTGAAGTAGACGGCGTGGTTGGTGTGGTCGTTCATGTCGAGGTCCTGCCAGCGGACTTTCCATGTTTCTTCAAGGGTCGGAGCCGACGCCTCGGGGATTTTTACTTCGGGCGGAAACACTCCGGTAGCGTTGTCCCAGAGCGCGCGAACCACATCGCATTTGTCCAGGCGTATCGGGCGCTGGCGCGCGAAGTCGAGAAGCACCCACCACGTGTAGGCGGAACCGATGAATTCTCCGTGCGAGTCCCACATTTTGAAGAAGCGCAGGGAGAAGAGATTGCGGTACGGCTCCGCGTATGTCTTTATGCGGATGTTTCCGCTTTCCTGGGTCGGGTACCGCTCAAGCTCTATTCGGTAGTTGCGCAGCACCCACGTCATGTTGTGCTTCAGGAGCTGATGCACCGATAGGCCGTACTGCGACGCGTCGACGTCCGCCATACGCTGGAACATCTCGAGCAGCACGGAGAATTTGACGCGCCCGCGCGGGTCTATGCCGCTGTATGGAAGTAGGTTTTCAAGTTCAGTCATCGAGGTAGCTGTCGAAATATCCCTGGATATAGACGACGGGCGTGCCCTTGTCGCCGGAGCCTGATGTGAGGTCGCAGAGCGAGCCTATGAGGTCTGTCAGGCGGCGCGGCGTCGTGCCGAGCGTCGAGTGGCCGAACCGGTCGAGTTCGTCTTTCGCGCGTATCGCCTCTTCGACTGCCTGAGCGGGGTCTTTGTCTCCCGCGTTGTCCGCGACGTACTTGAATTTTATCTCTTTAGGAAGGCCGGCCAGTCCGTCTGTGAAGCCCGGCGACACCACGGGGTCGGCGAGCTCCCATATTCCGCAGACCGGGTCTTTGAATGCGCCGTCGCCGTAGACGAGCACTTCGACGTCGCGGCCCGTGCGGCTTTTCATTTCGGCCTGGAGTTTGCGCACGAATTCGCCGCAGCCGCGCGGGAAGAGCTTGACCGACTCGTCGTTTGTGTAGTTGGAGCCAAGCACTCCGTAGTCGGGATTGTAGCCGGCGCCTTCGCGCACCGGCGCGGCGCATATCTGGTCGAGGGTGACGACCTTTTCAGCGCCGCCTTTTTCGAGTATGTCGCGGTGCAGCGCGCGCGCGTGGATGCTCGCGACGACGGCCTGTTTCGAGAATTTGAGCGCCGAGAGCGGATTGTTGGAGAAGTGTACGCTGATTCGCTCCGGGGCTATGCTCTTGTAGAGCTGCACGTAATCGACGCCGGTGAACGGGTGTCTGTACTCTCCGAAGACCCTGTAGTATTCGTCTTCGCCGAAGCATTCGCCGGAGAGTCTGCCGCTGTTCAGGTAGTAGTTCATCGGCTCTATCGTCTGGTTGCCGACCTCGTCCGACGGGTAGGTGAGGATTATATGTATCTTTCCTTTAATGCCCGCCGCCATTCCGCGCAGGAGCTGGTGGAAGCGGTTGCGCGAGAGTATAGGGCCGAATATCGCGACGTCGCCCTTCGGGAATTTCGCCGCGATGTCGGCGGAGATGTCGCGCAGAGCGACGTAATTGCCCTGCGAACGCGCGACGAGCGATTCCGTGACGCCTATCACGTCGCGGTCTCTTATCTCGAATCTGTCTCTTTCGGACTCGGAGGCCTTTATGACGTTTTCGGTTATTATCTTTATAATGTCGTCGCCCTGCGTGACGACCGGGAGGCGTATCCCTCTCGAAACGGTTCCTACGTAACGCATTGAATCGTCCCTTTCTGTAAGAGAATTTTTTCGCAACGTTTTCTATTGTATCATCTTGCGGGAGATTTTGCTCGCTCGCGTACGAGGTAAAACGGCTGCGCGTCCGGCGCGCGGCGGACGTTGAGTAAAAACGCGGCCCCGACGAAATTTTTCGCGGGGCCGCGCAGGTTTTGTTTTTGTTCCGACGCTTTTTAGCCGGCTGCGCGGCGCAGCTCCGCGAGCGTGTCTTTGGGAGACGCGCATGACATCAGGCCGCTCATCACGCATGCGCCCGCGCCCCCAGCGCCGCGGACGGCGGCGATGTTTCGCGCCGACACTCCGCCTATCGCGTAAACGGGTATGTTTACGGACGAAGCAGTATCGCGCAGGAAGCTCAGGCCGCGTCCGGGCAGGCCGCTCTTGCAGGCGGTCTCGAATATATGTCCCGCCGTGACGTAGTCCGCGCCGAGTTTTTGCGCGCGCTTCGCCTCTTCCGCCGAATGGACGGAGACGCCGAGAAGTTCCGCGTTTTTCCGGATTTCAGGCTTGCTTTCAAGAACCGCGAGCGGCAGATGGACGCGCGGGACGCGGCGCAGAAGCGGAAGCGCCGCCGCGCCGTGCAGGACGAGCCGCGGGCCGCAGATTGCTAGCGCGCGCCCGGCGACTTCGGCGTATTCGGCGGCGGCCAGATCTTTTTCGCGCAGTATCACGAAGTCCGCGCCGCCCGCGCATATTTCGGCGAGCCGCGCGAAAAAATCTCCGGAGCAGAGTTTTCTGTCCGTGACGCAGATTATGCGGAACATCGCCTATAGATAGATGTAGTCGTTCGTCACGGCGGAGAGTCCGCGTTCGCGCGCCGCCGCCGTAACTTCGTCCACGCTGCGGTTGTCGGCTATCTCGAACTGGTCGTCTCCCTTCTCCTCGCCTGTGTGTCCTCCGATGCCCGTCGAGACTCCGGCGGAGATTTTCGTCGCGACGATGTCCATCACGTTGTCGCGGAAGCCCGCGCGCTCGCGCGTCGATACCGTGATTCCCGCGAACGGCATGAAGAGGCGGTAGGCGCAGAGTATCTGGAGCAGCTCGCGTTCGCCGACATTGTCCGCGGGCTGTACGCCTTCGCCGCCGACGATGGGGCGGAGCCGCGGGCATGAGAACGAGATCTCCGCGCGCGGGTATTTGCGCTGGAGCAGATATGCGTGGATGCCGGCGGCGTATGCGTCGCGGCGGAAGTCCGAAAGGCCGAGCAGCGCCGCGAAGGCGACGCCGCGCATACCGCCCATCAGAGCGCGCTCCTGCGCCTCGAGGCGGTAGGGGAATACGCGCTTGTGTCCCGCGAGGTGCAGCTTCTCGTAACGGTCCGAGTCGTATGTCTCCTGGAACACCGTCACGTAGTCCACGCCGCGTTTATGCAGGTAGGCGTATTCGTCGGAGTTCATCGGGTAGACTTCGATGCCGACCGTTTTGAAATACTTGCTCGCGAGCGCGCAGGCGTCGCCTATGTATTCGACGCCGCTCGCTTTGCGGCTTTCGCCCGTCAGTATGAGTATCTCTTCGAGGCCGGTTCTGGCTATCGCCTGGAGCTCGCGCTCGATCTCCTCCATATTAAGCTTCGCGCGGCGTATTTTGTTGCGGCAGTTGAATCCGCAGTAGACGCAGTAATTTTCGCAGTAGTTTGAGATGTAGAGCGGCGTGAAGAGGTAGACGTTGTCGCCGAACCAGCGGCGCTTTTCCTCGCGCGCGAGGCGGGCCATCTCTTCGAGGAACGGGGCCGCGGCGGGGGAGAGCAGCGCCGCGAATTCGCGCGGGCCGCGCGACGATGCGGAAAGCGCGCGCCGCACGTCGCCGGGGCCGAACGAGGCCGCGTCGTAGCTCTCGCGCGCCGCGACTACTTCGTTTCTGACAGTCGGGTCTATCTGCTCCATGCCCTCCATGTAGGCCATGTGGTCGGTGCGCCGGGATTTTTCTATTGTCACGGACATTTCTGTTCGCTCCTAGTCCGCGAGGAAGCCCGTCAGCGGCGACGAGGCAGAAGCGCCCTTCTCGATGACGCGCCCGAGTCCGGCGAGGCAGGCCTCGCGCCCAGCGCGCACGGCGAGGCCGAAGGCGCGCGCCATCGCGGCCACGTCGCCCGCGGTCGCAATCGCGGTGTTCGCCATTATAGCGGCGGCCCCCATCTCCATCGCCTCGCAGGCCTGCGACGGCCTGCCGATGCCTGCGTCCACGATTACAGGCAGCTCTATCTCGTCGATGAGTATCTGGATGAACTCGCGCGTCGCGAGCCCCTTGTTCGAGCCTATCGGCGCGCCGAGCGGCATGACCGCCGCGGCTCCCGCGCTCACGAGGTCGCGCGCCGTGTTGAGGTCGGGGTACATGTAGGGCATGACGATGAAGCCCTCCTTCGCGAGTATTTCCGTCGCGCGCACCGTCTCGCAGTTGTCGGGCAGGAGATACTTGCTGTCGCGCATTATCTCGATTTTCACGAAGTCGCCGCAGCCGCACTCGCGCGCTAGCCGCGCTATGCGCACCGCTTCGTCGGCAGTGCGCGCGCCGGAGGTATTCGGCAGCAGAGTCACGCCCTGCGGGATGTGCTCTAGTATGCTGTCCGTATTCGAGTTCGCGCGGCGCAGCGCTATCGTCACCATCTGCGCCCCCGCCTCGCTCACCGCGGCCTTTATCAGCTCCGGCGAATATTTGCCCGAGCCGAGGATGAAACGCGATGTGAATTCGTGTCCTCCGATGATGAGTTTGTCCGTCATTTTATAAAACTTCCTTTCATAGATAGTCGTCCGATCTAAAAAATTCTCATAGGCAGAGATCTAAAGGTGGTATTTTATATTGCCTTTATCTGACCTTTATTCGTCGAACCCGAGCAGCAGGCGCATCGCCGCCGTCGCCTGATGAGCGGCGCAGAGCGCGACGCGCGGCGCGAAGACCGGCAGGCCGCATTCTATGCCGCTGCCGAAGTCTCCGCATACGCGCAGCCGTTTCATGCGGCGCTCGGTCCGTATATCGTCCGCCGCGCCGCAGCCCGCCATGCCGGAGGCGGCTACTAGGTACGTCTCAGGCATCGAGCCCAGCACGGCCTCGGCGAGCATGGCCTTTTCCTCCGGCCTGTCGAAAGCCTCGCATACGACGCGGCAGCCCGCGAAGATGCGCGGCGCGTTGTCCGCCGTCACGCGCGTATCGTGCGCTTCGTACTCAAGATACGGATTTATCCGGCGCAGCTGCTCCGCCAGCGCCTCGCACTTCGGACGCCCCACGTCGGAGAGGTAATATTGCTGGCGGTGGATGTTGGCTAAATCCACCCTGTCGAAGTCGGCGAGCACCAGCCGTCCGACGCCGAGGCGCGCGAGCCACGCCGCTATGTGCGAGCCAAGCCCGCCTAGCCCCGCGACTCCGACCGAAGACGCGGCGAAAATTTTCTGATTTTCCGCGCCGTGCCTCAGCTCGAGCGCGCGTACTGTTTCCTCACGGCTTGCCATCCTTAACCTCCTCCCACGAAATGTACCAGCTCGACGCGCTCGCCCGGCGAAAGCACGAACGAGCCGAAATCGGAGCGCCGCACTATCGCGCCGCCCGCCTCAGCCGCGACGCGTTCCGGCGCGAGGCCGCGCAGCCGTATCAGGCCGAGCAGAGTCGTCCCATCGGGGCAGTCGAAGGCTTCTCCGTTAAGCACTATCTTCAAATTCCGCACCTCCGTAAAAAAATAAAAAGGCGTCACGAAGAACTACACCCAAGGTGGTGTACCCCTTCGTGACGCCTTTCGGAATCACTCTGCGCGATAACTTATCACCGAGCGCGCGCCGTGTCAAGCGCGCGAAGCGTCAGCCGGCGGCGACGTCCCAGAGAAGCTTGAGCATCAGCGCGGCGAGCACGCAGAGCATCATCGGGCGTATGAAGCGGGCGCCCTTAGTCAGAGCGCAGCGCGAGCCTAGATAATTCCCCGCGACGTTGCAGAGAGCTGCAGGCACGGCTATCGAGTATATTACGGCTCCCGCCGTGATGAAGGTCGCGAGAGACGCGTAATTCGAGGCGGCGTTCAGAATCTTGGCGTTGCCAGACGATGTGCGCAGGTCGAGGCCGAGCAGGGCGGAGAAGGCGATTATCGCAAAAGTCCCCGTCCCAGGGCCGATGAGCCCGTCGTAGCCTCCGATGAGGAAGCCGATGACGGCGGAGAGCGCGGCCTCGCGCCTGCCGAAAGCCTGACGCGCAGTCCCGCCGTCGGCCACATTGCCGCGGAAAAGCACGACGGCCGCGACACACGGCAAAACCACCAGCATCACTGTCTTTATCGCGGCGTCGCTCATCATAAGCGCGATGCGCGCGCCGGCCGCCGAGCCCGCTAACGAAGCGGCGAAGGCTACGGCCGCGGAACGCGGCTCTACCGCGCCGCTGCGCCAGAACTTAACGACCGAGACGGTAGTGCCGCAGGCGCTCGAAAGTTTGTTGCAGCCGAGCGCGCAGTGCGCCGGCATCCCCGTGAACAGATAGGCCGGAATGCCGATGAGCCCGCCGCCTCCCGCAGAGGCGTCCACAAACCCCGCGAGAAAAACCATAAAACAGACGAAAGCGAGCATCGGAGCCGAAACAACAAAACCGCCGTCCATAGAAAAATCCTCCCCGCGCGAGACATTCCCGCATATTATAACGGCGCGGCGCGGAAAAACAAGAAACGGAAGGAAGCCGGAACGCCCCCGCCGCGGTCTGCGCGGCGTCGATGCGTGCCTATGCGCGCGGAAAAAACTAAAGGGAGCCGTCCGGCTCCCTTTTCTGGCGGCTTCTGCCTGATTTCCTGGTTTACTTGGCTTCGCGGCAGTGCGCCATGAGATAGGCGTCGACGTATTTCCCGTCAAGCGTACGAAGCCAGTCGCGCGCGACGCCCTCGACGCGGAAGCCGGACGACTTGCAGAGCTTCAGCGCGCCTACGTTGTCCGTCGGTATCTCGACCTCGACGCGCTCGAGCATCAGCTCGTTGTCGGCGAGGTCGAGAGCCGCGGCTGCGAGAGCTTTGCCGAGCCCCTGTCCCTGCCATTCCTTCGCGACGATTATGCGCAGCGTCGCGGTGCGGCGCATGAATATCTGCGGGCATACGCGGAGCAGCACCGCCCCGCACAGCTCGGCCGGCGGCGTCTCCGTTTCCAGCACCAGCATGTGGTCGAAGCGCGTGAGCCCGGCTATGAGCTTTTCCGCGTCGTCGAACTGGTGGCTCGCTATGTTGACGAATATGTTTGGGGTGTGGACGTTCTGGTTTATGCGGTTTATCGCCGGCGCGTCTCCGGGCCTTACGGGACGTATCCTCATTGTGCCGCCTCCTCCGCGCGCAGGCGTCCCATCAGGTATTCGTCTGCGAAGCGTCCGTTTACCGCCGCTGCGCGCCTTTTAGTGGCTTCTACCTCGAAGCCGTGTCTCCTGTAGAGCTTCAGCGCCTTTTCGTTGTCGGTCAGCACGAGGAGTTCGAGGCGGTGGAGTCCGAGTTCGCCGTCAGCGCACTCGACGAGGCGTCCGAGCAGCCTGTCGCCTATGCCGCGCTGCTGGAAGTCGCGGTCGACCATGACGGCTATCGCCGCGCTGTGAGCTCGGCACTCCTCCTTGTTGACGAGCATCACGGCGAAGCCGACGACCTCTCCGTTTTCGACTGCCGTGAACGCCCTGTCCCTTTCCGTCAGCGAGCGGAGAAAGTTCTCGGTGAAGTCCGTCCTGTCGCTCGACAGAGCCATCACGCCCTCGCGCACGCCGTCCTTTCTCCTTATATCCGCTATAGCTTCAGCGTCTCTCATCGAAACCGGTCTTATCTCCAATAGCCGGCACCTCCCGGATATCGATTATTAAGTGGCTGAGGATATTTTACCCTAATTGACGCGGCAGGCAAAGCGCGCCGCCTCTTTTTGCCGCTCCGGTGCTATCATCATTGGGAAGGGGGGCGGTCGCGTGACTAAACGCGTCGGTTCGGAGCTTCTCGGCAATATAAATTTCGCCGAGGTGCGCGCTCTTTATAAATCTATGGGGTTTTCGCAGGATGAGCTGCGCGGGCCGGTCATCGGCGTCGCGAACGCATGGAGCGAGGTCGTGCCGGGGCATTATACCCTGCGCCGCGTCGCGGAATTCGTAAAGAAGGGGATATACAGGGCCGGCGGCACGGCGGTCGAGTTCGGCGTCATAGGCGCGTGCGACGCCTACGCCAGCGGCCACGACGGCATGAAGTACATCCTTCCGTCGCGCGAGCTTATCGCGGCGAGCGTCGAGACGATGGCGCGCGCGCATCTGGTAGACGGTCTCGTGCTGTTGGGTTCGTGCGACAAGATAATACCTGGAATGCTTATGGGCGCGGCGAGGCTCGACATTCCGGCCGTGCTCGCCGTAGGAGGACCGATGATCGGCGGAGCTGAGTTCGACGGGCGCAAAAGCGATTCTACTTCCGTTACCGAAGCCGTAGGGATGCTCCGCACAGGCAGGACGGACGAAGAAGCTTTCCGCCGTCTCGAGGATACGGCCTGCCCAGGCTGCGGCTCGTGCTCTTTTTACGGTACAGCCAACTCGATGGCGGCGCTGGCTGAAGCGATGGGGATGTCCATGCCTGGCGGCGCGCTTATCCCGGCCGTATACGCCGAGCGCATGAGAAGCTCGGAGGCCGCAGGGCTCGCGATAGTGGATCTGGTGAAGAACGGCGTATCCGCGCGCCGCGTAATGACATACGAGGCGCTCGAAAACGCCATAGTAGTGATGCTGGGTACCGGGGCCTCGACGAACTGCGTGATGCATCTGTGCGCGATCGCCTCGGAGGCCGGGCTGGACCCCAGAAAAATATTCGCGAGGATAGACTGGCTCAGCGAGCGCGTCCCGCTGGTCGCCAAGGTGAATCCCGCGTCGGAGTACGATATGGAAGATTTCTACAGGGCGGGCGGAGTGCCTCAGGTTATGCGCGAGCTTGAGAAGTTTCTCCGTACCGATGCCCTGACGGCGACAACGCGCACGGTCGGGGAAAATCTGAAGGCGGCGAAAAATCTTTACTGCGTGGACCGCCGCGTCATAAAAACGGCGGAAGATCCATTCAGCCGCGGGAAGGGGCTTTGCCTGCTGCGCGGCAACCTCGCTCCCGACGGCGCCGTCGCGAAGCCCGCGGCGATGGCGCGAGAGATGTTCAGATTCACCGGCCCGGCGCGCGTTTTTGATTCGGAAGAAGAAGCGAACGAAGCTATACTGAACGGAGCCGTGAAGGCCGGCGACGTGGTCGTGGTACGTTACGAAGGACCGAGGGGCGGGCCCGGGATGCGCGAAATGTTCCACGCGATGAAGTTTCTCTACGGTATGGGGCTCGCTGGGAAGACGGCGCTTATAACCGACGGGCGTTTCTCCGGCACGAACAGCGGATGCTACGTCGGGCACATATCGCCGGAAGCCGCCGCAGGCGGCCCGCTCGCCGCTCTGCGCGACGGAGATATGATAACGATCGACATCGAGAACAAAAGCCTGTCGGTCGCGCTGAGCGACGGAGAAATCGCGTCGCGCATGAAAGACTGGCGTCCCCCGCGCAGGGAAATTCCTGACGGCTGGCTCGGGATATACGCAAAACTCGCCTCGTCGGCCTCGGACGGAGCCGTGATGAAAATTTAGAAAGCTTTAAGCGGAAGAACAAAAAAGCGGATTTTACTTGACTTTAACTATATTTAAGCTATGATTAGAATAATGATTTTTAATTAAAGCGCTGATCGCAGAAAGGTGATGCTGTTATGGTAATCGATGCAAAAATGGAACAGGCGCTCAACGGACAGATTCAGGCGGAGTTCGAGTCCGCGTATCTCTATCTTTCGATGTCGGCGTGGTTCGAGGCGAACGACCTCCCGGGCTGCGCGCACTGGATGAGGAAGCAGGCGGGCGAGGAGCAGGAGCACGCCATGAAGCTCTATAAATACGTCGTGTCGCGCGGCGGACGCGTGACGCTCGGCGCGATCGCGGCCCCGCGCTGCGACTGGAAGAGCGCGACGGAAGTCTTCGAGCAGACGCTCGGGCATGAGGAGAAGGTCACTCAGCTCATCTACGCGCTCGTAGACGCGGCAGTCGAGATGAAGGACCACGCGACGCGCGAGATGCTCGGCTGGTTCGTCAACGAGCAGGTTGAGGAGGAAGAGACTGCGACCGAGATCCTCACGAAGTTCAGGAAGCTCGGCGAGACGCCGATCTCCCTCTCGATGATAGACCAGCAGCTCGCGGCGAGATAAACTGACGGCTGAGTGCGCGGCGACCGCCGCGCACTTATTTTACGAGGAGGTGCGGACTGTGGAACAGGCTATAGACATGAAAGCTCTTTTTTCTCTCACCTACGGTATGTACATAGTCGGGACGGCGTGCGAAGGCAGGCTCAACGGGCAGATAGCGAACACAGTGATGCAGATAACGTCCGAGCCGCTCTGCGTGGCTACATGCCTTAACAAAGCCAACCTCACCGCGGAGCTTACCGGCAGGAGCGGGATTTTCTCCGTTTCGGTGCTTGAGGAGGACGTGCCGATGACCTTTATCGGACAGTTCGGCTTCAAGTCCGGGCGCGACATAGACAAGTTCGCGGACGTCCGGTACGAGGCCGGGGCGACTGGCGCGCCTCTCGTAAAGGACTGGGCGATAGCCGCATTCGACGCCAAGGTCGTTCGGACTGTGGATATGCCGAGCCACGTGCTCTTCGTAGGCGAAGTGCAGTGCGCGAGATTTTTCAAGGAAGCTTCTCCGCTCACCTACGCGGCCTACCACCTTGTTAAGAAGGGCAAGTCGCCCAAGACGGCGCCGACCTTCGGCTTCAACGCGCTGAAGTAACGTGTCTAAGCCGCTTGAGACCCGCGAGTCGCGTATAGCGAGCCGCGGCATATTTGAAAAAATATACGATGATTACAACAGGCGCGAATACGTCTCTCCAGACCCGCTTCAGTTTTTATACGATTATGACGACACCGTCGACCGCGAGGCCGTCGGTCTGATAGCCTCCGGCCTCGCCTACGGGCGCGTCGCGCACATACTCAAGAGCGTCTCCCGCGTCCTCGGCACGCTCGGGCCGCATCCGGCGGAATACCTGAAAGGGACGTCGTACCGCGACCACGAGGCGGCGCTCTGCGGCTTCGTCCACCGTTTCACTGGCTGCGCGGAGATGTGCTCGTTCCTCGACGCGATAGGCGCGGCGCTGCGCGAGCACGGTTCGATAGAAAACCTGTTCCTTTCCGGCTGGCGCGGCGACATGATCGAGGGGATGGAGAATCTGGCTCTCGCCTTCTGCCGCTACACGGGGCAGGACAATCTCTACCTTCTGCCTCGTCCTTCGAAGGGCAGCGCCTGCAAGCGCATGGCGCTCTTCCTGCGCTGGATGGTGCGGCGCGACGGCGTGGATCCGGGCGGCTGGCGCAGCGTTTCGCCGGCCGACCTGCTGATACCGCTCGACACACACATGTTCAACATATCGTCTACGCTCGGCCTCTGCTCCATGAAGAGCGCGAGCGGCAGGGCCGCGGCGGAGATAACGCGGAACTTCAAGGACGTTTCGCCCGACGACCCTGTGAAATACGACTTTTCTCTGACGCGCTACGGCATCCGCGAAGAGATGACGGTCGAAGAACTTTTCGCGAAGTGGCACATGGAGCGATAGAGCTGTGTGAGGCGCGCATGTGTGCGCGCCTTTTGCGTAAGCGCCGCCGTTTCGCGCGATTTACCGCTCGCGCCGCGGATGCTATAATCATGCAAATTTATAAAGAGGAGGCTGCGGCATGGTAAATTCAGTTCTCCCATACTGGGATCAGAATATAGACCTCGATATCGCGCCGTGGGTTCCTTACGGCAAGGATTACTCTCCCGTCACAGTCAACTCGCTCTGCAATCCGACCCTATGCGGACTTGCGGGGCTGGCGCTCGAGATGAAAAGTGAATTCCTGTATATGAGGAGCTTCCGCAGCGGCAGCATCGGCGCGATGGCGCGTCAGAACATGATAGACCCGATAAAGAATAGTTCGATAGAGCTTGGCTTTACGATGGTCTTCGCCTATTCGGAACAGCTTGAGCAGTCTGTGCTGCGCCTGCTGCACAGGTATCCTGGGCTCATGGCTGGGCTGACCCTTTGCGATATATGGCGCGAGAACGTCCTTGTGGACGAGTGCAAGGTGCTGATGCTCGTGGACGAGGACCCATTCTTCAACGAGACGGATTTCATCGAGGCGCTTTACAAGACCTTCCAGAATGCGGCGGGGCGCAGCAGCTCCAACCTGTCGTTCTTCGCGGAGAAGTTCGGCTACAAGCGTTTCTCGATAAGTTACGAGACCGACGACCTGACACAGATGCGCATAACGCAGGCGCTCTTCGACCTTGAGCTCGATGCGACGAAGGAAGTCGTAGGCCCCGTCCCTGAGCTTAAGGTGCCGCCGATGCCCTCGCTGAAGTAGCGCGCGAAAGATACTAAGGTGTGAAAAGGCCCCGTGCTTACCGGGGCTTCGCTTTTTTCGCCTGGGTTTACAGCGCATGGCTTGACTACGCGGAGGATATTGCCATTCGGCGTCAGGCGGTGCGCGCCGCACGCGCGGGCGGACACAAAAAATCACGCAGCGCGTCTGCTGCCGGGCGCGTACCCATGCGGGCGCGGGATGCCGCGGCATCAAGCGCTTGAGTCTCAGTTGGGCGATGGCTCTTGGAGGCCGCGCTTGGGCGCGGAGCGACGGAGTTTTGCCGTTTGGGCTATTCAGCCGATCGATTATGGCCGGAGCCGCTCTTTTCATCATCAAACGGCGGGCGGACGAATTTTACGTATTCTTCCTCACAGGCTCCGAAATTGATGAAATTTTCTCTAGCCTGTTTCAGGCTCGCTCGGTTCGCGCCGCCTTCAAAATTTTCGTCGTTCGACTGGACGGGATCGTCCTCCCAGAAACATACCGGGCAGATGTCGTAATTTCCATCCGGCTTTTCTTTGAAGGTGTAAAAGCCGCAGCACGGGCATTTGTAGTTCATTTACCGGTTTTTCAACATTGCGCGCATCGCCGCGTTCCGTCGTGGCCTTCGCGCTTTTTACGGCCTTATTGCTGTGATCAGCGCGCTCGACGATACGCCCTCTATCGCGGCAATGTCTTCGTCGGTCAGGTCGTTCACCGTGCTTTTGACCACTTCGATATTTATTTCGTGCGGCTTCGTTATCGTGACGTTCACCTGCTCGAAGCCGGCGCGGCGCAGCTTCGCGGCGTACTCTTCCGACGGAAGAGCGCCGGTGATTCAGCCCGACCACGCGGCCGGGCTCTGCTTGAGCTTTTCCGGGACCGGCTTGTTGAGCACCACGTCCGATACGCAGAAGCGCCCGCCGCTCGTGAGGACGCGAAAGGCCTCCGCGAACACCTTGTCTTTGTCCGGCGAGAGGTTTATCACGCAGTTTGAGATCAGAACGTCCACGCCGCCGTCGTGCAGCGGTATGTCCTCGATGTATCCGCGCAGCAGCGTCACGTTGCGCAGCTTCATCTTGTCTATGTTTTTGCGCGCCTTGTCGAGCATCGCCTTCGTCATGTCGAGGCCGTAGACGTGCCCCGAAGGGCCGACTTTCCTCGCCGCGAGTATCAGGTCCATGCCGGCCCCGCTGCCGAGGTCGAGCACTCGCTCGCTCTCTTTCAGCAGCGCAGCGCGCACAGGGTCGCCGCAGCCGAAGCTCTGAACCTGCGTCTCGCGCAGAGTCCGCTCGTCGTAGTTGCCGCCGGTCATGTCGCTTATACTGCAGCAGTCCGAGACGGAGGTTATCGCCTCCGTGTAGGCCTGCATCACTTTTTCCCTTATGTCTCCCATCGCCGCGCCTCCGATATATTTCTGCCGGTTTTATGAAATGCTACACAAAGGCGCGGCGCGGGTAAAGAGAGTTTGTCTATTGGCTAAAACGGCGTGTTTTTATATTTTTCAAGTATCGGGAGCAGCTTGTCCTCGTCTATGTTGCCGCCTGAGATTATTACACCGGTCCTGCGTCCGTGTACCGGCGCTTTGCCCGCGAGCAGGGCCGCGACGCCGACGGCCCCCGCGCCTTCGACCTGCTGGTGGTGTTCGCGGTGCATGAAGGCTATCGCCGCCTCTATCTCATCCTCGGTGACCTCGATGATTCCCGCGGCGTGCCGCTTCGCGAGCGTGAGCATACTCTGCGGTATCGCGCCGGAGAGTCCGTCGGCTATCGTCTTGGGCGCTAGCGTGAAGTCGCTGCGTATCACGCCGCCCTCCCACGACACTACCCACGGGTTTGAGGCTTCGGACTGCACGCCCCATACCTCGGCCTTCGGCGCGAGCGCGGCGGCCGCGATAGCCGTGCCGTTCAGCAGCGCTCCGCCGCCTGCCGGGACGAGCAGCAGCTCCGTCTCCGGCTCGTCGGTCAGGAATTCAACGCCGGCCGTCCCCTGTCCGGCTATCACGTCGGGGTCCTCGAACGGGGAGATGAACGTCATGCCGCGCTCCGCCGCAAACGCGCGTGCCTCAGCCTCCGCGAAGTCGTAGTCGCCGCTCGATACGACGAGTTCGACCCACTCGCCTCCGTAGCGCCGTATTGCGCGCTTCTTCGTCTCCGGGCAGACGTCCGGGACGTATATCCGCGCCTTGGCGCGCAGTTCCGCAGCCGCCTTGGCTACGCCCTGCGCATGGTTGCCGCTCGAGCATGTGACGATGCCGCGGGCGAGCTCGTCCGCTGGCAGCGAGAACATTTTGTAGAATGCGCCGCGCACTTTGAACGAGCCGCATATCTGCTGGTTGTCGAGCTTGAGGAACACCGGCGCGCCCGCCTTGTCGCTCAGCGCGGGCGAATATTCGGCTGGAGTATGGCGCACGCGGCTTCTGAGGAATTTGTACGCCTTCATCACATCTGTTATGGTGGGGTCGCTTGGAAGTCTCTCCATTCGGTTCATCTCCTTTACCTTTGTTATATAATATTAGGCCGACGATGTAATTGTAACACGGCGCGCCGCGGGGCGCTCCGGCATAAGCACCGGTCATATTTTGTTTGGGAGTGTTTTGCGTGGCTGGGGAGAACGAAAGATACCCGCTGCTCAGGGTCAGGACGGATAGGATAGAGGAAAACGGACGCAGGCTCGTAGCCGACTGCGCGGCTCACGGCGTCGTACCGTGGGGCGTGTCGAAGGGGATTTCAGCCTTCGCGGAGGCCGCGTGCTCTTTCGAGGCCGCGGGCATAGAGACGATAGCGGACAGCCGCGTCGCCAATATGCGTAAGATGAGGGAGGGCGGCGTGCGGGCGAAGTTCGCGCTTATCCGCGTGCCTATGTATTCGGAGCTTAACGAGGCCGCCGAGTTCTGCGACTATGTGCTGGTCTCGGACGTGGGCGTGACCGCCGGGCTGGCTCGCGTATGCGAGGAAAAGCGCAAAAAAATCTCCGCCGTCGTCATGTTCGACATGGGAGACCTGCGCGAGGGATTCTGGTACGAGAACGCGGCGGAGGCGGCGCGCGAATTGGCTCCGCTCGACGGCGAATTTCTGAGGGTCGCCGGCGTCGGCGCTAATTTTTCGTGCGCGAGCGGCGTCCTGCCGTCTGAGAAAAACCTCTCCGCGCTCGTCGATTGCGGGCGCGCGCTCGAAGCGGAGCTTGGACGCCCGCTTGACATATATTCCGGCGGCGGCACCTGATCGTTCGTACAGATGCGCCGGGGCCATCTTCCAGAGAAAATCAACAATTTAAGATTAGGCGAATGTCTGCTGCTGGGGCGCGACATGGCCTTCAACGTAGACATCGATGGGCTTTCGCAGGACACTATGCGCATAGAGGCGGAGCTCGTCGAGGTGCGCTGCAAGCCGACGATGCCTGTCGGCGAGGTCGGACACGACGCCTTCGGCAACGTCCCAGTATTTCACGACAGGGGGACGCGCCGCCAGGGTATACTCGCGATAGGACGGCAGGACGTGAACGCCGCGGGGCTGACTCCGCTAGACGTGGGCGTGAAAATTAAGACGGCGTCTAGCGACCACCTGCTCGTGGATATAGAGGCGCGCCCCGACTTGAAAGTGGGCGACGTGCTTAGCTTCCGCCCGGACTACACGGCGATGCTCGCGGCCTCAACGTCGGAGTACGTGACGAAAATTTTCGACGACGGCGGACGCTGACAATACCCGACTTAGGACGAATAAATAAAAAGAGGAAGCGGATAGCTCTAGTCCCCTTCCTCTTTTTTCTTTTCCTTTATAAGCTCCGTCATCTCTTCCTCGGCGCGTATGAACGGGGCGAACTTTTCACGCACTCGCGCGACTGCGGCCAAGCTCTGCCAGCGGCGGTCGAGCGCGGTCTGAGGCGCAGAATCTTCCGGCTTTTCCGACTCTTCCGCCTCCTCAGGAGCCTCTCCGCCGCGCTTGAGCGACTTCAGCACGGCGCATATATCCTCTACCTCATCGTCGGTGAGCGACATGAAGCGGTCGAGCTGCCCCTGTATCGCGGCGATGTGCGGATTTTGTTTCTTTTGCTCGCCGCTGCGCGCCATTATGCGCCCCGCTATGATGCTCGTGAATGCCGTCGTGCATGCGACGCCGAGTATCATCAGGCAGACGCCCGTGACGCGCCCCATGTCGCTCTTCGGCACGATGTCGCCGTAGCCCGTCGTGCTCGCCGTGACGAAGGCCCACCATATCGCGTCTTCATAGGTGCTCTTTTCCGAGTTGACGAAGAACATCGCCGCAGTCACTATCGAGATTATCGTCACGCCGCCGGCGTAGTGCAGGAGGTTCGTCTTGAAGAAGCGGCTCTGGGTCGTGAAGGCGCGTCCGAGATAGGCGATGAACTTGACGAAGAACACGGCCTGTATGTAGAACGACGACACGCCGTCCCAGCCGAGCCGCTCGAAGACGTAATTGAGCGCGATGAACGGCATGACCGGGACGACCGCGACGAGCTCAGGCAGGCGGCTCGTCAGGAAGCCCTTGAGGCTGCGCGCGAAGCATAGCCGCACAAGAAGGTCCGCAGTGAACACGAACCATATTATGTGGTCGAGCGCGTAGATGAGAAGCGGCTGCCTCTCCGGGTGGAAGTACGACGAGCCGAGCGCTATCAGAGTGACGAGCGAAAAAAGCGCCATCAGCGGAAGCGACACCTCGTAGACGAAGATGGCGCGCTTTTTTACGAACGGCTTCAGCTTCACGTCCATCGCCTGCCTTTCGCGCGGCTCGCGGATATCGTGCGCGGCGCGTGCCGCGGTAAATCTGTTCAGCTCTTCTATTATACATTAAACTGGCGGAGAATTTTCAGTCTAACGCGCCGCGCCGTGGCGGGCGAACTGAAAATTTCGTAAAAAGGAGGAACCTTAGGGTAAAAAATGTATGCATCGCCGCTTTATTGGTGATATGATATCTTCAAACGAAAAATTGAGTTCATTTCAGGAGGAAATATAAATGTACATCAAAATCCAAGACGAGAATTTCAACGCCGAGTCGCTGCCTGTGATCGCGCTGCTGGCGGCGGAGGGCGAGCCGGAGACTGTGTCTCTCGACCCGCTTCGCGGCGAGATGCGCGACTTCTGCCGCCGCGTCGTGATCAACGAGAACTTTCGCGGCGAGGCAGGCAAGCTGCTCGTAATCCCCGTCGCTGACAAGACTGTGCGCTTCGCCGTCGTCGCCGGGCTCGGCCCGGACGGCGATATAACGCCGGAGCGCGTCCGCGCCGCGGCGTTCTCGGCCGCGCGCGCCGCTGCCTCGAGAGGCTGCGCCGCTCTTTCTCTGACGATGCCCAAGGCCGGCGACGCCGACCGCTCGCGCGCCGCCGCGGAGGGCTGCGCGCTCGCCTCGTATCGTTTCGACAAGTATCTTACGCGCGACGGAAAAGACAGGTTCGTGAAGCTCGAGGAGGTCGTCGTCGCCGACGGCTGCGAAAAGGCGCTCGAGGAGGGACGCATACTCGGGGAGTGCCAGTGCTGGACGCGCGACTTGGCGAACGAGCCGGGCTGCGTGATCAACCCTGAGGCTCTCGCCGCGAAGGCGCAGGAGCTCGCAGCCGAGCTCGGCCTCAAGTGCGAAATATGGGACGAAAAGCGCATCGCCGACGAAAACATGGGCGCGTACTCCGCCGTGGCCTCAGGCTCGGCTAACCCGCCGCGCTTCATACATCTCACCTATGAGCCGGAGAACGCGAAGGGGCACATAGCGCTCGTAGGCAAAGGGCTGACCTTCGACAGCGGCGGCCTCGACATAAAGCCGTCCGAGTTCATGCTCACTATGAAAGGCGACAAGAGCGGCGCCTGCGCGGTGCTCGGAGCGATACGCGCCGCCGCTATGATGAAGCTTCCGTGGAAGGTCTCCGTCATCGTCGCCGCCGCGGAGAATATGCCAGGCGGCTCGGCCTACAGGCCCGACGACATACTGCGCGCGCGCAACGGCAAGACGATAGAGGTCAACAACACCGACGCTGAAGGCCGCCTCACGCTCGCGGACGCGCTCTGCTACGCCTCGGAGCTCAAGCCCGACATGATAGTGGACATAGCGACGCTGACCGGGGCATGCGCCGTCGCGCTCGGCTCGACCACGGCGGGGCTCTTTACCAACAACGACGAGTTCGGCGACAAGGTGCTTAAAGCCTCGTCGGCGAGCGGCGAGCGCTTCTGGAAGCTTCCGATGGACGACCCGAATCTGCGCGAGCTCGTAAAATCTCCGTTCGCCGACCTCGTGAACAGCGCCGGACGCTACGGCGGCGCGATAACGGCGGCTATGTTCCTCGAGGCCTTCGTGGAAAAGGAAATCCCGTGGGTGCATCTCGACATCGCTGCGGCGGACTTCGCCAAGACGCCGTTCAGCTACTATGTCAAGGGAGCGACCGGCTTCGGCATGAGGACGCTCGCGGAGCTCATCAGAGAGCTGTAAGGAAAAGAAGGAGCGTCACCCCCGAATGGCAGACGGGAGCCGAAACGATTCCATAGCCCTCATCAACGCTGTAATATACCCGATGGCCCATCCCGGACGTGCGCAGGCGCTTTTCGCGCGCGGCGGGGTGATCGAGGCCGTCGGCGGAGACAAGGAGATACTCGCGAGGTGCGACGCGAAGACGGTGGTCCTCGACATGAAGGGCAAGTACGTCCTTCCAGGGATAACCGATACGCACAACCATCTGCTCGCGGCCGGGCGCAGCCTTGAGACGCTCGACCTGAGCGGCGCGCGCTCGATCGACGAAATGATAGGCAAGGGGCGGCATTTTCTCGCGGAGAACGCGCTGCCGCCCGGCGGCTGGTTCTTCGCGCGCGGCTGGGACCAGAACAAAATGGCGGAGCGCCGCTTCCCGAACAGGCACGACCTCGACCTGATATCGACGGAGGCCCCGCTCTTCTTCGAGCGTTCGTGCGGGCACATCGCCGCGCTCAACAGCCTCGCGCTGAAACTTCTTAAGATAGACGGAGATTTTAAAATCTCCGGAGGAGTCGTGAACACCGACGGCTCCGGTGAGCCGACCGGATTGATAAGCGAGGCCGCCGTCAACTGGGCGCGCATGAACATACCCGAACAGTCGCGCGACACGCTGGAGCACTGGTACGGCCTCGCCGTCGACCGCATGATACGCTACGGCGTCACCTCCGTGCAGACCGACGACCTTGAAATGGCGGGCGGCGTCGCCGGCGTGCTGGACCTCTACGAGACGCTCGAGTCGCGCGGAAAAATGCCGATGCGTATAGCGCAGCAGTGGCATCTGCGCAACGAAGACGAACTCTCGGAATTCATAGAGAACGGCGGCTGCTCGCGCGGCGGAAAATTCTTCCGCTGCGGCCCGCTCAAGATACACGTCGACGGCACGCTCGGCGCGCGCACTGCGGCGCTGCGCGAGGAATACTCCGACGACCCAGGCAACAGAGGCGTCTACGCGCACTCGCAGGAAGAGCTGAACCGCCTCGTAAGGCGCGCGCAGGAGGCCGGAATGCAGGTCGCCTTCTACGCGATAGGCGACGGAGCGATAGAGCGCTGCCTCAACGCCGTGGAGGCGGCGCGCGGCGCGGCGAACCCGGAGATACGCCACAGGATAGTCCACTGCCAGATAGGCGCGCCGGACCTATTCGCGCGCATGGTCGTACTCGGCGTGATGGCCGACATACAGCCGGCCTTCGCCACCTCGGACTGGCCCATAGTCGTGCCGCGCCTCGACACCGACCGCGCTCGCTGGAGCTATGCGTGGAAGTCGATGCTCAACAGCGGCATCCCGGTCGGCGCCGGCTCGGACGCTCCGACGGAATCGCTGAACCCGTTCGTCGGCATACGCGCCGCGATACTGCGGCAGGACCTCGACCACCAGCCCGAGCACGGCTGGATGCCGGTGCAGAGGCTCGACCGCGTCGAGACCCTCGCCATGTACACCAGCGGCGGCGCTCGCGTCTGCGGCGAGCTGTCGTGGCGCGGCACGCTCGAGCCGGGCAAGGCTGCGGACTTCACGGCCTTCCTCGAGGACCCGTTCCAGACGCCGGACGACGACATGCCGGAGCTCGAAGCCGGACTGACCGTAGTGGACGGCAAAATCCGCCATATAAAGTAGGAGCGTGGCGTGAACGGAGAAGACTCGCAGAAAACGATAAAATCCCCGGCCCTGACGATAGACCTTCATGGCCAGGCGGAGCACATAGTCTACAGAAACGCGGAGAACGGCTACACCGTTCTCCGCCTTCGCGTGCGCGGCTATCCCGACCTCGTCACAGCCGTCGGGATACTGGCAGAGCCCGCCGTCGGCGAGATACTCACGATGAAGGGCCGCTGGACGGAAAACAGCCGCTACGGGATGCAGTTCCACTTCGACGAATGCGACAGCGCTATGCCCTCCACGGCGGACGGCCTCGAAAAATTCCTCGGCTCCGGCCTCATACGCGGCATAGGCCCGGCGACCGCCGGCAAAATCGTCGAAAAATTCGGCGCCGACACGGCGAGGATACTCGACGAAGAGCCTATGCGCCTCGCCGAAGTCAAGGGCGTCAGCCTCGCCAAAGCCGAGGCGGCGGGTCAGTCGTGGCGCGAGCAGCGAGAAGTCCGCGAAGTCATGATATTCCTCCAGGGACACGGCGTCGGCGCCGGCTACGTCATGCGCATATTCAGAAAATACGGCCTCGCCTCCATCGACGTGATGAAGGCCAACCCGTACCAGATAGCGCTCGAAGTGCCGGGCATAGGCTTCGCCACAGCCGACGCGATAGCGCAGAAGCTCGGCGTCCCGCACGACTCTCCGTACAGGATAGCGGCCGGCGTCCACAGCGTCCTCAACGACCTGACCGGCGAAGGGCACGTCTACGTGCCGCGCCGCGTGCTCGCGTCGCTCGCCGCGGAAAAGCTCGGCGTCGCCGAAGAGACGGCAGCAGAAGGCATCGAACAGGCGCGCATGGGCGGAAACGTCGTCGTAGAGGGCATATCGGAAAAAGAAGGCGAAGAAGAGAGCGCCGTCTACCTTCCCGCCTTCCACTACGCCGAGACGCACTCCGCGAAGAACCTGCGGATGATAGCCGACGAGCCCTACAACAGCAAAAGCGTGGACTGCGCCGCCGCTCTTCCGTGGCTCGAGCGCGAAATGGGCATAACATTCGCAGAGGCGCAGCGCGAGGCGATAACGCGCGCCGTCAACTCCAAAGTCATGGTCATAACTGGCGGCCCCGGCACTGGAAAGACGACGATAATCCGCGCCGTCCTTCGCCTGCGCGAAGAGGGCGGCTACCGCGTGATGCTCGCCGCGCCGACGGGGCGCGCCGCGAAGCGCATGACGGAGGCGACGGGACATGAGGCGCGGACGATACACAGGCTGCTCGAATACTCGAGCGGCGGCTCCTTCGGCGAAGACCAGGCGCAGCGCGCGGCCTCGTCCTTCGGCGGCTGCTTCATGCGCAACGAGGAAAACAAGCTCGAATGCGACCTGCTAATCGTAGACGAAGCCTCGATGATAGACCAGATACTATTCCATCACCTGCTTAAGGCCGTTCCGCGCGGAGCGTCGCTCATATTCGTCGGCGACGTTAATCAGCTTCCGTCAGTCTCGCCGGGCAACGTGCTCAAGGACGTCATAGATTCCGGCGTATGCCCCGTCGTCATGCTCAACGAGATATTCCGTCAGAGCGGCGAAAGCCGCATAATCACCAACGCCCACCGCGTCAACCGGGGCGAGATGCCTCTCGAGCCGGAGGACGGCGCGCTCTCCGACTTCTACTTCATCGAGCCGAAGGTCGCGGCCGAGGGGCTCTCCGACGAAGAATACAAGAAACGCTTCGACGAGAGGGTACTCGCGACGATAAAGAAGCTTGTCACCGAAAGCATACCGCGCCGCTTCAAATTCGACCCGGTGAACGAAATTCAGGTGCTCTGCCCGATGCACAGCGGCGTCGCGGGAACCAGACGCCTCAACGCGGAGCTCGAAAAGCTTCTAAACACGGGCGGCGGCGCGCGCGTGCAGCGCCTCGACCGCGTATTCCGCGCCGGCGACAAAGTCATGCAGATCAAGAACAATTACGACAAGGACGTATACAACGGCGACATCGGCACGATACTCTCGATAGACGGCGAAAACTCCCGCATCACAGTAAAAATGGACGCCGGCGTCGTCGAATACGACTTCACGGAGCTTGACGAACTCGTCCACGCCTACGCCGTCTCGATACACAAATCGCAGGGCTCGGAATATCCCGCAGTCGTCATCCCGCTTCTGACGCAGCACTACGTCATGCTCCAGCGCAATCTGCTGTACACCGCGATAACTCGCGGCAAGAAGCTCGTCGTCATAGTCGGCACGAAAAAGGCGCTGCGCATAGCCGTAGCGAACGACAGGACTAAAAAAAGATACACGCGTCTCGCGCAGCGGCTGCGCGGCGAAAGATAAGGCTCAGTCCTGCGTAAGCCGCAGCACCTTCGGCTCGCACTGGGAAACTACGTCTATAACGTGGTTCTGCGTATATATGCCGTAATGCTTCCATTCCGCCGGATAGAAACTTCCGT
Source organism: Cloacibacillus sp. An23 (assembly GCF_002159945.1). NCBI lineage: Bacteria > Thermotogati > Synergistota > Synergistia > Synergistales > Synergistaceae > Cloacibacillus > Cloacibacillus sp. An23. The sequence continues at coordinate 154,885 of NZ_NFJQ01000001.1, read as the reverse complement.
CGTCGAGCCTGCACGCGTCCGTAGAGACCGTAAGATAGTCGAGCAGTTTTGATTTTTCGAATACGATTAAAAATTTACCGGAACGAATTTCTTCCGGGTCGTAAGAACAGAACGATTCTCTGCGTACTTGGTAGATGATATAGTCCTCGAATACAATTTCAAATGAGAGCGAGCAATCGGGGGCGATCTGGCGGCATTGAGACAATATCCGCGCTAAAATTCCTTTCTCGCCCTCGTCGCTTGACGCGTCCGAGTCCGCGTGCTCTACTGTTTTTGCGCCCATTATAACGATGCGGAGTTCGTTATCCTCGTATTCTTCAAGGCGGCTGAGGAACGGGCCCGCTTGACGAGAGCTTAAAATATTATCCATTTCAGAAAAAGAGATTTTCGTATCCACCGGCGTTTTTCCTCGATTCTCCGTCAAGCGCAAGAAGGCGCGCGCGAGCTTAAAAGCTCTTTCATATAATTGTCTGCATATGAAAAATCCATGTCTCGGTTTTCTTTAAGATATGCGGAAAAATATCGCGCGGCGTTTATCTCGTCCCCCCTCATAAAGGCGCAGTAGCTTTTCAGCAGCAAGAACTCTTTCATCCAAAGTATGGGAACGGCTGAAAACGACCGCGACAGCTCGTCAAAATCGGCGGACAGGACTGCTTGATACGAGCCGCGTTTATCCAGCCATGATTCTATTTCGGGCATGACGGCGGCAATCAGCCTTTTAGCGGTGTCCGCGTCCTGCGGAAAACCAATTTGGCCGCGAAAAACCGCTGCGCAGCCCGCAATCTGTTCGATCCGCCATCTGAACGCGCATTGGCTCTCTTTCGGCTTTTTCGTCGTTTCGCAACGCTGCGACAACACCGGCATGCCGTCTGGGTGCAGCGCGACGTTTATGAAAAAGTAATCTCCGTACGCGCCCGTCTGAAAATTTATCAGTTTGTAAAAGCCGTTTTCCGTTTTCCAGAAAGAATTACCGTGTTTCTTATATCCGTACTCGGTTATCTGAATTTTAACATCGTTTAATATTTTCATGCGGCCTCCGCTTTGTTCCTGGAATGGAAATTCGACTGATTCGCCTGTTTCCGCCTTTGCGCTGAAATCCAAGCCTGCTTATAAAAACGCGCCCTTCCATAAACGAAAGGGCGCGCCGTGTACGAGCTGTTTTTAGAAATATCTCGTGCTGCTTCTGTAGATGTTTTCCCTGCGGCCTTCGAGTCCGTCCTTTTCTGAGGCGGCCAGGCGTTTTTCCGTGTAGCGCGCGAAGCGCACGAAGGGCAGGCCGATGAGCAGGTAGATTATCGCGACTAGGATTCCCGGGCCGAAGTAGTCGTAGTAGGTAGCTGAGACCTGTCCGTAGACTTTCGTGAGGTCTACCATCGTGATGATGGAGACGAGCGAGGAGTCCTTCAGCAGCGATATGAAGTCGTTGTTTATCGGCGGGATTACGACGCGGATGGCCTGCGGAAGTATGACTTCGCGCATCGCCTGCCAGCGCGTCATGCCGAGCGCGAGCGCGGCCTCCCACTGAGTGCGCGGTATCGCGAATAGGCCCGTTCTGTAGACCTCTGCTTCGTAGGCCGCGTAGTTGAGGCCGAGCCCTATCGCTCCGGCCCAGAATGGCGAGAGCTTGATGCCGACCGAGGGCAGCCCGTAGAAGATGAAGAAGAGCTGTATCAGCACCGGCGTTCCGCGCACTATCTCGACATAGGCGGTCGCGAGAGCGGCGGCCCACTTCGGCGCGAATACGCGCGTGACTGCGAGGCAGAGGCCGAGCGCTATCGCTATCGCCATCGCGACGAGAGAGACTTCTATCGTTACGACGGCGCCGCGCGCGAAGAGCGGGGCCGCCTCCCAGTATCTTTCAAGCCGCTTTTGGAACGTGAGCTGCGGGCGGTGAGCCTCCGCCCATTCGTTGTAGCGTACCGGCTCGACTTTCGGTGGGTCGTAGTCGTTGAACTCTTCCGCCATGACGGGCGTCCAGAGGTTCCAGCGGTCGTATATCTCGCGCAGTATCCCTTTGTCGCGCAGCGCGACCAGAGCGCGGTTGACTTCGCTCGTCAGCTCTTTGTCGCCTTTGCGCATGGCTATCGCGTAGATTATTTCGCCGATGGGCGGGCCGACGAATTTTATTTCGGGGTTGAAGCCGGCGGAGTAGAGCGCTATCGGCTGGTCGAAGAGCGCCGCGTCGAGGCGTCCGTTCGCGAGGTCTTCGTAGGTGTTGGCCTCGACGATGTAGGTGCGTATCTCGACGCCGGGGACTTCTTCGAGCACCATCTGGGCGTAGCTTTCTTTCAGCGTGCCGGCGACCTTGCCCTTGAGGTCCTGCAGGCCGTTTATGGAGTTGTCCTCGCGGCGCACGGCAAGCTGGAGGAAAGTCTTGTAATACGGGATGGAGAAGTTTACCTCGCCCTCGTGCTCCGGCGTCACTTCGAGGCCGTTTATCGCGATGTCGTAGAGGTTGCGGTCGAGGCCTGGGATGAGGTTGTCCCATGCGTTGTTGACGTAGACGGGCGTGCGTCCCATCTCTTTGGCGAGCGCCTCTACGATGTCCACTTCGAAGCCGATGAGCTTCTTGGGGTCCGTCGGGTCTGGGAACATATATGGGAAGCCGCCCTCGGAGTCGCCGCCCCAGCGCAGTATTTTCGCGCCCTCGGGAGCGGCCGCGGCTTCCGGCGCGGGAGACGCGGCTTCTTCAGCGAGAAGCGCGGCGGGCGCGCAGAGCGTAAATATAAGAGCGAAAATTGCAATAAGCTTTTTCATCAGCATGTCACCCCTGCGTTTACAAAGTGGCGGAGGAAGGCGCGGGTGCGTTCGTTCTTCGGGTTGGCGAAGAGTATGTCCCCGTCCTCGTACTCGACGATCTCTCCCTTGTCCATGAATATGATGTAGTCGGAGGCGTCTTTGGCGAATTTCATCTCGTGCGTGACGATTATCTGCGTCATGCCTTCCGCGTCGAGGTCCTTCATAACGTGGAGGACTTCGCCGACGAGCTCCGGGTCGAGCGCCGACGTCGGCTCGTCGTACAGCATGACGCGCGGGTTCATCGCGAGCGCGCGGGCTATCGCGGCGCGCTGGCTCTGACCGCCGGAGAGCGTCGACGGGTATCTGTTGGCGTAGCCCTCGAGGCCGACCTTTTCGAGCATTTTCATGCCGAGCTCGCGAGCCTCTTCTTCCTTCATCTTCTTCACGACCATCGGCGCGAGCATGATGTTGTGCAGGAGGTCCTTGTTGGGGAAAAGGTTGTAGCTCTGGAAGACCATGCCGACCTCGGTGCGCAGCTCATGGACCTTCTGGAGCAGTTCGGGAGTCGGCCTTTCGCCGGGCCTGCGCGACACAGTGACGCCGGCGACCGTGACGGAGCCGGAGTCCATGAGCTCGAGGCAGTTGATGCAGCGCAGGAAGGTGGACTTGCCGCAGCCGGAAGGCCCTATGACTGTGGCGAGGTCGCCCTCGCGTATGGTGAAGCTGACGTCCTTGAGGACGACGCCGTCCTCGTAGCTTTTGCAGAGGTGTTCTATAACGATTAGCGGTTTGTTGACGGTGTTCATATATTTACCCCCTTGAGATTTTTTCGTTTTTGAAAAAATTCCGCAGGGAGGTCATATCCGAAGGCATTCGCCGCATATGATGTGGGCGGGAAGCGCCGCCGTATATGCGGGAATGAAACGCCCCGCCGTATGCGTGCGGCGCGGCTCGAGCGTGGTGTGGAGTTTCGCTCCGTGTCTGTCACACCAGACACCAGTGTTTTTTTTCAATTTTCGTCTCACGTCCCTTCCGTGTAACGACATAAACGCCGTTAGTGTAATGGTTTTACGGTTGGAATGCAAGGAGTTGTTGTATAGTTTTACAGAAAGGAAACGTAAAGGCCGCGGAACGAGCCGCGGCCTCCCGGTTCATTCCTCGTAGCCGAGCTCGCGCTTCGTCTTTTCGATGTCGGCCTCGGTCTCCTTTATCCATCGCTCCAGCGTCTCCGGCTTTATCTTCTTCGATTTCGGGTCGTTGAGCAGAGTGTCGAGCTTCTTCTGCTGTATGCGCAGCCACTCGACCTTAGCCTCGCGGAACTGGATGTCTGCGACGGCGTTTCCGCGTTCGCCGTCGTCCTCTTTTATGAATGCGCGGCTCATCTGCGCCATCTCCTTTCGCGCGCGAACGCGCCGAAAATGTCCGATACCGGCGGAACTACACGGCTATTATAGCAAAGTGCGCGCGTCTTTTGCCCGCGGCGCGTCCGCGGCGAATCTTGACATCGCGGTCGCCGCGCATATAATTAAGCATCGTTATATTAAGTATGCTTAGTGTTTGGAGGTTTTCATGGAATCGCTGCATTATCTTTTGATGAAGGCGCACGGCGCTATGAGGCGCGCGATGCTCGCCGAAGGGGCTAAGCTCGGCCTCACGCCGGGACAGCCGAAAATTTTGGAATTTCTTATGAAAAACGGAGAGAGCGATCAGAAGACCCTCGCCGCCGACTGCGAGATAGAACAGGCGACGGCGGGCGGCATCCTGCTTCGCATGGAGGAGGCGGGGCTTATCGCGCGGCGCCGCAAAGAGGGCAACAGGCGCTCGCTCTACGTGTCGCTCACAGCCGCGGGGGCTGAGGCGGCCCGCAGGATGGACGATGCGGCGCGCGGGCTTGACCGCCGCGCCGCGTCGCGGCTGCCTGACGGCGCGGAAGAAAGGCTGAAAGAGATGCTGGCGTCGGTGCGCGACGCCGTGTCCTCCGCGGAGGGCGAGAGAAGATGACCTGCCGGAACGCCGCGATTTTGCTTAAACGCTATATACTGCTGTGCTTCGGCCTCGCGCTTATGGCGCTCGGCATCGGCTTTTCGGTCAAGGCGAAGCTCGGCACGTCCCCGATATCCAGCCTGCCTTACGTCGTAAGCCTTTTCTCGCCTCTCACGCTGGGACAGGCGACGATAGCGATGCACTGCGTCTTTATCGTGATACAGATCGCGCTTCTGCGGAAACGCTTCGAGCCTGTGCAGCTCGCGCAGCTCCCCATAGGGATAATGTTCGGCTACATGATCGACGCGGGCATGTGGGCGCTCGGCTGGGTGGACTGCTCTGCCTACTGGCAGCTCTGGCTGCTCGTCGCGGCCGGGATACTGCTCGTCGGCACGGGCGTGGCCTTCGCCGTGGCGTCGGGAGCTGTGCCTCTCGCCGGAGAGGGCGTAGTCGTCGCCGTCTGCCGCGTGCTGCACGTCAGCTTTCCCCGCATGAAGATAATCTTCGACGCGACGCTCGTGACGACGGCGCTCGTACTGTCGTTTTCGGTGATGGGGCACGCCGAGGGCGTCCGAGAGGGGACGCTCGCCGCCGCGCTCTGCGTCGGACTGACTGTGAAGGCCGCGAACAGGTTCGTCGTGCCGCTGTCGAAGAGGTTTTTGTCGTAAACGACGCACGCTTTTAGTGATATAATTATGTCAGAATACTGCTAATAATATCAAAGGCGGTGAATTTCTAATGATTATAAAACCTTCGACTGCGCTGCGTAACGATTACACGTCCATTTCGGATCTGGCTCACTCGGAAGACGAACCGATATATATTACGAAAAACGGCGAGGGAGATCTTGTCGTTATGAGTATAGAGGCTTTTGAGCGAAGAGAAGAGATTTTGAAGCTGCGTTCGAAACTCGCCGCCGCAGAACTGTCACGTATATCCGGCCAACCCACGCTTTCCGTTGACGAATCGCGCCGCAGGCTCGAAGCGATTTATGGCGAAGATTTATAGCGTCGAGATACTTCCGCCGGCGCAGGCGGAACTGGAGGAAACCGCGCGCGTTCATCTCGCGTTGTCCGGCCCGCTGTCAGCGCGCGGAATTACGGACAGGATATATGAATCCGTAGAACGCCTCGCGCGTTATCCGCTTTCGGGACATCCTACGCGTGACGAACAACTTCGTGCCGGCGGCTGCCGTTTCGTCATCGCCGGCAAGTATATGGTTTTTTACCGACTGATTGGCGAAGCAGTTGTGATTTACCACATCGCGCACGGAGCAGCAGATTACCCGAAATTGTTCAAAAACGCTTCGGCTTGATGCCGCGCCGCACAAAGGAAGCCCCGGACCTTACGGCCCGGGGCTTTTGCGTGTTTGCTGTATTTTCTCTGTTTTTACTTAGTCGTCGTAGTTTTTGCCGTCGTTGCCGCCTTTGCCGGGTGCGTTGTCTTTTCTGAAATCTTTGCGCTCGCAGAGGACTTTGCGGTCCGGCGCGGCGTTCTGGTCGGGGCGCTCGGACATTATCTCGGCTACGGCGTCCGCCGTGCCTTCGGCCCCGAAGGCCGTGATGAAGCGCTCCGCCCACCACTCCATCTCGTCGACGATCCTGTCGATTATCGGCTGCGGCTCTGCGAGGATCATGTCGCAGAATGGCAGGTTAAGTTTTTTGTAGTCCCCGCTCTTGCGGCTCATGCCTTTTTCGTCGGCGGCGGCGACTATCTTCTCCCAGAGCCCGACGGAGATGCCGCGGTCGGCTTCCTTAGTGTAGGTGCCGCCTTCCGTTATAGCGTTGCCGGTGTCCGGATCCATCTTGATGCCGAAGTAGACGTTCTGGAAGAGCGTCGCGACGTTGCCCTTGCGTATGCCGTACTTGCGGAAAGTCGAGACCTTGTCGAGCGGCGTGCCGGAGATGCCGTGCTGCGCTATCGCGACGCCGTAGGGGGCTATCGCGTCGGCTATTTCTTTTGTGCGCTTGAGGTCGATGCCCTCCATCTGTCCTGCCGTCGGGTCGTATGTGCCGTGGAGGCTTCCGTTGGAGATGGCGAGGTAGTCCGGGAATATCTGCCACGCGTTGAGGCCGCCGATATAGTAGGTGGCTTCTTCGACGGTCGAGAGCTCGCCCGGGCCCTTTATCTCTCCGACTTCGACTTCGAGGCCGAGTTCCGGCGGCAGCCATCCGGCGAGCGCGCGGGTTGCCGCGAAGTTGTCGTAGTCGTCGAGGTGCGAGGCGTCGATGGCGACGGAGGTGAATCCGCTGTTGAGTATCTTCGTGAGGTGTCCCACGCCTTTGAGGACGTCGGCTTCGCTCTTTATCGCGTAGTGGTCGACGTGGAGTCCGAAGACTGCGCCGTGCCCCAGCTCCGCCGAGTATTTCAGCGCGTAGTCGGCGAGGTTGTCGTATGTGGAGCCGCAGTAGGTCGATTCCGATTTCGCGAGCTCGATGAGGACGGCCGCGTTTTTCTTCTTCGCCGCGCGGAGCACGCCCTTTACGACGAGCGGATGACGCGCGTTGGCCGCGAGCACGATGGAGTCGCACTTCTTCGCCGCCGCCGCGATGTCGCGTCCGCTGACGAGTCCCATTTCGTCGTTCGCGAAGCGCGCCTGTACGTTGAGCGGGCGTTTTTTCAGAAGTTCCTGGTAGGCTTTACTCTTTACATCCATTGGAATCTCCTCCTGATGTTTTTTGTATTTATGTCCGTACCGATTATTTTAGCCCTTAGACATGGATATTGCAAAGAAAATCTGAGGGGCGGCGGAGCCATCCCGGTCCGCCGGCCTTTTACTCTTTTAGGAATTTTTTTTCGATGAAGCGGCTTCGTCCGAAGGCGCCTATTTCTTCATAGGCGCGTGCGGCTTCTTTCGCGTAATCGCCCGCGGCTTTGTCTATGACGGCGGAGAAGGGCTCCGCCGGCAGGCGGCCATCCGCGACTGCGGCTGAGACCCACGCCTTCGCCATGTACTGCGCGGCGTGCCAGCTTTTTTTGCCTATCGCCGAGAGAAAATCGGCTTTTTTTAGCGAGTCGAGCGCCGCCTCAGCGTCGCCGGCGTCCGCGTCGCATATCGCTTTGAGGCTGTAGAGCAGCGATGTACAGTGTCCGCCCTTCGAGCTTTCGAAGAGCTTCGCGCCCTTGCGCACGTGGGCCTCGAAGAGCGCGCGGTCGCCCATGTCGAACGCGGCGTCTGCGGCGTGGGCGTGGAAGTGGCTTCGTCCCCAGAAGAGGCCGCGTTCCTCGCATATTCCGACGCATTCCTCGAACCGCCGCAGCGCCTCGGCGGCTTCGCCGCGCCTCTGGCGCATCTCGCCGATGTAGCATTTCGGCGCGAGCATGTTGAGCGTGTAGTGGCGTCCCGTGAGGGCGAGGTCTTCAAAGACCTTGACTGACTCCATGAATATCCGCTCCGCGCCGTCGAAGTCGCCCTCTATCTGCTTCGCCATGCCGAGGAAGCGCAGCGCGAGCCCCGCGTGGTTTTCCTTGCCCATGCGGCGCGAGAGCGCGAGTATAGCTTCGCCGGTCTCCTTGAGCTTTTCGCCCTCGTCGGTCTGCAGGTAGTAATGCGCGATGTCTTCCATAGCGTGTATGTAGGTCTCATCGAGTCCGTTCTCGGAGGAGACCTTCAGCGCGCCGGACAGGAGGGTCATGCCCTTGCCGTATTCTCCCCAGTTTATGAGGTAGCCGCCGTAGAGCTCGAAATAGGACGCTTCGAGCGCCGTCAGCTCTTTTTCGTCCTCGGGGCACGAACCGCGCAGAACGCCGAGAGTCGCGCGTATCTCCTCGAGCTTCTCCTCCGTCTCCTCGCGGCTGCTGAACGGCACGGAGCACTGGAGCAGCACAGCGTCTTCCATCATCGGGAAGAGTATGTGGTTCAGGTTTATGTGGAAGAGCATCTCCGAGATGTTCTGCCGGAGCACCTGTATCTTCATGCCCGCCATCGTGTAGTGGTGGCGCAGCTTCGCGCTGAGCGCGGGGTTCCAGACGTGCGGCGACCAGCGCGAGGCGAGCACTCCGGCGATCTTCGCGTGGAGCTGCCGCCTGCGGAAGGCCGGCATCGAGTCGTAGAGGCAGTCGCGCACGTTCGCGTGGAGGAAGTCTATCGAGGCGCGCCCGCCGTCGTTTACCTCGCGTATCATTTTTTTCTGCAGGAGCGCGTCGAGCGTCTTTTCCGTGCTTTCGAGGCTTTCGGAGAGCGCAGCCGCGAGCTCCTCGGGCTGAGCGCCGCCGCCGAAGGCCGACAGCGCGAGTACGAGCGACCGCTCCGCCTCGGACATTCCCTCGAGGCGGCTCATTATGAGCCCCTTGAGTCCGTCGCGGCAGTCGGCGTTCTCGTTCTCCATAAGTATGCGCATCATCTCGGCGAGCAGCAGCGGCATCCCCTCGCTCTCGCGGATGAAGTATTCCTCGCCGCGGCAGCTTATGACCTCTTCGGGCAGGAACGAGCGGCAGTAGCTCATGATCTCTTTTTCGCCGAAGGGCGCGAGCGCCAGCTCGAGCGTCCTGACGCGCGCCTGCGGCTTTATGTTGTATATCATGCGCGCGGCGGGCGCGGCGCTCTCGGGGCGCGCGGTCATGAATATCACCGCTGGGATTCGAAGCTCCGAGAGAAACACGCGCAGCGTCGAGAGCGACCTGTCGTCGAACCAGTGAAGGTCCTCGAATATGAACACAGGCCGCCCGCCGGCGCAAAGCTCCTGCGCGAGGGCGGCGAGGGCGCGCCCGACCGAAAGCGGCGTCTTTTCCGGCGAGAAGGCGGCGCTCACGGGATTCTGCCCGTCCATAAAGCCGTAGAATACTGAGGAGAGCATCGCGCGCACGGATGCAGGCGGCTCTATGCCGCGCCCGGCGCAGGCCGCGCCCATAGCGGCGGCGACGCCGTCCCACGACGAGTATGGAAATTTCTCGCCGACAGACAACGGCGAGGCGCGGAAGACGTCCGAGCCTGCGAACGCCGTTCGCACTGCCTGCTCGACGAGCGCCGTCTTGCCGACGCCGCCCTCGCCGTGTATGAAAATCACGTCGACGGCCTCTCCGCCGCTCTGCGCGAGGGCGAGTATCCTGCGCATCTCGCGTTCGCGTCCGCAGAAAAATTCTCCGGGCGATTTTGCGGCGTCCGTGAGCCTGCCCATCGTGAGCAGAAAATCTCTCGCGCGCTCGCTCGGCTCCATGCCGAGGTCGGAGCGCAGCCTTTCGCGGTATGAGTTGTAGACTGAGACGGCCTTCGACGGCACGCCCTCGTCGCGGTATATCTCCATAAGCTCCAGCACCGACTCTTCTTCATACGGCTCGAAGAAAAGCAGCGCGGAAAGCGCCTCCGCCGCCTTCTCGGAGTCCTCGGCGTCGTAGCAGGCCGTTATGCGGTCGCGCAGCGCCGCCGCAGTCCTTTCGCGCAGCTTCGCGCGCGTCTCGCCGAGCCACTCGCCGAACTCGGGCCGGTCGAGAGTGTCGAAGCCGCTCAGCGGCTCGCGGAAAATCTCCTGCGGCAGAGGCTCGGAAGGCGAGGCGAGCTTGTCTATCATCACAGCGTCGGTCGTGAAGCCGGCGAGACGTATCTCTTTTTTATCTGCGTCCACGCAGCCGGGGAAACTCCTGCGCAGCAGGCAGAGCGCATTGCGCAGGCTGCCCGCAGCCTGCTTCTCGTTCTTGTCGCCCCACAGCAGAAAGGCGATTTTTTCCTTCGGCGCGCTCTTCTCGGCGGCGAGGTAGAAAAGCAGGGCCTCGGCCTTTTTGAAAGGAAGCGACACGGCCTCGCCGTCTTTGGTGATCAGCGGTTCGCCGAAAAAAGAAAGGTTCAAAGACATCACGCCGCGCTCCTTCCGCAGATTTTGCGTTTACTACAGAAATTATAGCAAAAAAGAGCGGCCTCCCGCGCTCGCCGTGAGCTGCGCGGAAGGCCGCGGAATTTCGCGCGCGGGCGCGCTTAGAAAGCCGGCAGCACGCCCTTTGATGCGAGCTCTTCCGTGATGAACTTCTTCACCTCGGGCGAGTTGAGCGCGGCGGCGAGCGCCTTTATCTTCGGCGAGTCCTTGTCCTCTCCGCGGCAGGCCAGCACCACCGCGTAGGGCGAATCCTTGTCCTCAAGCGCGAGCGCGTCCTTCGACGGGTCGAGCCCGGCGTCCACCGCGAAGTTCATATTTATGACCGAGATCGTCGTATCGCGCAGAGTGCGCGGAAGCTGCGGGGCCTCGAGCTCGATTATCTTGAGCTTCTTCGGATTCTCGACGATGTCGCGCGCCGTGAGGTTTATCCCGTCCTTCATCTTAAGCAGCCCCTCGCGCTCGAGCAGCTTGTAGGCGCGGAAGCCGTTCGTCGGGTCGTTCGGCACCGCGACCACGGCGCGCTCGCCGACCTCGGCTATAGACTTGACCTTATGCGAATAGATGCCTATCGGAAGCAGATGCACCTTCACAAGAGGCACGATGTCGAGATTCTTCTCGCTCCTCATATTTTCAAGATAGGGCAGATGCTGGAAGAAATTCGCGTCGAGACTGCCGTCCGCGAGCGCGAGGTTCGGCTGGATAAAGTCGGTGAACTCCTTGATTTCAACCTCGTAGCCCTGCTTTTCGAGGACGCCGGCGGCCACCGCCGCGATCTCCTGAGCCGGGAAGGGCGTCACTCCGAGCACGATCTTCTCGGCGGCCTGTGCCGCAGAAGCGAAAAAGAGCAGAGCGCAGAAAACAGAAACAATTTTTTTCATACCATAACCTCCGTATAGAATTTCCCAAAGGCGAAACTTCGCCTAATCCGACAAACGACGCGCGAAACACATGAATTTCAATTTCGGTCCACCACTTCCTCCAAAATTGCGAAAATAAAAAAGGACCGGGCCCGCCAAGCGGACCCGGTCCTTAATCGACAACGCCAAATCTAAGCGCCGGTCAATTCAGGAGAGGAGCCGCCGCAGCCGCGCATCATCATGCACATTATCATCGAAAAATCCGTAAAAGCCATGACGTTTCCTCCGTTCCCCAAATGTCGGCCCAGCGCCGCATACAACGGGAAAATTCTACACGGCGCGCGCCGCGCCTGTCAAGCCCGCGGCGCGCCCGTTCCGCTAGCCGCGGGCTGTGCCGCAGGACCTGCGCGAAGCGGCGTTTTAATGAACTTTTATCTTATTTATGTTTCGTTTCTGCCGAAATATAAACTCTGACGGAAACGGCACGCCGCCGGCGACGCCGGGCGTCTCTTTGCTTGTATTCCCCCCTTTTCAAAACGGAGATTTAATGATAGAGTAAGCGTATCAGCAGTAAAAATTAAACGCATTTGGTTTTTAGGTTCAAAACAAAATTATACGAGGAGGACGAATCAATGCTCAGCACTCAGCAGATCATCGACAAGACGAACGAACTCGGCGCTCACAACTATCATCCGAAGGACGTGGTTATAGTCGAAGGCGAAGGCGTCATGGTGCGCGACCCCGAGGGGCGCGAGTACTTCGACATGCTCTCGGCCTACTCGGCGCTGAACTTCGGACACCGCCACCCGGAGATAGTCGAGGCCGCGAAGGAGCAGCTTGACAAGGTGACGCTCACCTCGCGCGCCTTCCACAACGCCGTGCTCTGCGACTTCTACGAGAAGCTCTGCGCGCTGACCGGCAAGGAAATGATCCTCCCGATGAACACGGGGGCGGAGGCCGTCGAGACCGCGCTCAAAACCGCGCGCCGCTGGGGCGTCGAGAAAAAGGGCGTCGAGAACGGCAAGCAGGAGATAATAGTCTGCGAGAACAACTTCCACGGCCGCACGATAGCCATAATAAGCTTCTCGACCGACCCGGACGCGCGCATCAACTACGGCCCGTACTGCCCGGGCTTCAAAATCATCAAGTACGGCGACGCCAAAGCTCTCGAAGAGGCCATCACGCCGAACACCGTCGCCTTCCTTGCCGAGCCGATACAGGGCGAGGCCGGCATAATAGTGCCGCCCAAGGGCTACCTCAAGGAAGTCCGCGAGATATGCACGAAACATAATATCCTCTTCATCGCAGACGAAGTACAGACCGGCTTCGCGCGCACTGGCCGCATGTTCGCGTGCGAGTTCGAAAATGTGGTTCCCGACATGTATATACTCGGCAAGGCGCTTGGCGGAGGGATCATGCCTATATCGGCCGTTGCGGCGAACAAAGATATTCTCGGCGTCTACACGCCAGGCACGCACGGCTCGACCTTCGGCGGCAACCCTCTCGCCTGCGCCGTCTCAATCAAAGCTATGGAGATACTCGTGCGCGACGATTATCCGAAGCAGGCCGAGGAAAAGGGCAATTACTTCATGCAGAAGCTGCGCGAGATAGACAATCCGGAGATAATGGAAGTCCGCGGCTCAGGCCTCCTTATCGGCGTAGAGTTCACTGTCAGCGCCGCGCCGTATGTCAAGAAGCTCATCGCAAACGGCGTGCTTGCGAAGGAGACGCACGAGCGCACGATACGCTTCGCGCCGCCCATCGTCATCACCTACGAACAGATAGACAAGGCCGTCGAGGGCATCAAAAAAGCATTCGCCAAGTAGGCTTATCCGCCTGCCTTTCCGTTTCCTTACGTCGGGCGCGCCAAATTGGCGCGCCTTCTTTGTTTGTAGACTTTGCTGCACAAATATGCGCTGTGTTCCGCAGCGCCTGCTGAGCCGCATCTGTTATGCGCTTCGGCCGCTTGTTGTATAATCGCCGTAAAATTATCGAACGGCGGTGTTGTTATGATAGATTTGGCATTGGGTTTCATCGGCACGGGCGGTATAGCGTCGGCGATGGCGCGCGGCTTCTGCTCCGCTCCGGAGTTCTCCGGCAAAATCAATCTCTCCGTGCATAAAAACCGCGAAAAAGCCGACGCTCTGAAAAATGCCTTCCCTGGACGCGTTTCGGTGTTCGACTCGAACCAGGCCGCATCCGACGCATCAGATGTAGTTTTTGTATGCGTCCTGCCGCAGCAGCACGAGGCAGTCGTACGCGCGCTGCACTTCCGCCCAAACCAGCGCGTCATGCACATCACCGGCGGCGTGAAGCTCGCGGATTCTCTTCCGCTCTACGCCCCGGCGAAAAGCGCGGCGCGCGCCATACCTCTGCCCTTCGCGGCGCGCCGCATGGGGCCGCTGCTTTTTTACGGCGGCGACGAAACGCTCGCTGAGCTCATGTCGCTGATAGGTACGCTCGTGCGCGTGAAGAGCGAGCGCGAGCTTGAGATACTCGGCCCAGTCACTGGCATGATGGTGCCGTACTATGCGCTTCTCGGCGAAAGCGTCCGCTGGAGCATGGAAAAGGGCCTTGACTTCCGAACCGCGCTCGACTACGCGTCGATAATGAACGAAACGCTGTCGTCATTCATGCGCACCGACTGCGGCGAAGATACGGAGGCGTTTTACACGGAAAATTCCACTCCGGGCGGAGTCAACGAACTGGGGCTGAAACTTCTGCGCGAACGCGGGTTTTACGGCGACTGGCGCGAAGTCCTCGAAAAGGTCTACGAGCGGTACAACTCGATGGGGAAGGGCAAATAAACACTGCTATTGTGATAAGACAGTAGTTTTTTATTTGATAAATTGAATTACAATAAGCTGCCCGAAGAAGGGAAAAAGTGGCGGAAACGGATTGCACAGAAGTCGGATTTGCTGAAAAATCCAAAACCGCAGCGGGGGCGGAAGTAGAGAACAATACAGTAAAATATGGAGGAAAATAAATGGGAATGATTGCAAATTATCAGTCAACTACTGACATTGAATTAGAAAAATTTATGTGTCTTGATGATGTGGAAGAAGCACAGGAAAATGAGAACTTAGAAATTTGTGATATAGATAAAATGTGGGACGCACTTCATTTTTTGCTGACAGGAAAATCTGCCAGCGAACCGATTGAAGATAATTTAATCAGCGAAGCGATTGTAGGACAGTATAATATTTCTGGGGAAGAAATTGAAGAATTTATAGCTGGAACGAAAACTGATAGAGTGAAAGAAATTGCAAAGGCGTTGCAAGAGCTTGATTTTGAAACATATATTGATAAATTTGATATGAGTGCGTTTCGCCAAAACGATATTTACCCTGATATTTGGGAATACGAAGAAGAAGCTGATGAAATTAAAGATGATTTAAGAACCTCATTTGAAAGTTTGAAAAAATTTTATGAGAAAATGGCAGAGCAAGAAAGAGCCGTATTGGTGTCAATCTACTAACTATCTAAATTTACCTGTTGAAAAAATAGCAAAGCCAGCCGAGCCAGTCAACGGTCAAGATGAACGGCGTATTTCATGCGCCGCCGTTGACAGTCCCGCCCGCCTTTTCCAAAATTTCGAGAAAAGAAACGTTATGAAATCAGATCCGGGCGGAGTCAACGAGCTGGGGCTGAAACTTCTGCGCGAACGCGGGTTTTACGGCGACTGACGCGAAGTTCTCGAAAAGGTATACGAGCGGTACAACTCGGTGGGGAAGGGCAAGTAAATCGAGTCGCAGAGGGCTTGTGCGCCGATATCATGGCTTTATAGTCGTTCAAACTGAATGAAGAAGCTGCCTAAGGAAGAAAATAAACGGCTGAGAAAGACAGCACGAAAGACGGGCTTACTGAAAAAATCTAAATCCCTAGCGGGGGAGAGAAAATAGGGGAACTAAAAGCTTAAAGTTAGGGAAAATATTTATGGATAAAAAAAGCAAAAAAATTTTGATGCGCTACATGGATGATGCGAGGCGAAACCTGTTATCGCTTGAAGAAATTGCGTATGCCAAAAAACAAGGAGCCATTTTAGAGGATTTATCTATTTCACACGAAGAAGCTATATGCATTTTGACACAAAGTCTTAAATGTATTTCTCTTAGTGATGCTGCCAATTCTTTTTTATATAGTTTATCTACTCGTGATATGGAGTATCGATATATTTTAGCATCGTATATATATGCTGTAAGTTGGCTAATGTTTGATAGAGGTAAGACAGACAAAGTTCCATCTCGGCTGGATAGAACATTTTATAATTATGTCAAGTATCAAGGTGGTGGAATTTGTGGTGGGATTGGAAAACCCATTTTTTATCTGAGTGAATTTGCGCGTATGGATAAAAAAAGCCCTACAAATATTGACAAGAATATTTTATCAGAAATAATATCAATATCATCTGCGATGAATTACCAAGCCACCGGTATTATGTTATGTAAAAAAATTCAGGAAAGTAAACTATTGCCCTGCAATAAAAACGAGGTTATCGGAATACTTGAAACGCTTGCTATTTGTGGGATTTTGGAAACACCGGAGCATAAAGGATATATTCATTTCTTTACTCCGCCGTTGATGAGGGATACCGGAGATTTAAGGCAAAGTCTATCCTATCCGCTCAACTGGTGGCGTGGAGAAAATAAAGTGAATTATGATAACTTCTACAGAATTTTTAATATTGATTTGCCCAATTTGTAGTGAAGATAGCAAAGTCAGCCGAGCCAGTCAACGGTCGATATGAACGGTGCATTTCATTCGCAACCGTTGACAGTCCCGCCCGCCTTTTCTAAAATTTCGAGAAAAGAAACGTTATGAAATCAGATCCGGGCGGAGTCAACGAACTGGGGCTGAAACTTCTGCACGAACGCGGGTTTTACAGCGACTGGCGCGAAGTCCTCGAAAAGGTCTACGAGCGGTACAACTCGATGGGGAAGGGCAGATAAACTGTGTCGTTGGCGGCGCGTGTGCTAAGCATAGCTTTACAGTTTTTTAACCGAAGCAGTCAGAAGTTTGGAGGGTATGCTATGTTTGAAGCGTTTTACGAGAAATATGCCACGGAGGAGCAGGAAGCGGTTGTTCTGATTCGCAACTGTATCGGAGGCGGGTATAACAATAAAGGAGACTTTTGGGAGATGACCGCCATATCGTTAGGTATGGTGTTCTGCGCAACAGGTGAGAAGAATATCCGGGAGGGACGGATGAAATGGCCCGTTGCCGATGAGGAACGAAACGGTGAAAAGGGCTGGGGAAAATTTGGAGAAGGACAGATTTGCCGGGTCAAGGTTCGGAAGCTGTTAGATGAGTATGTGCCGAACCACGCCGCCCCGGAGAAGTTCAACTGCTGGGCCGTCACCGAGGTGTTGAAGCCGTCGGAATCCTGCCCGGAATTGGAGGCGGTTTTGGAGGAATACAAAAAGCCTGTAGTCATCGAGGACAAAGTGCTGGGAACGCTGACCTTAAATCGTGAGTTCGATATGTTTGAGACTAATTTTTCATGGAACGGCGCAGAGATTCCACTCGCACTTGAGGTCAACCAGGAGAGCAAATCTTCATGGAGCCGCGCCCGTACTGCGGCAAAAAAATTGATTGCCGAGCAGGAAGCATGGGACAAGGCTATGCGGGAATTTGCGGCTAAGGAGCTTACGGAGCTTGCCAACGACTGGCTGGCGGATGACGACGAAAACGAGGATGCCGAGCCAATCACGGAGGAATCATTTGCACAACGCATTACCCTCTCAGAACTTACGATTACCTCAGGCGGCAGCTTCACCGCCTATTATAACGACGACGATATGTTCTGGGGGCATGTCGTAGAGGTCAGCGGCTCTTTGAAGAAGGGCATTACCGATGCCAACATTTCAGGATAACTAATAATTTATACAATAAACACAGTGGAGCACGACGATTCGCGCTCCGCTGTGTTTGTTTTTTGCGTCTCCGCGTTACTTTACCAGCGGCAGGACTTCCGTTTCAAAAAATTCTTTTACCTTGTCCGGGGCCACGGAGTAAAACTTATCGTCCACCGTGACGCATACGCCCTCTTCGCAGCGGCCCATGCAGAAGACGCCGCCGAGGTTGATTTTATCTTTGAGCTTGCGCTCCGCTATCTGGTACTGCAGCCCTTCGACTACGCGGCGGGAGCCTTTTACGTGGCACGCGCTTCCTATGCAGACTTTGATCTTTATCATTTCAATTACCTTCCTTAGTTAAGTTATTCGTAATCGACGACGTTGGCCCAGTGGCGCAGGAATTCGGTTTCTTCGGCGCGTCCGGAGGCGAGGCGTTCGGCGGCGCGCAGCGGTATCCACGCCTGTACGGAGGCTTTCGGCGTCCCGCTTTTTTCGCAGTAGAGGGAAAGGTATTCTTCGGCTCCGTCTATCTCGCCGTTGAGCCAGAAGAGCAGGTAGGTGCGCGCGGCGTCGGCTTCGGGCGAACCCTGCGCGGCGCGCGACCAGTCTACCGTGTAGTCAGCGCCGCCGCTCGAGGCGATGACGTTGCTCGGAGCGAAGTCGCCGTGGCATATTTTGTCTCCCTGCGGCAGCGATTCCAGCCGCATGTGAAGGTCGTAGAGCGTGGCGGAGGGGAGACCGGCTTCGAACAGGCTTTCTTCGACGCGCTCTTTGAGCTTGGCGAGGCCGCGCGCTTTCGTAGAATTTATGCGGAGCTGCGCCTCCACGAAGCGCCCGAGGTATTCGCCGCGCTTTTCCGGCTCTTCGTCCATGAGGCGTTCGAGCGTTTTCCCTTCGATAAATTCGGAGACTATCGCCCATTTGCCCCCGGCTTTGGTGACTTCGAGTATCTTCGGGACGTCGAGCCCGGCTTCTTCTATTTTCGCGTGTGTCGCGGCTTCCGAGAGGATTCTGCTTTTCGCGTATTCGTCCCCGAATACTTTGACGCACAGGTTCCCGTCCCGGTAGACCGTTTTCGACGTTCGGACTGCTATTATCCTTTCCAGCTTCATAACCGTCTCTCCCTCCTATTTCCCGTAATAGGCTTTGAGATACATTTCTTTTATCTCGGACATCAGCGGATAGCGCGGGTTCGCCCCGGTGCACTGGTCGTCGAAGGCCTGTTCGGTCATTTCGTCGAGCGTCGCTAGGAAATCTTCTTCCGCTATGCCGTAGTCTTTTATCGTCTTCTTTATGCCGACGCGCTCTTTGAGCGCCGCGACGGCGGAAATCAGGCTTTCGAGTTTTTCTTCATTCGTGCGTCCCGCGAGCCCCAGGAAGTCCGCGACCTCGGCGTAGCGCTCGAGCGTGTGCGGGTAGGCGTACTGGGGGAAGGTTCCCATCTTCGCCGGGACTTCGGCGGCGTTGTATCTCAGCACGTATTCTATCATCAGCGCGTTCGCGACGCCGTGCGGCAGATGGTGGAAGGCTCCGAGCTTGTGAGCCGTCGAGTGGCAGACGCCGAGGAAGGCGTTGGCGAAGGCCATGCCCGCCATCGTCGCGGCGTGCGCCATTTTTTCGCGCGCGACCGGGTCTTTCGCGCCGTTTTCGTAGGCGCGCGGCAGGTAGTCGAATATCGAGCGCAGCGCGCGCAGCGCCATCGCGTCGGTAAATTCGGTCGCCATCAGCGAGGCGTAGGCTTCGAGCGCGTGAGTGACCGCGTCTATGCCGGAGGCGGCCGTCAGCCCTTTGGGCGCGTCCATCATCATGTCGGCGTCCACTATCGCCATATGCGGCATGAGCTCGTAGTCTGCGAGCGGGTATTTGACGCCGCTCTTTTCGTCCGTGATTACGGCGAAGGGCGTGACTTCCGAGCCCGTTCCCGCCGAGGTCGGCACCGCGATGAAGTACGCCTTTCCGCCCATCTTCGGGAAGGTGTAGACGCGCTTTCTGATGTCGGCGAAGCGCATCGCCATGTCCATGAAGTCGGCCTCTGGATGTTCGTAGAGCACCCACATGATTTTGCCGGCGTCCATCGCGGAGCCGCCGCCGACCGCTATTATGCAGTCCGGGCCGAAGTCCGTCATCGCCTTCGCGCCTTCGCGCGCGCAGGCGAGCGTTGGGTCGGGCGCCACGTCGAAGAATGTCGCGTGTTTTATGCCCATCTCGTCGAGGCGCGAGGTTATCGCCTTCGTGTAGCCGTTATTGTAGAGGAACGTGTCTGTTACGATGAATACCTTCTTTTGCCGAGCACTTCTTTCAGCTCGCGCAGGGCGACGGGCAGGCAGCCTTTCTTTATGTATGTCTTCTGCGGCGTGCGGAACCAGAGCATGTTCTCTCTCCTTTCGGCGACGGTCTTTATGTTGAGCAGGTGCTTCACGCCGACGTTTTCCGAGACGGAGTTGCCGCCCCACGAGCCGCAGCCGAGCGTGAGAGAAGGCGTCGTGTTGAAGTTGTAGACGTCGCCTATGCCGCCCTGCGACGACGGCGTGTTGACGAGGACGCGCCCCGTCTTCATCCGGGATTTGAAATAGTCCAGCTTTTCGCGTTCCGTCACGGCGTTGAGGTAGACCGCCGAAGTGTGGCCGAATCCGCCGTCGGCGACGAGGCGCTCCGCCTTCGCCACTGCCTCTTTGAAATCCGCCGCGCGGTACATCGCGAGCACGGGCGAGAGCTTCTCGTGCGCGAACTCTTCGCTTATATCTACGCTCTCTACCTCGCCTATGAGTATCTTCGTATCCTCCGGAACTTCGACGCCGGCCATCGACGCGATCTTGTGAGCCTTCTGCCCGACTATCGCCGCGTTTACGGCCCCGTTGACTATTATCGTCTTGCGCACGCGCTCCGTCTCCTCCTTGTCGAGGAAGTAGCAGCCGCGCGCCGCGAATTCGGCCTTGACCTTGCCGTAGACGGAGCCGACCGCGATGACCGACTGCTCGGAGGCGCATATCATGCCGTTGTCGAAAGTTTTTGAATGTATGATAGAGTTGACCGCGAGCTGCACGTCGGCGCTTTCGTCTATGACGGCGGGGGTGTTGCCGGCTCCTACGCCGAGCGCGGGCTTCCCGCTCGAGTACGCGGCCTTAACCATTCCGGGGCCGCCGGTCGCGAGTATCAGGTCGGCCTCGCGCATGACGGCGTTCGTCAGCTCGAGCGACGGCACGTCTATCCACGCTATAATTCCTTCGGGCGCTCCGGCCGCGACGGCGGCGTCGAGGACGGTTTTCGCCGCGAGAATCGTCGATTTCTTAGCCCTCGGGTGCGGGCTGATTATCATCCCGTTGCGCGTCTTGAGCGCGAGCAGAGTCTTGAAAATCGCCGTCGAAGTCGGGTTCGTCGTCGGAATGACGGCGGCTATAACGCCGACCGGCTCCGCGATCTTCTGCGTGCCGAACTCCCTGTCTTCCTCGATAACGCCGCAGGTCCTGACGTTCTTGTAGTAGTTGTAGATATACTCGGCCGCGAAATGATTCTTGAATATCTTGTCCTCGAGGACGCCCATCCCTGTCTCTTCCACCGCGGCGCGAGCCAGCGGGATGCGCGCCATGTTCGCCGCAGTGGCCGCGGCGAGGAATATCCTGTCCACTTCTTCCTGCGTGTAAAGGGCGAATTTCTTCTGCGCCTCACGCACTTCGGCCATCCTCGTCGCCAGCGTTTCAAGGCTGTCGACCGTCATCGCGCTTTTCATCTGTTCCATACGTCACACTCCAGCCCGTTTTGCACGGACGTGAAAACGCCGCGCCGTAGATTTAGTGAAAAAAATCTCAAATTCACTGAAAAAATGATAACGTAAAAGTGCTGTTTGCAGAAGATACGAAAAAGCGTATATCGCCATATCAATATCGATATATTGTTATCTATAGCGCGCCCGGCGCGCTCCGTTTGACAGTAAAAAAGTAAACTGCTATCTTTTAATGTGAATTTTGCGAAAGAGATGCGAAAGGGAGGCGTCCGCCATAGATATAGAAAATGAGCACGCGCGCCACAGGACGGCGACGATAGAGGAACTGGCGGAGAATATGCCGAAGGAGGATTCCTTCGGGCAGGTTGCTTCCGTTTTTCAGCAGATCTCGGACTGCACGCGGCTGCGCATATTGTGGCTGCTGTGCCACACGACGGCGAGCGTCGGCGCGATAGCGCGCGCCGTCGGAATGAGCGACTCGGCAGTGTCGCATCACCTGCGCGTCCTGCGCGCTGACGGCCTCGTAAGCGCGAAGCGCAGCGGCAAGGAGGTCTATTATACTCTGGCCGAGGGCGAGAAGGCGCGGCTTCTGCACCGGACGATAGACGCGATGTTCGAGATAGAGTGCCCGAGCGAGGAAGATTAGGCGAAACTGCGGATATCCGTACGCCGCCGGTAAACGAAAAAGGCAAAGCCTCACGGGCGCGAGACCCGCGAGGCTTTGCCTTTATTAGATGTGGATGGGTTATTTCTGTCGTGGCTCCCCTTTTAGCTAACCTTTGACGCCGTCGTTGTAAACAACCGCCTTTATCAGACTCCTTTCTCTGTTGATGTAGAGCTGCATCGCGCTTTCAATCTCTTCCATGCCGTGGAAGCGGTGCGTGATGAGCTTCTCTGGCTGCACGCGCCCCGCCGATATGAGGCTGAGCATGCGTTCCAGCTTCAGCCTGCCGCCGGCGCACTGCACGCCTTTTATGGTCTTGTCCCCGTATCCGAAGCCCCACGAAGGGAGGTCGAGCGGGATCGTCAGGCTCGGCACGTCGAAGTAGGCCGCGACGTTGACGAGCGTGCCGCCGTTTTTCATAATTCCGAGCCCCTGGGATATCGTGCGGTCGTTTCCGCCGCAGACGAGCACCCTGTCGACCTGCCCGCCGTTGGCCTTTACGATCGCGTCGAGGAAGTCGGCGTCGTGATAGTTGAACAGCTCCGTCGCGCCGTACTCCTTCGCGACCTCGAAGCAGACGTTTCTCGAGCCTATGGCGAACACCTTCCCAGCGCCCTTGAGGACGCAGGCGCGCACGCCCATCAGCCCGACCGGGCCTATTCCGAAGACGGCGACGGACTCGCCGAACTGCAGCTCCATCTCCTCGACGCCGCGGAACGCCGTCGCCATCATGTCGGTCGCCATGACGGACTGGTCCCATGTGACGTTGTCGGGGATGTGGGCCAGGTTCATTTCGGCGTCTTCGACGTAATATTCGTCGACGAATGAGCCGCCTCTTTCAGTGAAGGTGCCTGTGTTGTCCCAGTAACGGTCGCGCGGGTGTCCGTCCTGGGCCGCGAGAGTGTGCCAGTCGGGCATCGCCGCGCAGGCCGCGACCCTGTCTCCGGGTTTGAAATCTTTCACCGCCGAACCGACGGCTATGATTGTGCCGGACATTTCATGTCCCGCCGCCTTATACAGCAGGTCGGGGCAGTCGCGCAGCCCGGTCTCGATCAGATGGGCGTCGGTCGTGCACGGCGTCCATATCGCCGGCTTGACTATGGCGGCCTGCGGAGCCAGATTGTCCGGCATCACGCAGTCTTCTCTGATCTCCATTTTGTTTTCTCCGACGACGCAGCAGCCTCTTGTGTATTTCATGGCGGACCCTCCTTGTAAATTTTATTTATTTTTATGATTGCTTGTTTATCCTAGATAGCGCGGCCCGCGTTGTACCCTTCCGTGGTCGCCTCGAGCGCGTTTCTAGCCTTCACGGCGTCCCCGACGACGGCGTAGGGCACTCCGGAGGCCTTCGCGGCTTCCTCGAGCGGGTTGTAGCTCCTGTAGCCCGTCGCTGTCACGACCATATCGGCCGGGATTACCTCGACTCTGCCGTCTGGGTGCGCGAAGGTCACGGAGTCGTCCTTGACCTCCGTCACGTTTACGGATGTCAGTATCCTCACGTCCCTGTCTTTCAGCTCTTTTATAAGCGGGACGCTTACGGCCGCCGGCGCGTCGAGCACGATGTCGTCCCTCATTTCGAGTATCGTGACTTTCTTCAGCTCGTCGAGCGCGAGGAAATGCGCCGTCTCAGCGCCGACTTCGCCGCCTCCGATGACGACGCAGCGGCGGCCCGGCTTGACGCTTCCTCCGAGCACGTCTGTGGCGAAGCAGGCGATTTTGCTCTCTGCCAGCCCCTTTATCGGCGCGGCGGAAGGATGCGCGCCGGTGGCGAGGATTATATGGTCCGCGCCGAGCGTGCGCAGGCTTTCGGGCGTTATTTCCGTCCCGTACTTGATTTCCACGCCGAGCTCGCGGCACTGCGTGAGCTGCCATATAAGAAATTCTGTGATTTCGCCTTTGCAGGGCGGGAATGAGGCGTAGTAGAAGTTCCCGCCGGAATGGCTTTCTTTTTCGTAGACCGTGACTTCGTGTCCGCGCTGTTTGGCGGCGATGGCGGCGTACAGCCCGGCCGGCCCCGCGCCTATGACTGCGACTTTCTTGGGCGTGTCTGCTTTCGTTATCGGCCCGTCGGACTCGTGTCCTACGGTTGGGTTGAGCACGCAGCGTATCGGGTGCGCGGTCCAGAGGACGTTGACGCATCCGACGTTGCACCCGAGGCATTTTCTCAGGTCTTCTATCCTGCCGCTCCGGGCTTTTTCCGGGAAGTGCGGGTCGCAGATTGAGCCTCTGCCCATGGCGATAAGGTCGGATTTTCCTTCCGCGAGGATGTTGTCGGCTATGAACGGGTCGTTGATGCGGTTGACCGCCATAACAGGTATGTGTACGACGGACTTTATTTCCTTCGCCCAGTCGGAATACCAGCCCGGCCCCTTGTGGCTGCTCGCCATGCAGAACTCGAGCGACGAATAGTTGCCGAGCGATATGTCGAGCATGTCTACTCCGGCGTCCTGAAGGATTTTCGCTATGACCTTCGATTCCTCAATGGTGAGGCCGCCTTCCACAAATTCGTCGGCGGAGACGCGCATCGCGAGAATGAAGTTTTCTCCGCACTTTTCGCGGATGTCGCGGATTATCTCCCTCGCGAACCGCGTGCGGTTCCAGACGCTTCCGCCGTATTCGTCGAGCCTCTTGTTCATGAACGGGGATAGGAACTGGTCTACGAGGTAGCCGTGGCCGCCGTGTATTTCTATGCCGTCGAAGCCGCACTTTTTCGCGCGC
Source organism: Cloacibacillus sp. An23 (assembly GCF_002159945.1). Taxonomy (NCBI): domain Bacteria; kingdom Thermotogati; phylum Synergistota; class Synergistia; order Synergistales; family Synergistaceae; genus Cloacibacillus; species Cloacibacillus sp. An23. Next base: position 130,541 of record NZ_NFJQ01000001.1, on the reverse strand, counting down.
AGCGCTGCGTCTCCGAACTGTTTGGTCAGAGCCTTGATCTCTTCGGTGGTGAAGGGCTTGGCCACCGCGTCGCCGAAGGGCGACATTATGGGCGACGGGGCTTTCGGCGGCTCGTGCAGCACGGCTTCGTCGCCCTGCATGCCGCTGTGGAAAAGCTGCACGAGGATGAGCGCGCCGTGTCTGTGGACGCGTTCGGCGAGCTTGCTGTGGCTCTCCATCTGGGCGTCGCACCAGAGGCCCGGGACCGTGGCGAAACTTATCCCTTTGGGGGCGACGGCGTAGTCCTCGGTGATTATCATGCCGAATCCGCCTTTCGCCTTTTCCTCGTGGTAGGCGATGTATTTTTCCGTCGCGTCGCCGTGCGTGTCGCAGAAGTAGGTCAGCATCGCCGGGACGACGCAGCGGTTTTTGAGCGTTTTGCCTCTGATAGTCAGAGGGCTGAAAAGATGATCGAACATATTAAACCTCCTCATTTACGATTATTTTTTATTTATGCGCGCAGAACGCGCCTGTTGTGAAATTTTCTCTCTTCTGCCGCCGCAGTGAGAAATTATGTTCCAGTTGGGATGCCGGGCGGCCAGGCCCGCCGCAGGCGGAATTGGCCGTCCGGCTTATGATGTGGGGATTTTGCCCGAACTTCAGAGGCGTTTATTTGCTGTTTACCGGCGGATTAAGCCCAGGCGCGAACGCTTCACCTTTGAATATCCACGCGCCCTCGCCTTCAGCGTTGTTGCACGCTACGATGTACATATCCCTAGAATCGGGGCTGATGGCGAAATTCGTCGAAGCTATTATCATCTTGTCGCGCCCTTCGAGAAGTATCTGCCCGATAGGGAAGCCGTTGGGGTTGAAGGCCAGTACGCGCCCCTGGCGGTACATCGCTACGTAGACGTTGCCGTCTTTATCGACGTGCATCGAGTCTGGCGCGGGGCCGGTGAAATAGTACGGGATCGATACGCCGAGCTGCGAAAGCTCCGCCGGAGCGACCAGTTCGGAACGCAGGAGCCTGTTGCGGCCGTACTCGCCAACCCAGAGCACTTTGCCGTCCGGGCTGAGCGCGACGCCGTTGGCCTGCGCGAGATTTTTGATCACCGGTTTTACCGTCTTCCTGTCGGGGGTGATGTAGTAGACTCCGCCTATCGGTTCGGCGTCCGTCCCTCTGATGTCGCTGAAATAGATCCCGCCTTCGGCGTCGAACACGAGGTCGTCAGGCAGATAGCCCGCGTCCGGGGACAGTATATATTCTATTTTTCCTTCCCGGCTGAAACAGGCGACGCCGCCCCTCTTGTTTGGGAAATTGAGGACCGCGGCGTAAAGGAGTCCGTCAGGCCCGAAAGCAGTGCCGCCAGCGATGAAGCCGTCCAGTTTGGCAAATGTAGAGAGCTTCTTGTCGTGGGTCATGCGCATGATAGTGCCGGCCGTCACATCGCTGAAATAGAGCGTTCCGTCCGCCGCCAGCACCGTGCCTTCAAGTTCGTGCATCTCTTTCGTGACCTCAAACCAGCGCGAAGCCTGCACGGTCTGGAGGCCGCGTTCCGAAGGCGGGACGGGAGTGGGCCCGGACGAATTTTCGTCGTAGACGAGTCCGCCCTGCGCAGCAAAGGCGCACTGGCAGACGGCTATCACCGCGGCGGCCGACAACGCGGCCAGCAGATTCTTTCTCATTTTCACAACAAATCCCTCCGTTTTTGAAAAGTTATAACGTCGATGCGTACTGACGCCGGAAGGCCGTTTCGCCGCGCTCCGCGCAGAAACTTTGCGCCGGCGAAGCATGACGGCGGCTTTTCACAGGGGAGCGCGCTCTTTCCGTCCCTGCGGAAAGCTGCTGTACTATCGGTCAACTGACCATCAGTACAATGCGAAGCATATCACTCATTCGCAAAAAAGACAATCGTCGTGTGAGAAATTTCACGCACTTGTTTTACATAGAAAAAAGCGGTTCGCTGTATGGACATTTTCCCAAAGTTCGTGTAAGGTAAAGCAATCCGCGCAGAGACGCAGTCCCTAGATTAACGGCTGTGCCATCAGCTTTGCTCGTCCGTTGATATATGGCCGATACGCTATTGAGGAGGAGTCCTTTTCTTGAACGAAAAATATATCAGCCCGGCTCAGGCCGCCGCAAGAGAATCAATTTCTTCAAACACAGGCAAAAAAGAGGAATTGATGCGGGTCGGTCTTGAGCTGATTGCGAAAAACGGCCTGAACAACACTTCGGTGAACGACATCATCGAAGAGGCCGGGGTCGCTAAGGGCACTTTCTATTACTATTTCACGGGGAAAGAAGATTTTCTGAAAACCACTATGATGGCGATCTGGCCGAAAGATTCTTTCACGCACCTTGACGCGCACCCAGAGACGCCGATTGCGGAAAAACTGACGGATTACGCGAAAACCTATCTGCATTCCGTGAAAAAGAATATGAGCAGAGACTTCTGCCGGCTGTGGGTCAGGGTCGTAATGGAGCACGACGACCCCGTCATGCGTCTCGCCGCCGACACCTCGTATCTCCTCTCGATGCTCGAAGAGGCCAGGGAGAAAGGCGAGCTGAAACCCGACACGGACTGCGCAGGTATATGCCGGATGATTACGGCCTACCTGTACGGAGCCTGCTTCCTATGGGAGATGGACGAGAATATGGACGCGGTCGAAAGCGTCGAGCTTTTCTGCGAAGCCGTGAGCCGTTTTATCGAAAAGTATCTGAGCTAGGCCGCCGCGGATATTTGGAACTAAGGCCGTCAGGAAGAACCTGACGGCCTTTATAATTACCGCGCTGTTACTTGTTGACGTTGACCGCGGGGCCGTGCGCGAAGGCTCCGAATCTGTAGATCCACGCGCCGCCGCCGTCCTTCACGGTGCGCGCGACTATATACGCTTCCTTCGAGCCGGGGTCTATCGCGAGGCTGGTCGTCGCTATCCTGGCTTCTTCGCGCCCCGGCAGCAGTATCTGTCCTATCGGTATGCCGCTGCCGTTGAAGGCCATGACGCGCCCCTGTCCGTACATCGCGACGTAGACGTTGCCGTCCGCGTCGGTGCGCATGGAGTCCGGCGCGGGGCCGATGAAGCGGTACGGGACGGAGGTGCCGAGCTCCGACACCTTGACCGCGCTTTCAAGTTCGAAGCGGTAGAGCAGGTTGCGCCCGAACTCCGTAGCCCACAGCACCGTCCCGTCGGGGCTGAGCGCGACGCCGTTCGCCTGCGCGAAATCAGCCGCGACTACCGAGACCGTCTTCATGTCGGGGGCCGCGTAATATATACCGCCTTTCGGCTCTGAGGGAGTGCCTTTGAAGTCGCTGAAGTAAAATCCGCCGTTTTTGTCAAAGATTACATCGTTCGGCATATAGCCGGCCTCGGGCGGAAGGATGTATTCCATCTTCGAGCCGTCCGGGGCTATCGCGGCTATCACGCCCCTGCCGCTCGGGAAGTCGAGCGCCGCCGCGAAGAGGCGCCCGTCGGGCGCGAAGGCGAGGCCTCCGGGGGCGAAGTCCTTGAAAGACGCGAATTCGGAGAGCTCCTTATCCTTCGTGACGCGCATGACCTTGCGCGCGGTGACGTCGCAGAAGTAGAGCGCGCCGTCCGGGCCGAATGTCGCTCCTTCGAGCTCGTGCGCGCCGTCCGACACCTTGAGCCACTGTTCCGCAGCCGCGGTCTGGAGGCCGCGTTCCATCGCGGGAACAGGCGACGGCCCGAGCACCGACGCGTCGTAGGTCAGGCTGTTCTGCGCGGCGAAACAGGCGGAAGCGGAGCATATCGCCGCAGCCGCGGCGAATGCGGGAATAAATTTCATTTTCATCGTAAAAATCCTCCGTTTTGCAGCTTGTAATAGAACTGATAAAACGCGGCGGCGCGTGTCCGGCGCGCGCCGCCGCCGTCAATTTCCGGTGTCTATTAGAGGAAAGCCCCGTTGCAGACCTGGATTACCTGTCCCTTGACAGCCTTGCCCATCTTGCTCGCGAGATAGAGGCAGGCGTAAGCCTGGTCGATCGCCTCGCACTCGGGGCCCGGGAAGTAGACGAAATGTCCGCTGTACTTCAGCATCTCGGCGCCGCCGGGCTGCTCGCCGGCCTTGTTCGCGAGGTGCGCCGGGGTGATAGTCGCGCCCGGGGCGACGGCGTTGCAGCGGATGTTCGTGTCTATGAGGCGCATCGCTACGTTCTTGGTCAGAGTGTTGAGCGCGCCCTTCGTCGAGGTGTAGGTCGCGCCGCAGAAGGGGCGCGTGCCGTTGACGGAGGAGATGTTGATGATGACGCCGTCGTTCTTCGGAAGGAATATCTTGAGCGCCTCGCGGATATAGCGCATCGGGCCGCCGAGGTTCGTGTTCATGACGTAGAGCATCCAGTCGTCGTCGGTCTCGTCGATGAGCTTCTGCTCGCCTATGCCGGCGTTGTTGATGAGGATGTCCACGTCGCCGAACTCTTTGAGCGCCGTCTCGAACACGCGCTTCGTGTCCTCGGTCGAGCATGTGTCGGCCACGACTCCGACCGCCTGGCCGCCCTTCTCGTTTATGCCCTTTACCACCTCGTCGAGTTTTTCTTTGCCGCGCGCCGTGATTACGACCTTCGCGCCTTCTTCGGCGAAGAGTTCCGCCATCGTGCGCCCCATCCCGTAGCTCGCGCCGGTGATTATAGCTACCTTGCCGTCAAGCATTTTTGCATCCATTGTATAGTTGCTCCCTTCAAAAATTTTTTCTTGATGTTTCGAGGGATTTCCGCATTTCTCGTCTGCGTTTCCCTTCGACGCGCATAGTCTATAACGTCCCGAAACGGATAACAAATACTTAGTATGGACGCGCAAGTCATGCTTAAGAGGCATATGTTTGCTGGCGGATAGAAGGACAAAAAACGCCGCGCGGAGCATAAGTCCGTGCGGCGAAATACAGGCGTGTGTTTTGGAGCTGCGCGGCGGCTAGGCTATCGCTTTCGCGACTATCGCGCGCGCCTCTTCATTTATCTTCGCGAGGTGTTCCTCGCCCTTGAAGCTTTCGGCGTAGATTTTGTAAATGTCCTCCGTGCCGGAGGGACGGGCCGCGAACCAGCCGTTTTCCGTCGTCACCTTGAGGCCGTCTATCGGCGCTCCGTTGCCGGGCGCGTTCGTCAGCTTCGCCGTGATTTTGTCTCCGGCGAGAGTTTCCGCCGTCACGTCGGCGGGGGAGAGTTTCTTTAATTTTTCCTTTTCCTCGCGCGTCGCGGGCGCGTCCTTGCGCGAGTAGCAGGGCGCGCCGTAGCGCGCCGTCATCGCGTCGTAGAGCTCGGAGGGCGTCTTTCCGGTCACGGCGGTGATTTCCGCCGCGAGCAGGCTCATTATGAATCCGTCCTTGTCTGTGCTCCACGCGCTCCCGTCCATGCGGAGGAACGACGCTCCGGCGCTCTCCTCGCCTCCGAAGGCGAGAGAGCCGGAGAGCAGGCCGTCGACGAACCACTTGAAGCCGACGGGGACTTCGTAGACTTTGCGCCCCACGCCGGCGGCGGCGCGGTCTATTATGGAGCTCGATACGAGCGTCTTGCCGGCCATCGCCTCAGCGCTCCAGAGCGGCCTGTGCGTGAAAAGGTATTCTATCGCGACGGCGAGGTAGGCGTTCGGCTTCATCAGCCCCGCGCGCGTCACTATGCCGTGGCGGTCGTAGTCCGGGTCGTTGCCGAATGCTATGTCGTATTTGTCCTTCAGCGCGACGAGCTTCGCCATCGCCCACGGCGAAGAGCAGTCCATGCGCACCTTGCCGTCGTGGTCGAGCGGCATGAAGGAGAAAGTCGGGTCCACCGTCTTGTTTACTACCTCGATGTCGAGACCGTATCTCTCCGCTATCGGCTCCCAGAAATATATGCCCGAGCCGCCGAGCGGGTCCGCGCCTATTTTGAGCCCCGAGGCCGCTATCGCGTCCATCTTTATTATCTCGCCGAGGCCGGAGACGTAGCCCTCTATGTAGTCCACGAAGCCGGCGTTCGGCGCTTTGACCGCTCGCTCGAAGGACATGCGCTTCACGGACTTGAGCCCCTCTCCGAGTATCTCGTTCGCGCGGTTTTCTATCCATTTCGTAACGTCAGTCCCGGCCGGGCCTCCGCTCGGCGGGTTGTACTTGAATCCGCCGTCCGAAGGCGGGTTGTGCGAGGGCGTGATGACGACGCCGTCGGCTGTCGTGCCGTGTTTCGCGGCGTTCCACGTCAGTATCGCGTGCGAGACGACCGGCGTCGGCGTATATGTGAACCCCTCCTGCATACGCAGCTCGACGCCGTTCGCGGCGAATACCTCCGCCGCGGTGCGCAGCGCAGCCTCCGAGAGCGCGTGCGTGTCCATGCCCATGAAGAGCGGCCCCGCTATGCCGCGCCCCGCTCGGTACTCGCATATCGCCTGCGAGACAGCCGCTATGTGGTCTTCGTTGAAGCTGCGCTTGAGCGACGAGCCGCGGTGACCGGACGTGCCGAAGGCGACGCGCTGGTCTTTTTCGCGCGCGTCCGGATGCTCGGTGTAGTAGGCCGCCATGAGTCTCGGGATATTTATCTCTGGACGTTTTTCCATATCATGTCCCCCTGACGCTTTGTATTTTCCGTTGCCGCGTCTATGATAGCTCAAATTTTTAGTTTTTGCGATTGCCGCGCGCCCATAAGCCGCGTGTCACGCAAAACGTTACATCTGCGTCACTTTTTTCGTCATTGTTCTTGAATTCACGATTTTGTTAAACTTCCCACAAGTGAAAATAATTCTGCTTTGAAAGCAGAAAAAGGAGGAAAACTATGAAGCTGGAAATCGGAAAATTCATGGTCAAAGACATAGTCTTTGGCGAGAAGACCGCTTACAGCAACGGAATCCTCACAGTCGACAAGGACGACGCTCTCGCGTGCGTCCGCGAGGACAAGCACATCACCGACGCCGACCTCAAGATCGTACACCCCGGCGATATGGTGAGGCTCTGCCCCGTCAAGGATTCCGTGGAGTTCCGCTGCAAAGTCAGCGGAGGCGAAGGCGCCTATCCCGGCGTGACCTCGCCGCTCGGACAGGCCGGCATGGGCCGCACCCACGTCCTCGACGGCGTGACGCTCCTTTCCGTCGGCAAACACTGGGGAGGCTTCCAGGACGGCCTCATCGACATGGGCGGCCCCTACCAGCACTACACGATCTGGGGCGACATGCCCAACCTCGTGCTCGTCGCCGACACCGACGAACTTGACGAGCAGCGCGAGCAGCAGAAGCGCAACCACGCCATCCGCTGGGCGACGCTCCGCCTCGCCGAGCACATCGCCGAGTGCGTGCGCGACATGGAGCCTGAGGAGATAGACACCTACGAGCTGCCGCCGATAACCGACCGCAGCGAAGATGTCAAGAAGCTTCCCGGCGTCGTCTACGTGCTCCAGCCGCAGACTCAGATGGAAGCCCTCGGCTACAACACGCTCATCTACGGATGGGACGGCAACAGGATGCTCCCGACGCTCATGCACCCGAACGAGCTGCTCGACGGCTGCATGGTCTCCGGAAGCTTCATGCCGAGCTCCTCTAAGATCTCGACCTACGAGTTCTCGACCAACCCGATGATCAAGCGCCTTTACGCGCAGCACGGCAAGACGATCAACTTCCTCGGCGTAATCATGTCCACGCTGAACCCGAAGATGGAAGAGAAGCAGCGCTGCGTGCAGATGGCGGGACAGATAGCCGTCGCGATAGGCGCGCAGGGCGCGGTCGTCGCCGAAGAAGGCTACGGCAACCCCGATGTCGACTACACGGCCATGCTCGTCGAGCTCGAGCGCCTCGGCATCAAGACGATAGGCCTTTCTGACGAAGCGACGGGACGCGACGGAGCCTCGCAGCCGCTCGTTTCGATGAACCCGGCTACCGACGCCCTCGTCACCACCGGCAACGTCTCGCAGTTCTACGAGATGCCCGCGATGGAAGTCATCGGAGAACTCGAGGCCCTCGCGCGCGACGGAAACTCCGGCGGCTGGGAAGGCTGCATCAACCCGGACGGCAGCTGCGTGATGGAGAACAACGGAATGTTCTGCGCCAACCACATCAGCGGCTACTCGCGCAGAAGCTGCGCCGATTTCTAAGGAGGCCGGAATAATATGAAGGCTATACATTATATCAACCAGTTCTTCGGACAGGTCGGCGGAGAGGACGCGGCGGACAGCAAGCCGATATTCCACGACGGGATAATCGGATGCTCGATGATGCTCAACGGCATGATGCCGGACATCGAAGTCACGAACACCATCGTCTGCGGAGACAACTACATCACCAACCACACCGACGAAGCCCTCAAAGAGATATTCGAGTGGCTCGATAAGAAAGAGTTCGACATCTTCTTCGCCGGCCCCGCGTTCATGGCGGGACGCTACGGAGTAGGCTGCGGCATCATCTGCAAAGCCGTCAAAGAGCGCTACAACGTCCCCGTCCTCAGCTCGATGAACGAGGAAAACCCCGGCGTCGCCGAATACAAGGCCGATATGTACATCTTCAAGGGCGGACGCAAGGCCACCTTCATGAAGAACGACCTCACCGCTATGGCGAAATTTGCCGAGAAGATAGCGAAAGGCGAGCAGCTCCTTCCCGCGGCCGAGGAAGGATACTTCCCGCGCGGGATCCGCAGCGAGATCCCGGCCCCCGGCAACGTCATGGCCGCCGACCGCGTCATCGACATGCTCATCAAGAAGCTCAACGGAGAACCTTTCCAGACAGAGCTCGTCATCCCGAAGACCGACAAGGTCCCGCCGGCGCCCGCCGTTAAAGACCTCAGCCAGTGCACGATAGCGCTCGTCTCTTCGAGCGGCGTCGTACCCCTCGACAACCCGGACCATATCCAGAGCGCTTCCGCGACGAAGTGGGGCAAGTACAACATCGCCGGCAAGGACTGCCTGCCGTCTACGGAGTACAAGACGATACACGCCGGATTCGACCCCGCGGCCATGTGCGCAGTTCCCGACCGCGGCATCCCCGTGGACGCGATGCGCTACTTCGAGAAGCAGGGCAAGTTCAAGAAACTCTACGACTACTACTATGTAACGGTCGGAACAGGCACGACCCAGAACTACGCCGCCAAGTTCGGTAAAGAGATCGCCGCGGAGCTCCACGCAGCGGGAGTTGACGCCGTGATCCTCACCGCCACCTGAGGAACCTGTACTCGTTGCGGTGCAACGATGGCAAGAGAAATCGAGCGTACAGGCATTCCCGTGGTCGTCATGGCCAACCTTATCGACGTCGCGAAGACGGTTGGCTCCAACAGGATAGTCCCGACGGTTTCCGTCCCCTATCCGCTCGGAGACCCGACCCTCTCGAAAGAAGAAGAGTGGGCGCTCCGCACCCACCGCGTAGAAGTCGCTCTCGACGCGCTTACGAAAGAAGTCGAGGGACCGACGGTATTCAAGATATAACGGTACGCACCGCCGGAGAGCGCCGTATTCCTCCGCTCTCCGGCGGCTTTTCAGTTCTCTAATTGTGAAAGGAGTAACATCAGCTATGGCCGAAAAGAATACAGCACAGAAGTCCAATTCTGTTTATTATATATCTATAGCCATAACTATCGCCGTAGTGGCGTGGGGGCTCATCTCCCCAGAAGGCTTCGGAGCCTTCGCCAGCGGCCTGAACGGCTTCCTCACGAAATATTACGGCTGGGGCTATCTGCTTACGATGAACGTCTTCGTCGTCTTCTGCCTTTTCATCGGATGCAGCCGCTTCGGCAAAAAGAGGCTTGGCCCTGAAGATTCGCGTCCCGAATACAGCAACCTCTCGTGGGTCGCGATGCTCTTCTCGGCCGGCATGGGCGTCGGCCTCGTCTTCTACGGAGCCGCCGAACCTCTCACGTACTTCGCCTCCGCTCCGCTCGGCGCAGAGCCCGGCACGATACAGGCGGCGCGCGACGCTATGCAGGTGACGGTCTTCCACTGGGGGCTTCATCCGTGGGCCGGCTATTCCGTCATAGCCCTTCCGCTCGCCTATTACCAGTTCCGCCACAACGCGCCGGGACTCATAAGCACGATATTCATCCCGCTCGTCGGTGAGGAGCGCGTGCGCGGAGCGTTCGGCAAAACGGTAGACATCCTCGCGATATTCGCGACGCTCGCCGGCCTTACGACCTCGCTCGGCCTCGGCACGCTCCAGCTCAACAGCGGGCTTATGGAGCTCTTCGGAGTCTCGCAGACGACGATGGTTCAGCTTCTCATCATCGCCTTCCTCGTCGTACTCTACACCGGCTCCGCGGTCCTCGGCATCGACAAGGGCATCAAGTTCGTCGCCGACTGGAACATACGCATCTGCTTCGTCATTATGGCGGCGCTCTTCTGCGTCGGCCCGACACTCACGATACTCAACGCGACGCTCATGAGCTTCGGCGACTACGTGAGCGGACTCGTCAAGGAATCCTTCATGACCGCGCCTTACGGCGGCTCGTATGAAGCCCACCTCCGCAGCTGGACGCTCTACTACTGGGCCTGGTGGATCGCTTGGGCGCCCTTCTCCGGCTCCTTCATCGCGCGTATTTCGCGCGGACGCACGATCCGCGAGTTCATCGCCGGAGTCCTTATCGTCCCTGCGCTCGGAAGCCTCACGTGGTTCGGCATCTTCGGCACATCGGCGCTTAAGCTCGAACTCGTCGATAAAATAGGCATCTCGGCCGCGGTCCTCAACGACATTTCCGTCGGCGTCTTCAAGATGCTCGGTCAGTACATGGGCGGCTACGCGATGTCGATACTGATGCTTGTGCTCATCGTGACCTTCTTCGTCACATCGGCGAACTCCGGCACCTACGTCCTTTCGATGTACTCGACGGAAGGCTCGCTGAACCCGCCGAAGAGCAAGATGCTCGTCTGGGGCATACTCATGGGCGCTCTCGCGATGGTGCTGCTTCTCACGGGCGGACTTCAGAACCTGCAGACCGTATCGCTCGCGGCGGCCATGCCGTTCTCCATCGTAATGCTGTGCTCCTGCTGGGCTTTCTGGAAGGTCCTCATAAGAGAGGAGCAGGCGGAACAGTCTAAGTAACGCACGAAGTTCTTAAGGAGATGGAAAGATAATCATGGAGCAGGAGCTTCTGCTTTTCGAAGATAAATTTCCGTGCTGGGACGAAGAGACCGTCGCGCTCGCGGGCGGAGACGCCGCTTCCATGCGCGAGCTTGAGGAGCAGGGGCTTCTCTCCGAAGCCGGCAGCGGCTACGTCCTGACGGCCGAAGGGGAGAAGAGGCGCATCGCTCTGGCCCGGGAGTCGTTTATCCCCGTTTCCCCGATAGGCAGCTTCAACGCGGAGAAGGCGCTGTGGAACAACCGGCTCTATCATCTGATGGACTGCCGCGCGTTCACTGGCGTTTTTCCGATGGGCGTGAAGGAGTACACGGTAGACGAGAACCTGCCATACGCGCCGGCGCTTTCACGCGAAGAGCTGTGGACGCGCGAGAACGGGAAAATACGCTACGTATGGTCGGAGCACAGGCTTGTAAAGTCTTTCCTGAAACGCTTCCCCGACTGGGGCATGGCGGCCCGCGGAAAGCCAGCGCCGGGACGCGCCGCCATGAACGAATGGCTGGCGGAGAGCGGCGCTAAGACAGGGACGGTGAACTTCAACCTCGTCCTGCGCGGGCGCTACGATTTCGAGCTTTACCGCACGCAGGAGCGTCTGCCGGAGGATATATTCAACATCAAGGACGCGGACAGATTCTTCTTCCTGCGCACCTCCGACAAGAGCCCGGAGGACGTTTACGACGCGATAGGAAAGCTGCACCTGTTCATGCTGAACCAGCGCCGCGTCTACGTGCCGGGCTACGCCGACGACGACTCGATGGACCAGGAGAACTGGACGATGCTCGTGCTCGCGGCCGACACCGAGGAAGAGCTCGAAGCGGTGCGCGAACGCTACTCTGCCGACGGACAGGCCCTCATCGAACCGGCGATGCCGATGTACATAATCGGGACGAGCATAGAGCGGCTGCGCCGCATGCGCGAACCGAAGGCGAACTATTACGACTGGTTCGGAGAGGATACTGTGTATATAGTCAGGGCGGACGAAACGCAGCCCGCCGGTTTATAGCTTATAATTGAAGCGCGTCTCGATATGAGGCGCGCTTCTTCTTACTTTCTTGATAATATTTGCGTGGGGTGATGGGCTGTGAGTATGTGCGTTACGAAAGAAGAAATGAAGGATTTTGTCATGGGACGCGGAGCCGATATCTTCGGGGTCGCGGATATGACGGACGCGGCTGAATTCGTCAGAGAGACCTACGGCGAATATTACGCCTCATTTCCGCGCGCCGTGTCGTTCGCGATATTTTTCCCCAAAGAGGTCGTTAACGAACAGCTTGCCGGCCCTACACGCAACTACATGACGGTCTACACGGCCCTTAACCGCGAGATAGACCATATAAGCGCCGCGGCCGCCGTCAGGCTGCAAAAGGCCGGATACAAGGCGTATCCGGTGGCGGCCAGTGATTACCGTCCGGCTGGCGATATGTCGCGCCTGCATTGGAGGGTGGCGGAGGCCGGCGGCGCGTCCTCGTTTGCTAAAGTCTCTCTCGATATAATCGGCGCGTTCGGACACAGGACGGCCGCCGTGCGCGCCGGGCTCGGCTGGATAGGCAAGAGCTGCAGCATCGTGAACGGGCAGGTCGGGCCGAGGCTGCGTCTCGGGACGGTGCTCACCGACGCGCCGTTCGAGCCGGATGCGCCGGTCGAGAACAGGTGCGGCGGCTGCACGGAGTGCGCGAAGGCCTGTCCCGTCCACGCGCTGCGCGGCAGGACGTTCGACGCCTCGGAACCGCTTTCCGAGCGCTTCGACGTAAAAAAGTGCTTCGACTTCTGGGACGACATGGATAAAGTGTACGGGCTTGGCGGCACGTGCGGACTCTGCCTCGCGGCCTGCCCGTGGGGAAAGTAGATCCCGGAGGGCGTTTTCCGTAAATGAAAGCGAATCATGACGGCGGCGACGCGGTAAAGCTCGGCGGTTCCGCCGAAAACAGGAATTTTTTCAAAAAGTTTTTTTACGAGCAGGAATTCAATCCGATGGCGCTCTACAAGATAGAGCCGGGCATCGACGAGCGCGGCGCGGAAGCCGTGCGCTATCTGGACGTCAACGGCGCCTACGAGAAAGTCCACAACGTCAGAAGGAAAGACGTCGTCGGTAAAACCTTCATGGAGGTGTGGCCGAACGTCGAAGACTGCTGGTCTGACATAATCGTCCGCTGCGTCAGGGAGAACCGCGCCATACACTGCGAGAGCGAGAGCGTCTACACGGACAAGTACCTCGAGGCGATTGCTTTCCCGATTTCTGAGAACCGCGCCGTGACGATATTCCTCGACAGGACTGAGCTAAAAAAGTCCGAGGAAGAGCTGAAACAAAAGCAGAAGATGCTGCTCGAGTATCAGGCCAAGCTGCGCGCGCTAGCGATACAGCTCACGATAAGCGAGGAGACGACGCGGCGCGAGATAGCGACCGACCTCCACGACAGCATAGGCCATTCGCTGCTCTCGCTTCTGCTCGACCTGCGCAAGCTCAAGGAGATATACACGGGCAACGGCGAAGCGGGAAGGATAATCGACAATTCGATAAAATCGACGGAAGAGATGATAACGCAGAGCCGCGCGCTGATATTCGAGCTGAGCCCGCCGATACTGCTCGAGGTAGGCATAACGCCCGCGCTCGAGGCTCTGGCCGACAAGCTCCTGGTGCCGCACGGAATAAAATGGTACGTCACGACGCGCGGCAGCATCAAAGACTATTCCGCCGACGACGCGGTGTGCGTCATACTCTACCGCCTTTCGCGCGAAGTGCTGATGAACGTCATAAAACACGCGAAGGCGACGTCCGTACACATAAGCGTCAACCGCGGCCCGAACAAAATACAGGTCGTCATAGAGGACGACGGCGTCGGAATAAGGCCCTCTATCGCGGCCAAGCGCGGAAAGAAATCCGGCCTCGGACTTTTCAGCATAAGGGAGCGGCTGCTGCACATCGGCGGAGACCTGCGCATAATCTCGAACGAATCCGGCACGACCGTCTCGATGCTCGCGCCCCTGAAACTTGAATCAGGCGCGAAAGAGGAGGAACGCGGCGAATGATAAGGATATTTCTCGCGGACGACCACGAACTTTTCCGAGAAGGGCTCAAGAGCCTGCTGCTGAAAGAGCCCGACCTCGAGGTTGCCGGCTCGGCGGCGGACGGCGCGGAGGCTGTGAAGGCGGTCGCCGAACTGCGCCCCGACATAGTGCTTATGGACGTGACGATGCCCGGCATGAACGGGATAACGGCGGCGGAAAAGATATGCGGCGAAATCCCCGGCGTATCGGTCATCGTCATCTCTATGCACAACGACCGCCGCTTCATCGCGGAGAGCCTCAAAGCCGGGGCGCGCGGCTACGTGCTGAAAGAATGCTCTCCTGACGTAATGCTCGAGGCCATACATACGGTGAGCCGCGGCGACGTCTATCTCTCGCCGAAAGCCTGCACCGTGCTCGTCGAGGACTACCTGCGGCTTCTGGACGGCGAGAACTCGGACGGCGCGAACCCGCTGTCTGAACGCGAACGGGAAGTGCTCGCGCTTCTCGTCAAAGGACGCACGGCGAAGCAGACGGCGGACATCCTCGGCATCAGCAAGAACACGGTGGACACGCACCGCCGCCGCATAATGGACAAACTCGGCTGCGACAGCATGGCCGAGCTTACGCGCTACGCGATACGCGAAGGCTTCCTGACGCTGGAATAACGCCGTGCGCGTCTGAGCGGCTCTCGCTGCGCGCAGCGGTACTCGGACGCGCTCAGCCGGCAATTTTATTTGTTTGTATATATCGCGCCTATTTTATTTTCATAAAGTTTGACTATATAATATGGGCATCTTGACGGAGGTGTTTCGTTTGATGCCCATAATTATCGGTGCCGGACTTTTTCTCGTACTGGCCGGCGTATATGTCGTGTTTTCAATGTCGCGCATGCGCGAGAGCGCCGGCGCAATGGAGCAGACGGCGCGCGAGCTTTTAACGCGGCTTCAGAGCGTCGAGGCGCGGCTCGGCGAGACGGAAGAGACTTTGGCGAAAAACCTCGTATCCATGCGCCGCGAGCAGAACGAGGCCGCGGCCGCAGGGCGGGCGGAGCAGGCGCGCAGCATAGCGAACCTAGGCGACGCGCAGGCGAAGCGCGTGACGGAGCTCGGCGGAATGCAGCGCGACAGCTTCCAGAACTTTTCGAAGCAGCTCGCTGCTCTCGGCGAGGCGCAGGGCGCGCTCATCAAGGCGATAAGCGCGCAGCAGACGGAAAGTCTGACCTCCTTTTCCAACCAGCTCGCCAACATAAGCCGCCTCAACGAGGAAAAGCTCGAGGCCGTGCGCTCTACGGTGGAAGAAAAGCTGCGCGAGCTGCAGAAAGGCAACGAAGAAAAGCTCGAGAAAGTGCGCGCGACGGTGGACGAGCAGCTCCACTCTACGCTCGAAAAGCGGCTCGGCGAGGCCTTCGCCTCCGTCTCCGAACGGCTCGAACAGGTGCATAAGGGGCTCGGCGAGATGCGCGCTCTTACCTCCGACGTCGGCGATCTCAAGAAAGTCCTATCGAACGTCAAGACGCGCGGCACGTGGGGCGAAATGCAGCTTCGCGCACTGCTCGAGCAGATGCTTACAAAGGAGCAGTACGCCGAGAACGTCGAGACGCGCCCGAAGAGCGGACAGCGCGTCGAGTTCGCCGTCATGCTGCCGGGACGCGGCGACGGAGCCCCGGTGTGGCTTCCCATAGACTCTAAGTTCCCGATGGAAGACTACCAGCGCATAGCGTCGGCCTCCGAGCAGGGCGACGCTGCGGCGCTCGCCGAGGCGCAGAAGGCGCTTCGGGCGCGCGTGCTCGACGAAGCGAAGATGATACGCGACAAATACATCGAGCCGCCTTACACGACCGACTTCGGCATACTCTACCTTCCGGTCGAGGGGCTGTACGCCGAGGTGCTGCGTCTCGACGGCCTATGCGAACGCATATCGCGCGAGTACCGCGTAGTCCCCGCAGGGCCGACGACTATATGCGCGCTGCTCAACAGCTTACAGATGGGCTTCCGCACCCTTGCGATAGAAAAGCGCTCGAGCGAGGTATGGGCCCTGCTCGGCAAGGTCAAGACGGAATTCGAAAAATTCGGCGTCGTGCTCGAAAAGACGCGCGAGAAGATAGAAGCCGCCGGAAAAGAGCTGGACAACGCCGGAGTCCGCACGCGCGCCATCAACCGCGCGCTCAAGGGCGTCCAGCAGCTTCCGCTTGACGGCGGCGAGGAATTCCTGGCCGACGCCGAAGAAAAGCCGCGTCAGGGACAGATATTTTAACTGAAGCCGCCCGACATGCAGCGGATTAACGATAACAGCAAACATTTATGCCGTTCCGGCAGTCTTTTGGATAGCCTGCCCCGGAAATGTCCTGTCCGGGGAATCTATAACACCGAGGCTGAATGAAACGGAACAGCCGTAATGAAGGCCGGAGGCCGTCGAGCACGGGCCGGAGGCCCAGTATCACGCAGAAGGCTTGCGGGGCGGCATACATTTTCGGAAGAAGTTAATCGGGGGATAAAAGCGCCGGTTTCGCGCCCCGCTCCGAACCGCCGGCTGAATATAAGGCGCTGCGCGAAACGGCGGCGAGCGGATAAAATTTCCGCGCGCCGCCGTTTCCGTCCTGTCGATAAAAAACTATTCTTCGCTCTCTGCGCGTCTGTTCGGCGGCGTACGGACTCCGACTATCTCCGCCGTCACGCCGCCCGGATTCATAAGGCGGAAGGGCTTCGAACTCTCGTAATATATGCTGTCGCCCTCTTCCAGCGTGTAGACGCGCCCCTCCTGCTCGAACTCTACCGAGCCGCTGAGGACGAGAAAACATTCCTCGCCCGGGTAAGAGGCGTACACTCCGTCCGGGTCGCTGTAATGCGGCGCCAGCTTCATTATCGAACATTCCATCTTTTTATTCGTTACGCTGTGCTGGAGCATTTCGTATGTGATCGGCGCGCGCGGGCTGCTGATGATCTTGCGCTCGTTTCTGCGCACCACGATATCCTCGGCCGGGTCGGTGTCGAAGAAGTACAGCAGCGGGACGCGGTAGAACGACGAAAGCTTGCGCAGCACGGAGATAGAAGGCTCTACCTTATCGGTCTCTATCTGGCTGAGGTATCCCTGCGAAAGTCCTGAGGCCGCTGCGACTTGCTTCAGCGTAACGCCCCGCTCTTTTCTCAGCTTTTTTACTCTGGCTCCAAGCATCTGTCCATGCCTCCACTCTCCAATTTATTGCTTCGCGTCTATACATAATTATAACAAAAACGGAAATATGAGATAGATATCAGTAAAATATTGATATACATACAAACATATAAACATAGAATATTTTGTATAAGTAAATATACGTGCGTAATGTCCGGTGCGCCCCAAAATGTAACACATGAAAAACTCATAATATGCCGGATTATCGTATTCTTTGCCTGATGGCGCAGAGCGGCCCAGTTTTTGGTAATTGCTAAAAAATTGATACGGCAGATTATTTTGTATACGCATAAAGTAAAACAAAGACGGAATATGAAGCGTCTCACGGCGTTATAAGAAAGGCGAAGCGGGGACTTGGATAGGAAAAAATACAAACATAAAAATAATCGTACGGAGCGCGGCGGAAGGAAAGAAGCCTTGGAGACGGGGACAAAGTTCATAGCCGGCGAACGCAGAAATTCCCGGAGGTCAGGAGATGTCCTTCGGAGACGCCGTGAGACTCTTTTGGAACGGGGATATAAGGATGACCCGCGGCCATGTCCCGCACTCCCAGGCGGCAACGTTATTTTGACAAAGGGAGCGCGCGTTTGCCCCTTATCTTATCACAGTGTGTTACAATTCAGCTGCGCGCCGGTCTTGGAGAGCCGGCTGAAGCACGAAGGGATGCGCAGTGCATGAATATGCCTGAAATACCGTTTTTTATCACGTTTGCGTTTATCATATTCCCGGCCCTTGCGTCGGCGGCCGCGCTGCTGTACTACCGCCGCGCCATGAGACGCGAGAAAACGCGTAAGAAAGGGTCAGGAACGGAATGAATACGGCGCTTTATGTTTCGGGCCTCTGCCTCCTGGTCTTCATCGCCATAGGGCTCGCGTCGAACCGTTATTTTTCCAAGTCGGCCGAGGGATTCTATTTGGGGGACCGCGATTTCGGCCCTATACCTACGGCGTTGAGCGTGGGGGCTTCCGATTCGAGCGGATGGGTTTTTACCGGAGCCGTCGGTTTCGCCTACGCTTACGGCGTGTCCATGATGTGGATATGTATCGGCTATACGATAGGTATGTTCTGCAACTATATATTTGTAGCGCCGGCGCTCCGCCGGTACACCAGGCGCACCGGAGCCACATCCATCCCGCATTATTTCGCGCTCCGTTTTCCGGACGAGGGGAAAAAGCTGCGCGCCTTCGCCTCGATAGTCATCGTAGTATTTTTCGTAGTCTATACGGCCGCGCAGCTCACCAGCGCCGGGAAATCCTTCGAGGCCGTCGTCGGCTGGGATTACGGCCGTGCCGTCTGGGCCGCGGCTTTTATAAGCGCCTTCTATACTTTGCTGGGCGGCTACCGCGCGGTCGTTTGGACCGACGTCGTCCAAGGCGCCGTCATCATAGCGGTGCTGTTTTTCGCGCCGTTGATGTTTATAACGTATATAGGCGGATGGCATGCGTTTTGGGAACGCGCGTATCTGCTTGACCCGAGGCTTTTGACGTTCGCCTCCGGCCTTAAGGGACGCGACGGGGCGGCGTTCGCTTTCGGCCTTGCGGCCGGAGGGCTGGGCCTCCTCGGGCAGCCGCATATACTGCAGCGCTTCATTACTGCGAGGGACGACGCCACTCTCATAACCTCCGCCGTAATAGGCGTGGCATGGGTGCTGATACAGACCAGCGGCAGCACCCTGCTCGGCGTTATATGCCGCGTAATGATGCCGGCGGTGCCGGACCCGGAGTTCGCTTTCCCTCTGCTGGTCGTGCGGAGCCTGGATCCGCTGGCGGCCGGTATAGTCCTCGCCGCAGTGTTCTCCGCTATATTGTCTACGCTCGATTCGCTTATCGTGCTTGTGGCTCAGACCGTGCAGCTCGATATCATAGAAGGAGTGTTCGGCAGAAAGCTTCCGGAGAGAAGCGCCGCGCTTGCCGGACGCGCCGTTGTCGCCGCGGTCGGAGTTTTCGGCGCTTTTATAGCGCTACAGCATCAGAGGATAGTGTTCTGGTTCGTACTCTACGCTTTCGCCGTTATGGGGGCGTCGTTCGCGCCTCCGCTTGTTCTTTCGCTTTTCTGCCGGTGGATTACTGGAAGGGGCGTTTTGTGCGGAATGGCCGCCGGAGCCGCGGTTACGATAGCGTGGTACAACACGCCGCCGCTGAAAGGATTCATGTATGAGTTGTTCCCGGCGTTTATAGCCTCCGCCGCCGTGACTGCGGCGGTAAGTCTTTTCTCCCGGGCGCCGGAAGACGCGAAACGTCATATAGAGCTGACGAAGAGGTAGGGATTCTGGCCGCCATGCCGTGCCGCAGTATACTCGCAGTATTTTCGCCATGCCGGTCGGAGCGCGTGGGATTTTCGTTTAGCGCGGCGAGCCGCAGGACTTTCGGGACCGTTTTGGCGTAAAGCCGGCCGCGATTGAGTTTTCTGCTTCCGGAGCGGAGTCCGTAAGTTTTATCTACCGCCCGCGCGCGCCGGAGCGCGGCGGCCGTTAAAAGACGGAGGCCTGCCGCCGCATGAAGGCCTCCGTCTTAGGTCTCTTAGTTTTTTCCCGGTTTTGTCTACGGCCTCGCGTAGCGGCCTATGAAGAGTATCGCGTTCGTCTCGTTGTCCTTTATCAGGTAGACGAACGGCCTGTCGGCGCGGAATACCACGGTCTCCTGCGGCGCGGGCATCGCAGCGCGCATCACTATGACGGCGGTCGCTGCGGCGGCTTCCGTGCCTTCTTCCGCAACTTCGACGAATGTCTTGTGCAGTACGCCGCTTATGCAGAAGTCGCGGTTTCCGCTGATGCCGGAGAAGTCGGCGGCTCCCGGCGTGAAGGCCGAAGCCATGCCGAGGCCCGCCAGCGTCGTGCTGAGCTCGTAGCTGCTTTCCTGCTTGAACTTCGGAATGAATATTTCGACGCGCGCGGGATTCAGCGCGGCGCTCCACTTCTCGACGTTCTCCGACGAGAGGCGCGCTTCGAGCTCTTCCGCCGAGGAATCTTTGTCGGGCAGCAGCACCAGCATCGAGAACCGTCCGTTCTTGTAGGGCATGTCGATCATCTCTGCGCCGTCGAGTTTCGCATAGCCGAGCCTGTCCGCGGTCCGCGTCATCGTCGGCACGCTTACGGATTTATCGGCGCTCACCCAGAAGGGACGCGGAGCCGTGTCGGAAGCTTTGAACTCCTCCTGCCATCCAGCCTTGAAGTAGACGGCGTTGGTCAGCACTATCTTCGTGTCCTTCGTGAGGGCCCCGCCAGGTATTATGTCGGTTATCTTGTCGTTGGTCTTTTCCTCTACCCATTTGTTTATCGTTTTGCGCGCCGCCTCTGGGTTAGATGCGTAGTCGAGCTGGCGCAGCCCCGCGCGGTAGTCGAGACGCACGAGCTGATAGAACTCTGGCAGTATTTTTTCACCCTTGGCCGGCCATATCGCGTTCGCCGTACTCACAACGGCAGTCTCCTCTGGCACGGAGTTCACCGAGCCGATGAGCGCGCCCATGCCCTTGTGGATGTCGGGCGTGAAGTGCAGCGCGCGCGCCATCTCTTCTTCCGTCACGCCGCGCGCTCCGGCGTAGGTCATAGCGAGCGCCGTCGATACGCTGTAGGGAGAGAGGAAGATGTTGTCGCCGGCTTTGTCCTTCGCGGCCGTTTTGTATAGGTCGAATGTGAAGTTGTTGACGGCGAGCGCCGCTTTAGCCGTAAGGGCCTTTTCGCCGGGCGTGTAGCCGGCGCCGTCCGCGCCGGAGAGTCCCGCGCGCATCGCGCATATCTCTATGTCTCCGCGCACGGCGTCGTAGTCGTAGCCCGCCGTTTTGAAGTACGGGCGGTAGGCCGCGGCGAGCTGCCGCATCGCGGTGAGCTCCTGCTCTCCGAGCTTCGTTATGTCGCGCTCCGCGTGCTTGAGGGCGGTTACGACCATCGCGACGACCTGTTCGGGCTTGTAGGCGCTCTTGCCCGGCACTACTTCGTTGTCTATGAGTCCCTTCGCAGCGAGGCTGCTAAGCGAATGATATGTCCAGTGGAAGGGCGGGATCAGTTCCGACGTCTCCGCCGACGCCGCCGGCGCGAAGGCCAGCGCGATTATCGCCATTACCAGTAGCGCAGTTCGTTTCATCACATTACCTCCGTTGTTCGGCCTGAGCCGTTCTGGCACGAGATTATAACACTTATTTGTGTGAATGACGTGGAGATGCGGCGGACGTCGGCGCGGCGCGCTTTTTCAGAAACGGCGGCTTGGTGCTACAATTACGGCGGGAATGTGGATTTTGTACGGAGGGATGAATGTGAGCCTATTTACCGTAAATATGGAAAAATGCGTTAAGTGCGGCGTCTGCGTCAAAGCGTGCCCGGCCGGCATCGTGCGCTTCGGAGAGACCGGCTTTCCGGAAGTGGACCGTAAGCGCGAGTCCCGCTGCATCGGCTGCGGCCAGTGCGTGCTGATGTGCCCGGCCTGCGCGGACGAGCTTTCTTTCCTGAAAGATTCGCAGCTCGTACGCGCCGCGGAGATAAAGATGCCGGGCGAGGAAGAGGGGCTGAATCTCATAAAGACGCGCCGCAGCGTCCGCTTCTTCCGGGACGAGGCCGTTCCGCGCGAGACTTTTGAAAAGCTGCTCGACGCCGTGCGGCAGGCCCCCACCGCGGTCAACAGCCAGAACGTCCGCTGGATAATCACGCTGGACCCGGAAAAGACGAAGGAGGTCACGAACCTCATACTCTGCTGGTTCCGCGAGGAAATTTTCAAAAACCCGACAAGCCGCGCAGCCATCCTGGGCGCGGGCATGATAGCGAAAGCCAAGGAAGGGGAGGACCGGCTTCTGCGCGGCGCTCCGCACGCCGCGGTCGCGGTCGTGCCGAAGAGTTACGGCTGGCCGGAGGACGGCGCTATCGCGCTGACTTACATGGAGCTTGCGGCCCACGCGATGGGGCTCGGCTGCTGCTGGGGCGGCTACCTCACTACGGCGATACGCAATTTCAAAGGACTGCGCGAGTATCTAGGGATAGGCGAGGACGAGCACGTCTGCGGGGCGCAGATGATCGGCGCGCCGTCGCTGAGGCCCGTCCGCCAGTTCGCGCCGCGCAAAGAAGTCAGCGTAAATTGGATAGGCTGAAGCGCCGCCCGCTCACGATAGGGATTCTCGCTCACGTAGACGCGGGGAAGACGACGCTGACGGAGCAGATGCTCTTTCAGTCGGGCGCGGTGCGCTCGCTCGGGCGTGTCGACGACGGCTCGGCTCACACGGATTTCACGGAGTTCGAGCGCCGCCGCGGTATTTCGGTGCGCGCCGCCTCGGCCTTCCTCACGTGGAAGGGCGCGAAGATATACGTCATAGACACGCCGGGCCACAGCGATTTTTCCGGCGAGACGGAACGCGCGGCGCGCGCGATGGATTTCGCCGTCGTCGCGGTCTCCGCCGTCGAGGGCGTGCAGGCCCAGACGGAAGTGATATGGCGCGCTCTCTCGAAGATGGGCGTCCCGGCGCTCTTTTTCATAAACAAGACCGACCGCGAAGGCGCGGACGTGGATTCCGTGCTCGGCGAGATTTCTGAGCTGACCGGCGAGAAGCCCGTCCGCCTTCCGCTCGGAGACCGCGAGGCGCTCGCCGAGGCCCTCGCTGAGCATGACGACGCGGCGCTCGAAAAATATCTTGAAGAGGGCTCGGAAAGTTTTTCCGCCGGAGAGCTCGATTCACTGCTGCTCGGCTGCTTTTACGACAGAAAATTGATCCCATACCTGACCGGCGCGGCGCTCAAAGGCGAGGGCGTCGCGGAGCTGCTCGACGCGCTCGCGGCGCTCGCTCCGCGCGCCCCCGAAACCGAAGAGCCGCCCTCCGGCGTGGTCTTCAAAGTCGAACATAACCCGACGCTCGGGCGCGTCGCGCACGTCCGCCTCTTCACAGGCGAACTCGGCAACCGCGACGCGGTGAAATGCTCGCCGTCTGGCGCGGAGGGCAAAATCACGCAGATACGCGAAGTCCAGGGCGCGAAGGAGCGCGACACGGGCGCGCTGCGCGCCGGTGAAGTCGGCGCGGTCTGCGGCCTCTCGCGCGTGGTCTGCGGAGACACGTTCGGCGACCCGTCGCGCGTTCCGCCGCCCGCAGGGATGTCCTCCCCGCTCCTGCGCGTCAAACTGACGCCGGAGTCCGACGCTGGCTATCCCGCGCTCGTCGCGGCGCTCGAAGAGCTCTCGGCGGAGGACCCGCTGCTCGACGTGATATGGGAAAAGGAAGTGCGCGAACTCCTCGTCCGCGTGACGGGGCTGATGCGCATAGAGACCCTGCTGCTCGCGCTGCGCGAACGGTACGGCATGGAAGTTTCCGCCGGCGAGCCGATGGTCATATACAAGGAGCGCCCGCTCAAAAAAGGGCGCGGCTTCGTCGAATACACGATGCCCAAGCCCTGCTGGGCCGTCATGCTTTTCGAAATAGAACCTTTGCCGTTAGGCTCCGGCGTCGTATTCGAGAGCGCAGTGCCCGACGACAAAATTTTCTTGCGCTATCAGGCTCAGGTGCGCCAGACGCTTACCGAGGCTCTGAGGCAGGGGCCGCGCGGCTGGGAGGTCACGGATCTGAAAATAACGCTGACCGACGGCGAGCACCACACGGTACACACGCACCCGCTCGACTTCGCGCTCGCGACGCCGATGGGCATAATGGACGGCCTGGTGAACTGCGGCACGGAGCTGCTCGAGCCTATGCTCGCCTTCCGCCTGACGTACCCCGAAGAGTACGGAGGCAGGCTGATAGGCGAGATACTTGCGATGCGCGGAAGCTTCGAAAGCCCCGTCGTGAAAAAAGGAAACTTTGTAATGGAAGGTCTGCTGCCGCTCGCGACGAGCATGGACTTCCCCGCGCGGCTCGCCTCGCTCACGGGAGGACGCGGGACATTTTCCGCGGTCCCTGCGGGCTATGCGCCATGTCCGCCCGGAGAGGGGCGCGACGTGCCGTACCGCGGCGTCTCGCCGCTCGACAGGGCGAAATACATACTTTACAAAAGAGGCGCGCTCGGCGCGTAAGCGAAAGGAGCATTCACTTAATGTCGGCCGAATACACTCATGCAACGACGATAAGGGTCCGCTACAGCGAGACAGACCAGATGAAAATAGTCTACAACGCCAACTACCTCGACTGGTTCGAGATAGCGCGCACGGAGCTCTGCCGCAAATACGGACACCCGTACACCGAATGGGAAGCCGCCGGGCTGATGCTGCCCGTCGTAGAAGCCTACTGCCGCTACAAAAGCCCCGCGCGCTACGACGACGAGATAGAGCTGTGGGCGCGCATAACAGACGTCAGACGCCACAGCGTGAAATTCGAATACCGCGTGATCCTGGCGGAAAACGGGAAACTGCTGGCGGAGGGCTGGACGAAACACGGCTGCACCGACGCCGCCGGGAAGCTTTACAAGAGCGAGCATCCGTTCTACCTTTGGGTGAAGTCCATAGCAGGCGAAGGTGAGTAGACGCGCCGGCTTCATGCTCGTAGAGCTGCTCGCCGCGGCGGCCGTCATCTGCGTCATTTCCGGCGCGGCTCTGGTCGCCTTCTCCGAGGGCCCAGACGAGCGGCGCGTCGTGCGCGATGAGGCGGAGAATCTGCGATCATGGCTGATGTCGCGCATGGAGGAGGCCGCGCGCGAAAATTGCGGCTTTAAGCTCATCCCGATATTTATCGGTATGCAGGCTAGCGAGCTCAAGCTTGAATGGCGGGGCGGCGCACGCGACCTGGAAAGCGAATTTTATTCAGCGGAGCGCGCGGACCTTGAGCGCGTCAGCCTCGCTAAAGAGTATACGTTCGACGGCGAATGGTTTACTCTTACCCCCGCGGCATCGTTTATAATAAGGTCAAGAAGGGACCCGTCCATACGCCTCATAGTGACGGCGTCGGGAACGGGCTACGCGGACGTGAAGGAAACGTTGGAGGATTAGGCGTGGAAAAGAACAGCTGGCATGAAGAAATAGACTTTCACTGCAAATTCGGGATGTGGCCCTTTCAGAAGAGCCTCGACATCACCCCCGCCGGCTTCCTCTACTGCGGAGAGCTCTTCCCTCTCAAGACGATAACGCGTCTGCGATGGGGGATAGACCAGAAACGCGGCGGCATCTTCCCGAAAGTGGCGTACCTAGCCACGTTCGGCACCGCTACGCGCGAATTTACTATAAAGACGAAGCAGAAGGATTTCTACGAGCACCTTACGCAGCGCTTCTGGCGCGCCGCTGGGTGCAGGCTCATGGCGGAAATGCTCGAAAAACTGAAAAAAGGCGGAAGCTGCGTTTTTGGAGACTTCTCCATATC
The DNA here is from genome assembly GCF_002159945.1 of Cloacibacillus sp. An23. Classification (NCBI taxonomy): domain Bacteria; kingdom Thermotogati; phylum Synergistota; class Synergistia; order Synergistales; family Synergistaceae; genus Cloacibacillus; species Cloacibacillus sp. An23. The sequence continues at coordinate 105,116 of NZ_NFJQ01000001.1, read as the reverse complement.
GGACGGGGGGCTGACGGTGAGGCCCAAGGGGCTCTTTAAGAGCCAGCGCTCCGAATTTTTCGAATGGGCGAAGCTCAAATGGGGGATAGTGAACGGCAATCTTGTATTTACTCCCTCAGACGCGCCGGAGCGGCCGATCGCTAGCGCCTCGTTCCTGTGGGTGGACAACGCCCACATACTGAGCGTCGCGCTCGCGCTTCTGCAGGAACGCCCCGACAAAAGGAGGCTAAGCGCTATAGCTGACTGAAAATGAAAAACAGACCGAGACGCATTCCGATACCGGAATGGATAAAGATAGACCCTGAGAGCGCGGCCGCAATGGGCCCGCTTTCGTCTTTTGATGGCTCTCCGTACTTCGCAGCGCCTGATTTTTACTCTATGCGCAGCAACGACAGAGGGCTCACCATAATCAGCGAATACCCGACCTACCAGCAGACGAAAGGCTACAGCTGCGGCCCGAGCGCCGTGCTGACGATACTCTGGCATTTCGGCGTGACGCATTACGACGAAGATACGCTGATTAAGCTCTGCGGGACTCTCACGACGCCCAACGAGCGGCGCGAAGGCGGCACGCCGACGTCGGGGATATGCCGTTTCTTTGAAAGCATAGGCTGGAACGTCGAGTCAAGCCTTTACGCGCCCGTGCGCAACAACGTCATATTCGACACGCCAGCGCACTTCCGCGACTACGCGATCGGCAAGCTGCGCTCCGGCATCCCGATAATGCTCGAGAACATCTGCCTCTGCGCGCACTGGCGCGTGCTCATAGGCTACGACACGATGGGAACGGAGACGACGGCGGACGACGTGCTGATATTCATGGACAGCTCCGACACGCGCGACCACTGCCACGACGGCTACGCAGTCGAGAACGCCGAAGAATTCTTCGACATGTGGCACGACCACGGCGCGCTTCCGCCGGATCAGAGAATACAGCAGTACATAGCCGCCTGGCCGAAGGCGGCCTCCAAAGCATAAGCATACAAACCGATGCAAAGCGCGGCGGCACGGGGGGCGATACAGCCCCCGTGCCGCCGCGCTTTGCGTGTTTGCGCTCTTACTGACGGTTCCTGCCCTTAAGTCTGAGTGCGGCGAAGAGTGCCGCCGCTGCGAAAAGCGCAGCCGTCCCGCCGAACGCGCTGCACCCGCCGCCGCTGCCGCCCGACGGCGCGGCTGGACGCTCGCTCTCAGGGCGGATGACGAGAGTCTCCGCCTTATAGAGAGTGCGCGGTTCGCCGGCGCCATCCGGCGCCGTCGCGTATATAACGGCTTCTGCGTCCCAGTCGTCGGTCTGCGTGACGGTTATCACGCTGCCGTTTATCTCTATCTTGGTGTCGTCGTCGTCCGCCATGCTGTTTTCGACGGAGAGCATATACTCGCTTTCCGGCACGATTTCCCCGTCGGCGTTTCTGAGCGTCGCCGTCACTGCGGCGGGGGCGTTGGGAACGGTCCATACGGTGTCGGCGGAGAAGGTGAGAGTATAGCCCGCGCCGCTTTCGACCGCTATCTCGACGTCTGTCGCGTACTCCGTTCTGTACGACGGATTGCTGCTGTCTGTGATTTGCGCGCTGATTGTGCAGAGTGCGAGGCCAGATGCGAGCGGAGTCACCGTCACGGCGTTGTCTCCGCTGGCTACAGCGGCTGAGCAGACCTCGGCGGCTTCATCCGTGCCGGCCTCGCCGGCATCGTCTGTCTTATTAATGACCGCATTTAAGCTGTACTGACTCGCCTCAAGCATCCGACCGCTCTCGGTGCCGAGCATGATCCTCATAGCGGCAGGATCGCCGCCCTCCGTCAGTATAAGCGGCGACTGCGGTTCTGTAGAAAGCTCGTAAGGCACCTTGTCGCCTCGGACGTACCACAGTCCGTCCGAGCTTGTTATAGTCTCTATATGCGCTTCTTTTTCTGCCTCTGTAGGCACGACATATTTTCTGGGATCCGAGTCGAATGCGCCTCTGTCTATTGTGAACAGGTCTTTCATGCTGGCGTCCGCAATAGCTACTCTGTTTGTCAGAATCTTTCCGCACTCTCCGTCGTTGTCGTCTCTTATCACAAGCGAGCCTGTATCGACCTTAAAAAGAGGCCCGGCGCCGCTGTACGACACCGTATGTCCGTTGAGGTCGAGCGTGGTGTCCCTTTGGGATACTGTTATCTGCGAAGAGCCTGAGATGTCTGCCGTCAGTATTATCGTGCCGCCCTGATCGACGGCCGCCTGTAGCTCGCTCCATGCCTTTACCGTATGAGTTCCGTACTCGATGATATCCGCGGAACAGCTGCCGGTCTGCAGCATAAACACAGCTGTGAGCATAAATATGAAAAACGCGATCTTCCTGTACATACATTGTACCTCCTGCCTAATCCGCCGCCGTTGCTGGCGGCTGTCATATAACGGCGCGGCAATGACGCGCGCCGGGCGCGGAAGAGCGCAGCCGCCTTGTATCCAGCGTGAGCCTGACGATGCGTACTGTGCACGTCACTTTTTACGTACTGTATTGTATCACTTCAATGTGCGGAATTTATAAAAATATTTATTTTGCGGAAAATGTAAAACAAAAAAGCCCCTGGCGAGTCAGGGGCTTCTTGGTGCCTTTGGTGATTGATTACAGAGTTACTTTGCTGTACTGATCACGCATTCCTTTGACGGCCGCCGCAAGTGCTTCAGGGTCGAGGACCATCTCCATCATAGAAATCTGCTCTTCCCATTCCTTGGGATCGCACTCAGCACGAATTACCGGATCAAAGATGTGATACACGGGGAGCCCCAACGAGACTCCAGCAAGGGGACCTGCAAAGGTCGGGTCGCCGTTCGTTACGGTTTCGGCGTAGATTTCTGCGCCTTCCGCATCCGAAGAACCGAGTACTACTACGCAGTTCTCGGCGCCGTACTTCTCAGCAGCGTCTTTGATGCGCTGCTGGTTCTGCAAGTCCATTGCTCCTGCCGCGGTTCAGACAAAGCATTCCGTCGCGGAGAATACTATCTCTGCACCGGAATCCTTAAGGCACGCTTCCATAGCGGGCCCAGGAACGCCGTCTCTTTCACCAAGCAGGAGTAATTTCTTACCATTGAGTTTTCCCATGGTCAGATGCCTCCTAGTTGTGATTTATTGCTAAACCGAACGCTTTCGCGCCCGGCTCTCGCCTTGTTGGATTTTTGTAAAGCCGCTTACTTCGCGAGCTCTTCGATTGCCGCCCTGATGGACTCTTCGGTGCACTCTTCCTTGGAGAGGCGCTTCACTTCCTCGCCGTTCTTAAAGAAGAGGAAGGTCGGAAGGCCCATGACGCGGAAGGCCATCGCGACTCTCTTGTTGGTGGAGCAGTCAACCGCGGTGAACTTCACCTTGTCGCCGAACTCGTGCTCCATATCGTGATACTTCGGCTTAAGAGCCATGCAGGGGACGCACTGCGGGCCCCAGAAGTCTACGACGACCGGCTTCGCGGTTTCCTGCTTTACTTCAGCTTCGTAATTTTCTTTGGTAAGATCGATCATTGTATTGCTCCTCCTATTGATTTTATTTCTTTATATTCCCTGTTCCATTTACCGCTATCTTATCATTTGAGCCGCGGAAAGTCGATAGAGATTTTTATTTTTCCGCTACTCCATATCAAGAAGCATCGCGTCGCGAAGCGAGCGCTGGAGCATCTGCCTGTCGATTATTCCGAAATCCTCTCCGGGAGCCGGAAGGTTCGGATGGTCGCGCTCGATTATGTAACGTTCGCGCGCTTTGTGGAGCGCGATGAGACCCTCGCCGTCGTACTGACGGTCGTTCTTTTCTATGACGAGCGACCGGTACGGGCCGCGCATGATTGGAACGTTCGGAGGAAGCGGGGCGGACACCAGCTTCCATCCCTGCTGAAGAAGCTCTTCAGCTTTGTCCAGCGTCGCGAAAGGGTCGCCTTCCACGAGCGTTATCTCAAACGGCACAGCCGCGTTGCGCTCAATCCACGGGTTGTTCGTCACTATGCGTAAAACTCGTTCCGTCATTGCATTACCTCCAAGGCCGTACTGAACGGCCTCGTTTGTGACTAAAGTATTTTACTTCAAAAGGCTGCGGAAGTATTCGTGCAAAATCACAAAGATATAAAAAACGGGCGGCGAAAACGCCGCCCGCCTTTGTACTGCGAGTTAGTTCTTCTCGAAGATGGTCTGTTCTTCGATAGGCGTGGTCATGGCCTTGAGCGCGCGCAGGCAGAGCTCTCTGCGCGCGGCCTTGTCGACTTCGGGACCGAGCTCGGGCTCTCCGACGGGATGCGGAATGGCTACGCCCGGGACGATTCTGTTGCTTCCGACCGTGAGCATGATCGGGACGATGGTCGCTATCTGAACGACGGGGATTCCGGCAGCGTTTTCAATTTCTCTTGTCATCGATGCACCGCACCGAGTGCAAGTTCCTCAGGTGGAGGTGAGGATCACGCCGTCAACTCCCGCTTCCTTGAGCTTCTTGCCTATCTCCTGGCCGAACTTCTCAGCGAAAGCGACTGCGGTTCCCGTTCCGGTCGTCGTGTAGAATTTGTCGTAGAGCTTACCGAATACGCCCTCTTTTTCGAGTTCGCGCATCACGTCGAGCGGGACTACGACGTCCGGGTCGAGGTTGGCCCACTGACGGTCGTATCCGCCGTGGATGGACTCGTAGTTGTCCGGGTTCATGTCGTTGAGCTGCGATATGTCGTACTCGCCGAAGCTCTCAGCCGAGGAGACGCGGATGTGGTCCGGGTTGCCCTTCGGGACGATGCCGCCGGAGGTGACGAGGGCGATGGTCGCGTGCTTGAGGTCTTTGATAGGGGCTGCCGGCGGTATTTTCTTGAATACCGGCATCTCGTACTCCGTGCGGAACTCTTCGCCGCGGAGTTTGTGGAGGAGCATCTCTACCGCGCGCTCGGCTCCGCTCTTCTCATGGAAGAAGGATTTGCGCATGCCGCGGTGGATGTAGCCTTCGATGCGGGCGGGGCCCATCGGCTCGTGCTTCGCGAGCTTGAGTCCGAGCTTCGCCATCGCGGGGAGGGCTTTGCCCATGCCGCGCGCGGAGTCGGCGCAGGGGACGATGTAGGTGTTGGGATAGTCCTTCTTGGCGTAGAGCTCGACGCCGGGGTTCTCGTGGTACATCGAGGTGACGGTCGGGATGCCTAGCTCGTTGCCGACGGTGGCCGCTATGTCGCCGCAGGCGAAGCCGTAGCGTCCGGCGTTGAAGGCGGGGCCGGCGATGAAGAGATCGGGCTTCTGCGCCTTGACGAACTCAAGGCACTTCGCGCGCGCTTCTTCGGTATGCTCGCCGTAGTAACCGTCGCCGCAGATCACCGTCGCGACTATCTGGGCTTCCTCGCCGAGGGCCTGCTGGAGTCCGAGGCCGGGTCCGACTACGCCTTCGCGTACTTCGGGCTGGTGGTCGGCCTTCTCTTCTCCGCCTATGTTGGCGAAGAACTGGTTGATGTAATGTACTACTCTGATGGTCATTTCAGTTACCTCCCTATACCCACTCGCAGCCGAGCTTGTTGAAGCCGATTTCCGCGGTGGAGGCGATGATGGACTGGAGCTCGACGTACATCGATCCGTCCGGGCGCAGGCTTTCCTCCGCACCGCCGGAGAGAAGGGCTATCTGCTCGGGGTATCCGATGACCTTGTCCATCGCGGGAACTTCGATCATCTCGTTGACGTTTCCGGTCGAGATGAAGGCGTCGAGTTCCGGCGTGGCGTCGGCAAGGCTCTGGCTCGCGCCGTCGGTCCCGGCCGATTCGTCGGAGACGAGGACGGCCTTGATGCCGGCTCTCTCGAAGTTCTTCGCGTTGAGGCAGAGGTCGGTGTCGGGGTTGCCGTAGCCTTCCTCGGAGACGATGACGCCGTCGGCGCCGAGCTGCTGCGCTATCGAGAGGTTGAGCTGGGAGGCGCGGAGCTTACCGGCGAGGATCGTGCTTTCCTGGGTCGGAACCATGCCGAGGAAGTTGATCTCTTTGCCGTGGCGCGCATAGAGCGCCTGGACTATCGGGTTGTGGCAGTGGTGCCAGGTCGTGTTCTTGTCGCATCCGGAAACGCAGTTTCCGGAGACCATTGCGCCGTCGAGCACTTCGTTCGGGTGAATGAGCGTCGGAAGCGAGGGACGGAGGTCCGCCGCGTAGAGGTAGGTGTCGTGGAGAAGTCCCTGTGTGATGTTCATGCAGACGTAGATGATCTTCGGAAGGTCGGGGTACTTCTGGCTCTCTTCGAAGGTGTCGCCCTTCTCGAAGACGGTGACTTCATCGGCGGTCGCGCCCTGCTCGTCAGCGCACTTCGCGAGGTAGACGGCGAGCTTGAGTCCCGCTTCGCGGAGCGAGGTCTCGTAGAGGTGCTTCTCAAGGTCGTCGACGGGGACTACCGAGAGGACTATGTTGTAGGTCTCGGAGAACGGCGTGTACGGAGCTCCCGGGCCGCTCATGTCGATGAAGCCTTCCTGGAAGGCGACGATCGGGCCGCAGGTGATGACGGCGGCGCCGTCAAGGACGAGCGTCTGTCCCTCGCCGGCCTTGCCCATCGGGGCCATGAAGCCGGGGAAGTAGTTGCCCTTTCCTCTCTTGACGCGGGGCTCGACGGCATCCTTTACCGGGATGATCCTCGTCTTGTCTCCGGGGCAGGCGAAGTCTATGCTGACCTCTTTGAAGTTTCTGTCCTCGGCGATGAGGGCTTCCGCTTCGGCCTTGTTCACATAGAGAACGCCGTTTTCCACATGTGTTGTTTCTGCAAAGGCTAGTCCCTTGATATGGACCTTATGCAATTCCAAGCGCATGCTGCATTCCTCCTTGTTAGATATAAATGAACGGTACTTTGATGCGGGAAATCGAGCGGGACGAACCCACTTGTTTTCTTATTCACATTCTACCCCTTGGAGGCCTCAAAATACATTATTCCTAAGAACATAAATATAATGTATAATAGTCGTTGAAATATGCTCTTGAATAAAATCCCGGGAGTGTTTTCCATGTTCAAAAAGATGGCGCAAAGGATAGCTGAAAGCACGAGCGAAGTCATAGGACGAGGGGTTCTCGTCACGGACGAGAACGGCATCGTCATCGGCTGCAACGTGCGCAAGAGGGTCGGGACCTTTCACGAGCCTTCCATAAAGGTGATGCAGGAGAACAAACCAAGCGTCACCGACCGCGAGGAGGCGAAGAAGATGCCTGGCGTCTATCCCGGCTATACTCTGCCAATACAGTTTTTCGGCAAGGTCATCGGCTCCGTTTCCATCTCAGGCATTCCCGAAGAGGTCGAGCGTTTCGGCCTGCTCGTACAGAAGCAGGCTGAGATAATGCTGCGCGAGCAGGCGTTCCTCGAGTCGAACCTGATACGCGAGCGCGCGCTGCGCGACCTTGTTGAGAACGTCGCGTCCTACGACGGCTCGCAGGGCATGAGCGAGCTCATCAACATGCAAGGCAAGGAGCTCGGCGTCACGCTGTCGCGCTGCAAGAGCGTCGTCATAGCTGAGATGAAGTCGTGGAAGGACGAGTCCAGCGAGAACGCCTATCAGGTGATGGTGCGCGAGCTGCGCTCTGCCTTTTCACATCCGCGCAACGTAATATGCCCGCAGAGGAACAGGCGCGTCACGGTCTTCGTCACTCCGCACAGGCCGGGGACGAACGACGACGTCACATTGAACATAGAAAACACTGCGAAGAGCCTTGTCGAGAACCTAGAGGCGAAGGGGATAACGGTGGACGTCGCCATCGGCTTTCCCGCGAACGACATGAACGGCCTCGCCATTTCGCTGCGCTCTGCGCGCGACGCGATGCGCCTCGGCGGGCTGCTGAAGATGAACGGCGTCATATCGGCGCGCAATCTGACGAGCGAGGCGCTGCTCGACATGCTCCCCGTCGGGAAGCGCGAGGAGTTCGCGCACCGCACGCTCGCGGGGCTCGAGGGGCGCAGCGACTATGAGGAGATGCGCGACACCTTCCTCGGCTGGTGCGAGTCGCCGTTCGCCAGCGGCGAGGTCGCCGAGCGCCTTTCGATGCACCGCAACAGCCTTCAGTACAGGCTCAAGAAGATACGCGCGCTTACCGGCAAGGATCCGTGGAACTTCAAGGACGCCTTCGAGCTCTGGGCCGCCTTCGTGCTGAAGAACATAAGCGAGGAGAATCAGGGCTGAATTTCAGGCGGCGCGGCGCGCCGCTACATATTCACGTAAACAGCGGGCCGTTGCGCCGCGTCGCGGGACGCGGCGTTTTTTGTGCGCGCGGCGGAATTTTTCGGAAAATCCCGGTACGACGAAAAAGTCTGGCGCGTCATCGGGACGGGGCGAAGCGCCGCGCACGCCGTCGCGTCCTTGCGGCCCCCGCGCGTTTGGAAAGCCGCGCATGTGTTCCGGCGAGTCCGCGCCGCCGCGCGGCTCCGGCCGGCGTCCGGCGCTCCGCCTCGCTCCGGGGACTGCGGCGCTGCGTTCGGACTTTTCCCCCGCGCGCGCGAGAGACGCCCCGGCGCGCGGCTCCGTCTCCGGCTGTGCGCCCCGGCACGCGTTTGACCTGCAAATGCGCTGTGTATATAATTACCAAATGTATGAATGAAATTCTTCGTACGAAGGAGAGATATAGATGCCGTATGATTTTGCCGCCATAGAGCCTAAATGGCAGAAAGAATGGGCGGACGCTAAAATCTTCGAGGTCGAGGCCGATCCGTCGAAGGAGAAGTTCTACTGCCTCGAGATGTTCCCCTATCCGAGCGGCGCGCTCCACATGGGGCACCTGCGCAATTACACGATAGGCGACCTTATGGCGCGCTTCCTGCGCATGAACGGGAAGAACGTACTTTATCCGATGGGCTTCGACTCTTTCGGTATGCCCGCCGAGAACGCGGCGATAAAGCACAAGACCGCGCCGTCGGACTGGACTTGGAGCAACATAGAGCACATGACGCAGCAGCTCAAGCACGCGGGCTACAGCTACGACTGGAGACGCCGCGTCGAGACCTGCAGCGAGAGATACTACCGCTGGAACCAGTGGCTTTTCCTCCAGTTCTATAAAAAAGGACTCGTCTACCGCAAGCACGCGCCGGTCAACTGGTGCGAGAAATGCCAGACGGTGCTCGCCAACGAGCAGGTCGTCGGAGACGGCGTCTGCTGGAGGTGCGGCACGCCTGTCACGAAGCGCGGACTCGACCAGTGGTTTATCCGCATAACGGAGTACGCGCAGGAGCTTGTGGACTGCCTCGACGAACTCACGGGCTGGCCCGAGCGCGTCGTCACGATGCAGCGCAACTGGATAGGCCGCTCCGAAGGCGTGCATTTCGAGATGGATATAGCGGACACGGAGCTTAAGCTCGAAGCCTTCACGACGCGCATCGACACCATATTCGGCGTCACATTCGTCGCGATGGCGGCGGAGCATCCCTACGTCGAAGAATTCGCGAAGCGCATAGGCGGCAAAAAGGCCGAGGAGATGCTCGACTTCGCGAAACGCATGTCGAACCGCAGCGCGATAGAGCGCACCGCGGTCGGCACCGACAAGCAGGGCATGGACACGGGATTCTTCGCGATCAACCCGGTCAACGGCGAGAAGGTCCCCATCTGGATCGCCGACTACATCCTCACCGACTACGGCACGGGGGCCATCATGGGCGTCCCCGCGCACGACCAGCGCGACTTCGACTTCGCGCGCAAATACAACATTCCGGTCATCACGGTCGTCCGCCCCGCGGACGGGGAAGCGCCAGACGGCGCGACGATGCCCGCGGCCGTCGCCGCCGACGGCGTGGCCTGCAACTCGGGCTTCCTCGACGGGCTTCCGACGCCTGAGGCCATCAAGAAGGCCGCCGACTGGTTCGAGGAGCACGGCAAGGGCAAGCGCGAGATACAGTTCCGTCTCCGCGACTGGCTCATTTCGCGCCAGCGCTACTGGGGCACGCCGATACCGATGGTCTACTGCGACCACTGCGGCATAGTCCCCGTGCCCGAGGACCAGCTTCCCGTCAAACTGCCGCTCGACATCGAGATGCCCGAGAACGGCGGAAACCCGCTCGCGCTGCGTCCAGACTGGTACGAGACGACCTGCCCCGTCTGCGGGCGTCCCGCGAAGCGCGAGACGGACACTATGGACACCTTCTTCTGCTCGTCGTGGTATTTCGACCGCTACACCTCGCCGTGGTGCGACGACAAGCCCTTCGACCCCGAGGCGGCTAAATACTGGATGCCGGTCGATCAGTACATCGGCGGCATCGAGCACGCCTGCCTGCACCTCATCTATGCGAGGTTCTTCACGAAGGTGCTCTCCGACCTCGGACTGCTGCCGAAGGATGTGCGCGAGCCGTTCAAGCGCCTTCTGACGCAGGGAATGGTCATCAAGGACGGGGCCAAGATGTCCAAATCTCTCGGCAACGTCGTTGACCCGGACGAAATAATCAAGAAATACGGCGCGGACACCGCGCGCCTCTTCATCCTCTTCGCCGCTCCGCCCGAGAAGGACCTCGACTGGTCCGAGCGCGGCGTCGAAGGCGCGAACAGGTTCCTCGGCCGCGTCTGGCGTCTCGTCGAGGGCAGCCTCGACCAGCTCAAAGCCGCCTCGCCGGAGCGCGTCCCGATGAAGGATATAACGCTCAAGGAAGAGCGCGACATGAAGCGCGTCATACACAGCACGCTCGACCGCGTCACGAAGGACATCCGCGACGAGCGCCAGTTCAACACCGCCGTCGCGCGCCTCATGGAGCTCGCTAACGCGCTCATAGCCTACGCCCCAGCCGACGAGAAGGGCTGGCGCGTGAAGCGCGAGGGCGTTGAGACGCTGCTCTGCTGCCTCTCGCCGTTCGCGCCGCACATCACGGAAGAGCTCTGGCACATGCTCGGCAACGAGGACTTCCTCTCCGTCCACCCGTGGTTCAAGGTTGAGGAAGAGGCTCTCGTTGAGGACAGCGCCACGATAGTCCTTCAGATAAACGGCAAGGTGCGCGAACAGTTCACCGTGCCGGCGGGCCTCTCGAAAGAAGAGCTCCTCGCCGAGGTAATGGGCCGCGAAGAGACCAAAAAGCGCATAGAGGGCAAGGAAATAGTCAAGACGATAGCCGTCCCTGGCAAACTCGTCAACATAGTGGTGAAGGGCTGATGCCGCAGCTCCTCCTGATAGCCGCGTCGGGCACGGCTCAGAGACGGCTGCTGGAGGAGACGTGCGCGGAGCTCGAAAAAAAAGGATACACGGCCGCCGGCAGGCAGGAGGGAGGGGAGTGGAACTCCCTTCTCTCCGACAACATGACCGGCGGCCTTTTTGATGAAAAACGCTTCGTAGTCGTGGAATCGGCCTTCTCGATGGGGCAGTTCCCTGAGAAGCTCGCCTCGGTCGTGGAGCCGTCGTCCGACGTTGTGCTTCTGCTCGTATACGAAAGCGACGCGAAGTCCCAGCCTTCCAAATTCATCCCGAAAGACGTCCTCGCGAAATGCCGCGTGATGAAGCCCGCGGAATTCCCGCGCTGGCCCAGAGAGCGGCAGGCGTGGGTCACGCGCCTCGCGAACGAGCTAGGCGCGCCGCTGACGGCGCAGGGAGCGGCGATGATAGTAGAACTCTTGGACGACCCGGAAGAGATACGCGCCCAGCTCAAAAGCCTTAAATTCCTGAAAAAAAACGGCACGATAGACGCGGCGGACGTGAGGCAGATGTGCCTCGACGACGGCAGCCGCAACCTGCTGCGGCTGCTCGACGGCCTGTGCACAGGCGACGCCGCCGGCGTCGTGGCAAGCCTGCGCGCGATGTCCTCGTCCGCAGACCTCATCCCGTCCATAACGCCGATACACAACAGGATGCGCCTCGCATGGTACGCTAGCCTCGGCAACGACGGCGCTGCGATAGGACGCGCGCTCGGCGCGAAAGACTACGCATGGCGCATGGCGCAGCAGGCGGCGCGGCGTTACGGCCGCACCGCGCTGACGGAATTCGTCTGCGCCCTGCTGAGAATCAGCATAGAAGAAAGAAGCGGCCGCGGCGCGGGCTGGAACGGCCTTGAAACAGCGGTGATAACGCTGCTTGCGTCCGCGCGCCGCTGACGGCGCGTATCTTACCCTACAAACTGCGAAAAATATAAAAATCAATAACGGAGGTGTACGATGTGACGAAAAGTCTCAAGCAATACGTAGTGGACGCCTTCACTGACGAGGTATTTTCAGGAAATCCGGCGGCGGTCTGCGTAATGGACGAATGGCTGACGGAAAAGACGATGCTCGATATAACGCGAGAGAACAACCTATCGGAGACGGCCTTCGCCGTAAAAGAGGGCGAGGGCTACCGTCTTAGGTGGTTTACCCCCGGAGGCGAGATAGACCTGTGCGGACATGCGACGCTGGCATGCGCCTGCGTAATTATGAATTTCATAGAAAAGGACGCTTCCGAAGCGGCCTTCGACACGCTGAGCGGCAGGCTGACCGTAACGAGGCGCGGCGGGCTTTACGAAATGGACTTCCCGGCCTACAGCCTGCGGCCGATCCCTGTAATGGAAGAAATTTCCGGCGCGCTCGGAGCCGTTCCGAGCGAAGCGTACATGGGGCGCGACATGCTCTGCGTATTCGACGACGAGGAAATAGTGCGCGCTCTCGCGCCCGACATGGAAAAGCTGAAAAAACTCGACGGCCTTCTGACGCAGGTCACGGCGCGCGGACGTGAAACCGACTGCGTCTCGCGCAGCTTCGCGCCGAAATGCGGCGTCGCCGAAGACCCGGTATGCGGCTCCGGCCACTGCCACATAGTCCCCTACTGGGCGGAAAAGCTCTGCAAAGACGAAATCACCGCATATCAGGCGTCGCCTCGCGGCGGCACGCTCTACTGCCGCATGGAGGGCGCGCGCGTAAAGCTGGCGGGCAAGGCGGCGCTGTACAGCGAGGCGGAAATTTATCCGTTCTAGCGGGCGCTCCGCCGGACAGACAAGCGGACGCGGCATCCAGCATGAACGCCGCGTCCGCTTTTTTTGCGCCGCTTTTAAGCTATATATTCATAGGCGATGTTGCCGCGTTCGTATTCGTAGTTTTCGAGCTTGACTTCTTTGAAGCCGAACTTCTCGTAGATGTGGAGCGCGGGCTTCAGCTTGTCGTTCGACAGGAGAAAAATTCGCTTTGCCCCGTAAGCCAGCGCGTAGTTCCTGCAGCTCTCGAAAACTGCGCTTCCGGCCCCAGTCCCCGTGCACTGGCCAGCGGCGCCCATCTTGCACATCTCCCACTCGCCGTTCCCCGTCGGACGCACCATGCAGACGGCGAGCACCTTATCGCCCTCGACCGCGAGGTATATCATCGCGCCGCCCGCGAGTATCTCGTTGAGGTGGCCGAAGGTCTCCGTGTCCTCTTTCTCGACCTTGCCGAAAAGCTTGACGATCCACTCGGTGTTCAGGTCGTTGAACGTCTGCTTGTATTTTTCCTGATACGAGTCGTTATTGTGTCTCCGATCATCGCAGGCAAAGCGGCGTAAAGTGTGGTATTTTCGCACGCTTTATATGGCGCACCGGCGGCCTGCGGCAAGCAAAAAAATAACCCGGCTTTGAAAGCCGGGATTTTGTTCGGTGGTGGGCCCATCAGGAATCGAACCTGAAACCATCCGGTTATGAGCCGGGAGCTCTAACCAATTGAGCTATGGGCCCGCATTATTTGTCGCTCTGTTAAAAAATCTCAATTGCAGAGACCGGGCAACTGTCGGCGGCTTCCTTTACCGCCGCTGTGACCTCCTGCGAAATCACGAGACTTTTACCTTCGAGCTCGTCCAGCTTGAAGCTTTGCGGACAAAGTTCGGCGCACACGCCACATCCGATGCAGTCATCCAAGTTAACCTTGATGCTCATGGCGAGAGTCACCTCCCTTTCACAAGGAAGAATTCTACGACATTCTTCGCGATACGTCAAATACTTTTTTGCGATTTTGCCAAAAAAATCTCGGGACGCTATGCTTCCGGCGTGACCGTCAGCCTCTGCTCGCCGTCCGCGTCGTGGCGCAGCGTCAGCAGAGAGCGGTATTGGGGAACGGACTTTTCTTTCGGTTCGTCATATGCGATGAATACGCCGATCCCGGCGACGTCGGCTTCGAACTGTTTCGCCATCAGCAGCATTCCTGAGGCCGTGCTTCCGCCGCGCATGAAGTCGTCTATTATCAGCACGCGGCAGCCGCGCTTCATCTGGCGCGTGCCGATATACATCGTCTTGACGTCGCCGCTGGCCGTCGGATAATGTACGCCTACCGCCGCTCCGTCGCTCGGGCGGTTGCGGAAGCGGCAGACCGCCAGCGGCACGCCGAGAGCGTAGGCCGCGAACATCGCTATAGGTATGCCCTTGACCTCAGAGGTCATCACGACGTCGGGCTCAGTCTCCGTGAAGAGCGATGCCATGCAGTAGCCGAGCTGTATCGCCGACTCCGGGTTGAATATCAGGTCGCTGTAGTAGATCAGCCCGCCCGGAAGATTCCTCTCCGGGTCGGCTAGCATGCGTGCTACCTCAGACAGGTACGACCTGCGGTATTCCGGTGTGCATACGGGGATGAAGCGCGCTCCGCCGCTGCGTCCGCGGTCTACTGTCATGCGCCCGAGGCCGTCGGCCTCCATCGCGGAGCTTATGACCTCAACGTCGTCGCTTATGACGGTTTTTGATACGTTGAATTTATTCGCCAGGTCCGTCAGCGAGACGAGCTTCGACGGACACATCATAAATTTTGCGGCAAGCCTGACAAGCCGTTCTGTTCTCTGCCCTCTCATCGTAATCACTCCACAATATATGTTTTAAGCGCCCAATCAGTGGCGCCGAAGGCCCGAGCCGCAGCCTCGGCCTCTTGGGCGCCGGCGTAGAGGCCGAAGAAGGCGCTCCCGCTGCCGCAGAGCCCCCATCCGCGCGCTCCCGAAGCTTCGGCTATCCTTTCCGCCTCTCCGTATTCGGCGTGTTCCGCCGCCGACACTTCGTAGAAGTCGTTCGGCAGAAGTCCCGCCGTTCCGCCGCGCGCCAGAGCGTCTATACGCGCCATGTCTTCGCCGGGTTCCGGCTCAGTCCTATCCGCTCGCCTTTCGCGGACGGCGTCGAGCTTCGCGTAGGCATCCCCGGTGCCGGAACTCCATTTGGGGAATACCAGGAGCCAGCGGAAATCGAAGGGCGGCGCGAAGTGCGTCATCTTTTCGCCTATGCCGCGCGCCTCCGCCATGACGCTGCCGGATGCGAGGAAGGCCACGTCGGCTCCGAGCTTCGCGGTCTCTTCCGCGCTTAGCGGCGCGCCGCGCGAGGCGAGCCATTTTATCAGCGCGGCTGCGTTGCCGCTGCCCGCGCCGATGCCGCTGCCGGCTGGGAAAAACTTTTCCAGCGTCATATCGAGCGGGGGCGCGTCCCAGCGTTTTCTGACCGCGGCGAGAGCTTTTGTTACGAGATTTTCACCCTCTATTTTCATTCCCGTGATGTTCAGGGAATCTCCTATAATTTCATCGTATTTTTGTTGAATTGTCAACCTCTCTATTCCTTTTTTCTGCCAGAATAGAGAGTAAATCTCATGATAACCGTCAGTGCGCTTCGAGAATACTCTGAGAATGAGATTTATTTTTATTGGGCAGCGTATCGTCTCCGCCATGCGCGCCTCCGCCTTTCGTAAGGATATATTAAAAAGCCCCGGCTCTTGAGCCGGGGCCTTGTTTGGGGCAAAGAAGCTCAGAAAAGGTTTTCTCCGCTGGGTTCGAGCTGCAGCTCCACCTCTTTGGTGAGCAGATCGATGTAACTGAAGGATACTGTGCTTTGCTGAGACTCTATGAATACCGTGAACAGGCTCGGATAGGTCTCCTGTATCACGCCGGAGCGCGCTTCTATCTTTCGCCTTCCGTTCGCCGCACGGTACGAGACTCTTGACCCTTTGTGGAGAGTTATTTTCTCGCGTATTGATTCTATCGTATTTGGCATACTATACACCTCCACAATGACCTTCGGTGATTGTACATCAAAATGTATGAATGTGCAACCTTTTTATGAACCAGAGGTCGTTTTGTGGTATGCTGCTCAACTTGTTATTTTTTCATCAGTATCCGCTTGTCTCCGACCCTTCTTGTAACTCCCTTGCTGTCGAAATATTCGAGCAGCGGCAGCGCGTATTTTCTGCTGCTTCCTGTAGCGTCGCGGACTGCGGCGAGCGTTATGTCGCCGTCTATTTCCGAGAGTTTTTTCATGAAATCTTCTTCTATTTCAGGGAAGAGCAGGAAGCCTCCGGTGACGAGCGCCAGCGATTTTCTTTCGCGCAGATAGGATATTATGCGTTTCATCTGCTCCGCCGAATATCCGAGGGACTGCTGCGCCTCCTCGAGGGTCGGCATCGAGTAGCCTTTTTTGACGGCGAAATCACGGAGTGCCGAGACCTCGGAGGAGAATAGTTCCTCGTCGAAGGGCTCGAAGTCCGGCAGCGCGGCTCTGTCGTCCTCGAAGCGTATCGCCTCGCGCTTGGCGAGCAGGGCGAGCAGTTCGCGCGCGAATTTAGCGTCGCCGGATGAGATCGCTTTCGCGCATTCGTCTGACGGCATTCCTTTGCGCTCCGGGTGTTCCTTGTGGAATTTTTCGAGCGCGGCGCGCAGGGTCTCGGTGATTTCCGCGAGCTTCGCGCCCGAGATGAGAGTCGTGTCCGAGCCGCGCGCTATGCCTATCTCTCCTTTCGCCTCGCAGGACGATATCGCGCGCATCATCTCTGTTACGGTTATTTCGTTCATGCGCGCCGCGTCGGCCGCCGGTATTATCTCTTTGTAATCTATTAGCGCCAGTACGCGGTCCTTGAGCGGCGGCTCCGCGGCGAGGGTGTCGAGGAATTTTATCAGCGCCTCTTTTTCGCGGCGGCTCTTCGGGCGTTCGCCGGCGGGCATAATTATCCTGCCGCCGGCCACGGTCACGAGCGGGCTGTATGTGCGCAGGATGAAGCAGCTTTTCATCGACGTGACGACCGGTTCCTCCGTTATGAGCTGCGCCGCGGCGGTCTCGCCGGGGCGTATGGCGTCCTTGTCGAGCAGAGATATGCGTGCGAGCGTGTCCGCCGTGCCGACGTGCAGGCGGAGCCTCTGCCAGTGCTTGATCGGCTCCGCGTCCTTGAGAAGCTCTATGCGCGCGTCGAGGCATTGCGACGGAGTGAAGCAGTCCTTCGCCGCCACGACGTCGCCGCGGCGTACCTCTTCGAGCGAAATTCCGGCGAGGTTCGCGGCTGTGCGCTGTCCCGCCGTTGCGGTCTCTACCGGGGTTCCGTGTACCTGGAGAGAGCGTATTTTTGAGACGTGTCCTTCGGGCAGTATCTCAACCTCGTCTCCCTCGTGGACTTCGCCGTTTATCGTAGTTCCAGTGACGACGGTGCCGAAGCCCGAGATGTGGAAGGCGCGGTCCACTGGGAGGAAGAAGGCCCCCTTGCGGCTCTTTCTCTCAGAGCTTTCGGTCATCTTCTGGAGCTCGGCTTTCAGCTCCTCGATGCCCGCGCCAGTCACGGCGGATACTGGGACTATGGGCTTGTCCCCGAGGAAAGTCCCGGCGAGCAGAGTGCGCGCGTCGTCTATCGCCATTTCGAGCATCTCTTCGTCAACGAGGTCTATTTTGTTTATGACGGTAAGGCCCGCCTTGATGCCGAGCAGCGAGAGTATGGCGAGGTGTTCGCGCGTCTGCGGCATGACGCCGTCGTCCGCCGCTATGACGAGCATGACCGCGTCTATGCCCGCCGCGCCGGCGACCATCTGGCGGATGAATTTCTCGTGTCCCGGTACGTCGATTATGCTGACCGTCTTTCCCGATGGCAGCGTGAAGGGGGCGAAGCCGAGCTCGATCGTCATGCCGCGCTTCTTTTCCTCTGAGAGGCGGTCGCAGTCCACGCCGGTCAGACGCTTTACTAAAGTTGTTTTTCCGTGGTCGATGTGTCCCGCCGTTCCTATTACGAACGGGTATTCGGAGAAAGCCATTTATATTTTCCTTTCGGGCGCGGGCGGAAGTATCTCCGCTAACGCCTCAATTATCCATTTTTCGTCGCCCTGGCGCAGCGTGCGCGTGTGGAAGAGCACTCTGTCGTCCCCGGCTCCCGTTATCACGGGGCGCGTGCAGAGGCGCAGGCGCTCGGCGAGTTTGCCCGCGCTGCCCATTTCAGGCAGCCGCAGCGACACGGCCCATCCGCGGAGCACCGCCTGCGGGAAGGAGCCTCCGCCCACCGCGTCTTCGACGGGGACTGTCTCTATATATACGCGCTGTATCTGCGTGTTTTTGAAGAACGCCCTGAGCCGGCGCGCGAAGCGCTGCGCCGAAGCGCGGAGCTCGTCTTCTGTCTTGAATATCATCTCTATCGTCGGGATGCGGTCGTAGGCTCCGCGCAGGTAGAGGCGCAGCGTGGCTTCGAAGGCCGAGAGCGTCATTTTGTCTACGCGCAGCGCGCGCAGCAGCTGGTTTTTCTTGAGCTTGGCTATAAGTTCTTTCTTTCCGACGATTCCGCCTATCTGCGGGCCGCCCAGCAGCTTGTCGCCGGAGAAGGTGACTATGTCGCAGCCGGCTTTGAGCGACTGCGCGACTGTCGGGTCGTTTTCGCTCGAAAGGCCCGCGCGCGAGAGGTCGATGAGCATTCCGCTGCCGAGGTCCTCCATGAATATCAGCCCGCGTTCGTGCGCGAGCTCCGCGAGCTCTTCGCGCGGAACGGCGGAGTGGAAGCCCGTGACGCGGTAGTTTGACGGATGTATCTTGAGCAGCATGGCGCATTCCTCGGTTATCGCGGCTTCGTAGTCGCGCAGATGGGTGCGGTTCGTCGTGCCGACCTCGACCATTCTGGTGCCGGAGAGCGCCATTATGTCCGGAATGCGGAAAGAGCCGCCGATTTCCACAAGTTCGCCGCGCGACACTATCGATTCTTTGTCTTTGGCGAGTGCGGAGAGAGCGAGCACGACGGCCGCGGCGTTGTTGTTGACGGCGAGCGCGGCCTCGGCGCCCGTGAGGCGGCAGAGCAGCCACTCAACGTGGTCGTTGCGCTGTCCGCGCGCGCCCTCGTCGAGCGAATACTCGAGGGTGTTGTAGGCGCCGGCGACCTCGTTGACCGCCTCGACCGCCTCCTTCGCTAGCAGCGAGCGCCCGAGGTTCGTATGTATCACGACTCCGGTCGCGTTGACGACCTTGCGCAGGCTGTGCCGCGCGCGGCGCGCGAGCAGCCGCTTCGCGTCGGCGGCGACCGTGTTCGCGTCGAAGGCCGTGTCGCGGTCCTTGATTATCTTGGCCCGCTGCGCCGCAAGCAGCCCGGAAAGAAGGGCTTTCACCGTCTCGCGCCCGAGCCGCTCCTCGTACTCCGCGATCCACGGCAGAGAGAGCAGCTTGTCCATCGATGGTATGTTTCTCATTATTTTCTGTATTTCTGCGTCCAAGGGAACTCCTCCCTTTATTTTATGTTCTTTACGTATTGTATATGAAAATGTTAAAAATGCGGACGATGCGGCGGAATTTCGTGCGGGCGCAGCCGCAGGCGGCTGGGTCCGCGTTTTGCCGCGCTACACCAGCTCTTCCCAGATAAGGTTCGCGACGCGCATTCCGCTCTTCGTGAGGCGGATTCCGCGTCCGTCGGATTCGTAGAGATTTTTCGGGAAACCGTTCATTATATGTTCGATACGCGAAAGCGCCGCTTCGCCGAAACGCCGCGCGAAGTCCGCGCGCTTTATGCCCTCCGCCGTGCGCAGCGCGAGGACCGCGGCCTCGCGTCCGCGAGCCTCGGTGTCGAGGGTCTCGCTCTCGCGCACGGGCGGAAGGCCCTCTTCGAGCGCATCCGCGTATTCGCGCAGCGTCCCGAAATTTTTCGTCCACGCGCCGTCTATGTAGCTCGCCGCGCCGGGGCCGAGGCCGAGATATTCGCCCTCGCGCCAGTAGTTGAGGTTGTGGCGGCTCTCCTTGCCCGCGCGTGCGAAATTCGCGACCTCGTACTGTTCGTAGCCGTGCTTCGGGAGATACCACTGCGCCCAGCGGTACTGAGCGTAGCCGTCGGGCAGAGTCTCGCGCGGAAGATTTTCCCACGGCGTCCCCTCTTCGAGCGAGAGCTGATAGAGCGAGATGTGTGAAAGGCCTATGCGCACCGCCTCGCGCAGAGTGCGCGCCCAGTTTTCGAGCGTCTGGTGCGGCAGGCCGAAGATGAAGTCGGCGCTGACGGAAAAGCCCGCCGCGAGCGCCGCGGAGAGCGCGTCGCGCGCCTGCGCCGGGCCGTGCAGGCGACCCATCATTTCAAGCTCCGCGCCGTCGAAGCTCTGCACGCCGACGCTGACGCGCGTCACACGCCATTCGCGCCAGGCGAGCAGATGTTCGGCGCGCAGCGAGTTCGGGTTCGCCTCGACCGTCACTTCGGCGCCGGGCGCGAAATCGAAGGATTTTTCGAGAGTTTCTATGAGTTCGTCCCATATCAACGGCGGCAGCGCGGTCGGAGTGCCTCCGCCTACGTAGCAGGTATCGAGCGAAAGTTTTCCGAGCTCGGCGCTTCGCAGTTCTATCTCGCGGCGAAGCGCCGAGAGCCATAGCCCGAAGTCCCCCTCGCGCGGCGGCGCGCTCTCGAAGGCGCAGTAATTGCACTTGCGCGCGCAGAAAGGCACGTGGACGTAGAGCGAACGGCACGAAGCTCGGCCCGCCGCGCCGCTTCCGCGCGCGTCAGAAAAAAAGCCGCCGTCATTTCGCGCGGCGGCTTTCTGCGTGTTTTTATCCGTTTGACTAAATTTATTTGTCATCGGATTTCGTAACGTCCATGAAGGCGAGGAAAGCCTCCTGCGGTATCGAGACGCGACCGACCTGCTTCATGCGCTTCTTGCCTTCTTTCTGCTTTTCGAGCAGCTTGCGCTTCCGCGTCACGTCGCCGCCGTAGCACTTCGCGAGGACGTCCTTGCGCACGGCCTTGATGTTCATGCGCACGATGACCTTCTTTCCGACCGCGGCCTGCACCGGCACTTCGAAGAGCTGGCGCGGTATCAGCTCTTTGAGCTTGCCGACGACGGCATGTCCTCTGTGGTAGGCCTGGTCGGCGTGGCAGATGAAGGAGAAGGCGTCCACAGGTTCTTCCTGAAGTAAAACGTCTACCTTGACGAGGTTCGCGGCGCGGAAGCCTATGTGTTCGTAGTCGAGCGAGGCGTAGCCGCGCGTGCAGGATTTCAGCCTGTCGTGGAAATCGAGGATGAACTCCGCGAGCGGCATGTCGTAGGTGAGGCGCACACGCTCAGGCGTGATGTAGTCCATGCCGGCGTAAGTCCCGCGCTTCTCCTGGCAGAGCTGCATAGCCGCGCCGACGAACTGCTCGGGCATGAATATCGAAAGCTTTATGTAAGGCTCGCGGATCTCCTCGATGCGCGCCTGGTCGGGGAAGTCCGAGGGGCGGTGCGCCTCTATCACGTCGCCGTTGGTCAGCACTATCTGGTATACGACGTTCGGCGCGGTCGCGACGAGGTCTACGCCGAACTCGCGGTTAAGCCGTTCCTTAGCAATCTCCATGTGCAGCAGGCCGAGGAAGCCGCAGCGGAAGCCGAAGCCCAAGGCCGCCGAGTTCTCCGGCTCGAAACTTATCGCAGAGTCGTTTATCTGTAATTTTTCGAGGGCCTCGCGGAGCTGGTTTATGTCCTCGCGCTCGACGGGGTAGAAGCCGCAGAATACGACGGGCTTGACCTTCTTGTAGCCTGCGAGCGGCTCTGCCGCCGGCTTAGCGTCGTCGGTTATCGTGTCGCCGACGTGCGCCTCGTCTATCGTCTTTATGCTGGCGCAGATGAAGCCGACCTCGCCCGGGCCGAGCCGCTCGACCTTCACCATGTCCGGTTTGAATACGCCGACCTCGTCGAGCTGATAGCTCTGTCCCGTCGCCATGAAGCGCACCGTCTTGCCGGCCTCGAGCGTACCGTTGACGACGCGGACGTAGCAGATGACGCCCTTGTAATTGTCGTATACGGAGTCGAAAATCAACGCCTGGAGAGGCGCGCCGGCGTCGCCCGACGGAGCCGGGATGTCGCGCACGATTCGCTCGAGCAGCTCCGGCACGCCTTCGCCTGTCTTTGCGGAGATCATCACGGCGTCGTCGGCGTTGATGCCGATTATGTCCTCAAGCTCCTTCTTGACCTGCTCCGGGTGCGCCGAGGGCAGGTCTATCTTGTTGAGCACCGGCACGAGCTCGAGGTCGAGGTCGGCCGCGAGATAGCTGTTCGCGACCGTCTGCGCCTCGACGCCCTGCGAGGCGTCCACGACGAGCACCGCGCCCTCGCACGCCGCGAGCGAGCGCGAGACCTCGTAGGAAAAGTCCACGTGTCCCGGCGTGTCGATAAGGTTCAGCACGTACTCGCGTCCGTCGCCGGCCTTGTAGTTCATGCGCACGGGAACGGATTTTATCGTTATGCCGCGTTCGCGCTCGAGGTCGAGCATGTCGAGCAGCTGTGCCTTCATGTTGCGCTTTTCGATCGTCCCCGTCGCTTCGAGCAGACGGTCGGCGAGCGTAGACTTTCCGTGGTCCACGTGGGCGATTATGCTGAAATTGCGTATATTCTCCAGTTTCATAAAAATCCTTCACTCCCTGCAAATCCACAGTGTATTTTATCCGATAAGGCGAGCTTGCGGCAATGATAAATTTCGCGCGCCTCATGCTAAAATAAAAAGAGCGCGCCTCGCGGCGGCGAAAAAATTTCTCTCGAAGGCGTTGGACGAATGGCGGAAAAAGGACGCTTCATACACAACACTGACATTGGACAGAACTTTCTCATAGACGAATCGGTCGTCGCCTACACGGTAAAGCGCGCCGCGCCGGCGGCGGACGACGTTATTCTCGAAATCGGCCCGGGCGGCGGCATACTGACGCGCGGCCTGCTCTCGGCGAAGCCGCGCGCTCTCTACGCCGTCGAGGTGGACGAGCGGCTTCGCGGCGGGCTCGAGCGCATCGCCGCGGACGACGGGCGGCTTCGGCTCTTCTGGGGCGACGCGGTGCGCTTCGACTACCGCGCTGAACTTCCCGAAGTCCCGACGAAGATAGTCGCGAACCTCCCGTATCACATAACGACGCCGATTTTGTGGACTTTTCTTGAAAACCTCATCCCCGCCGGCGTGAGCTACATGCTGCTGATGGTGCAGCTAGAGTCCGCGGAGCGCATCGCCTCCCCGGCGCGCAGCCGCGCGCGCTCGCCGCTCGGCGTGACGGTCGAAGCGATGGGAGGCGCGGAAATTCTGCGCAAAGTCCCGCCGCAGGCCTTCCGTCCGCAGCCGCGCGTGAACTCCGCGCTCATTGAGATAAGGATAGAAAAGAACCGCGAGCTCGCGAACGACCGCACGTGGCGCGCGCTGCTCGCGCGCTCATTCGCGCAGCGGCGCAAGACTCTCGTCAACAACTGGACGGCTGGCTACGCCGGGATAGACCGCGAACGCGCGCTCGAAATCCTGGAGCGGCGCGGCCTTTCCGCGACGGCGCGCGCCGAGGAGCTGACGCTTGAAAAATGGTTCGAGCTCGTGCAGGAGCCGGACTTCGCGATAAAAGACAAAGGAGGCCTCCGCAATGTGGTGGAACCTTAACGAAGTGATCGTCGCGCGGAACGACGGGCTGCCGCTCGACTGGGCGGCACTGTCGCCCTCGGGCCGCGTCCTCGTCGAAATAGGCTTCGGCAACGGCGAGTTCCTCGAATTCCTCGGACGTTCCAACCCCGACAAACTCGTCGTCGGCGTCGAAGTGTCCCAGTGGTGCGCCGCGAAGGGCGCGCGCCGCGTGCTCGCCGCGGGGCTGACGAACGTGCGCATAATGCACGGCGACGCGCGCTTCCTGCTGCGTTATTGCTTCGCGCCTGAGAGCGTGGAGAAGGTCTACATGAACTTCCCATGCCCGTGGCCCAAGGCGCGCCACGCGCAGCGCCGCGTCACTGTGCCGGCCTTCGCGGGGCTCATAAATTATCTGCTCGAACCGGGCGGGAGCTTCGAGCTCGCGACCGACGTAGACTGGTACGCGGACGAGACGGCGGAGGTCTTCGCATCGTGCGCTTCATTCCGCGCCGAGCCCGTCGTGAAAAACCCGGAACGCCCCTACGTCACTAAATACGAAAGAAAATGGAAGGCCATGGACAAAGACACGTGGCTGCTCGTGATACGCAAAGAAGGCCGGCTCGAGGAGAAGCCGGAGACAGAGGAGGAATGGCCTATGGAGTGCGAGGCGAATACTAAAAAAAGCGTGAAGGAAGTGCTCGGCGCTCTACGCGGAGCCGAAGGCGCGGGCGTCGGCGGCAAAGGCCACTGGGTGTTCCGCGAGGCGTTCCTCTCGGAAGAGGGCGTCGGCCTGCTGCTCGTGATAACCGCCGACGAGGGCTTCGAACAGCACTTCTATCTGAAAGTCCTGCCGCACCACAGCGGCGTCACGATAAAGGTCGACTCCGTGGGGCACCCGTACCGCACGCCCGCGATGCGCGCCGCGCTGCTCAAAGCGCTCGCCGAGGCGCAGAACTGACGCGCGCGAAAAAAGAAAAATCCGCAGGAAAGCGCCGTTCTCCCGAAATCCGGGGAGCGGCGCTCTCTTTTCACATCCGCGCGCATCGTCCGCCGTCCACGCGGCGTTAACGTCACGGCGCAAGGTGAGCGGCGCGCAGGCGCGTCCAGCCGGAAGAGCCGAAGCACAGCGCCGCCGTCGCGCGGCTGCGGAAACTGCGGCGAGAGCGCCAAACCGCCGGGGCCGCTCGCAGACTCCGTGAAATTTCCTCGAGCCGCCGCGACGCGCGAACTTCCCGCAGCCTTCTCTATATACAGCGCGGCCCTTCGCCGTTATACTTTTCACATAAACGTCAGCGGAGGGATGACTATGAAAGAAATGAGGCCGACGTCCGGCAAAGTCATGCTGGCGCTCTTCAACATACTCGGCAACATACACGGGAAGGGCTTCCTCGACCTTTTCTCGGGCAGCGGACGCATAGCGGCGGCGGCGAGAGTCAAGGGCGCGTCGCCGGTCGTCTGCGTCGAGTCGGACCGCAGGAGGCACGCCGCCATTGTTAAGAGCGTCCCGGACGGAGTAAAATGTCTCTGCGCGGACGTGCGCCGCGTCGTGCCGAAGCTCGCGAAGAGCGGCGAGAGCTTCGACATAATCTTCGCCGACCCGCCTTACAACCTCGGCTGGGGCGAAGAGCTCCCGGCGCTCATAGAGGCGAACGAAAGCCTGCTCGCAGCGGGCGGCGTCTGGATATTCGAGCGCTCCGAGGAGGAAGAGCCAGCGCCTCTCGACGCGGAGAAATGGGAGCGCGAAGATAGGAAATACGGCGGAACTGTGCTCAGCTTTTACACCAGGAGGAAAGACGAATGATCAGAGCGGTCTACCCAGGCTCGTTCGACCCGATAACGAACGGCCACATTTATATATCAGAGCGCGCGGCGGCGCTCTTCGACGAACTCATCGTCGCGGTGCTCGTCAACCCGGAAAAACGCTCGACCTTCAGCGAAGAGGAACGCCAGATAATGGCGCGCGAGGCGCTCGTCCACCTTCCCAACGTCAAAGTCAAATACTTCAACGGCCTGCTCGTGGACTTCATGCGCCAGCAGCAGAGCCGCATAATAATCCGAGGCCTGCGCGCCCTCTCCGACTTCGAATACGAATTCCAGCTCGCGCAGATGAACCGCCAGCTCGCGCCCGAGATAGAGACCTTCTTCATCGCCACCGACGCGAAATATTCTTATCTGTCGAGCCGCGGCATCAAAGCCGCCTTCCAGTTCGGCGGAGCAGTGCGCGACATGGTCCCCCCCGGTGTCTACCGCCGTTTGAGGGAAAGGATACCGCCGAGGGAGATGTAGAAGAAAGAAATATAACAACTGCCGCGCAGCCATACGATACTGCGCGGCGTTTGTTTCATATCACATGCAACAACTAGAAACCGTGATTTGGGGTAAGCGTTACTGACGTCAGCTTGCCGAATATCTTGAAATCTCCGTCGAGAACTTCGTCGTCGCTCACGTAAATCTTAGAACCATCGAAAGAAATCAACTCTATTTCATCATCCTTATTCATAATTTTTTTCAGCGCCAAGTCCCCATTGTAATATACAAGCGCTATGTCAAAATTGTGCAGTGTATCCTCAGGATTTATAACGGCTCTGCTGCCATCTGGAAAGCCGAACAGCCTGTTGTTCCCACCGGAGAGTTTGAGCACAAACGGCAGATTTGACTCGCTGTAACGTTCGCCGATGTCTGTCATTGGGACATATATGTGCGCCCCCATTTTTTTGACAAATGTTCCTACACGGCATGCTTCAAGTATATCGTTAAATTCCAGTACTCCAAGCAATATGCACTCTGCGTCGTCATCACGAGGAGTCGGGACAGCTGTCGGGGCTGAATTGCCTGCACCGTCCAAAAGTTCAGGCAATACGACCGTGTTGGTCTCTCCGATAAGATAACTGACGGTTGTGTTGAATTTCTCTGCGATTTCAAACAGCAGAGCCTTAGATGGAACTTTTTTCCCTCTCTCTATTTCGCTTAGGTAGGCCTGTGTGATATGCAGCAGTTCGGCTACCTCGTTCTGCGTTTTATCGCCACGAAGCCCACGTATCCGTTCTGCGATGAGTTTCTGATTTCTGTTTCTCATACAAGAACTATAGCTCACAGCTATTTTACTGGTTAAACAGAAATAAAATAACTATATATATTATATTAGCGATAATAATATTTGACTTTATATTGCTAATAGCTATAATTGAGAATGCATTCTATATTGCTGTACTTATTTTTAGAGGAGGTCGTTGTTGTGAAGAAAGTCATTCGCGGTAGAAGTGCCTTGGTCGTCGGAAAATTATGCGCGGTGATGTTGGCGATGTTGCTCTTATGTGCTACCGCGCCGTCTTACGCGGCGCTTATCGAGAACAATGATATAGGCGAGTATGTGATAACGGGTGATGATATTTGGGGTGTGGATGCTCCTTATCGTGGAGATAATGAGGTTTCTTCAATTTTTATAAATGAAGATGCAAGTCTGACTTTGCGCTGGGATGAAGACCCGCCATACATATTTGGTAATGGAGACTTGAAAATATCTGGCGGAGGCAAAATGGTTCTTGACCTAGGGCAGGATGATTCCGTTGCTCTAACAGTTTGGGGCTTAAATAATATGCATGATATAACGCTTTCTACCGTCGGTAGCGGTTACGCATGGTTTAATTTCCATGTCTTTTCGGAGGATGATGAGCATTACGTGGGGTACGACAACACCATATCATCGGAGCGCAAGGAACTTGTCGTGAGCAACATAAAACAATCCCACGATAGCGCTATATCGTCAGACTTCCTTCTTGGTGCCTTTTCTTCTAAGAATGTTAATATTGACGGTGATGCGTCTATATCGCTTGAGGCTAGCGATTTTAATGGTGTGGAATTGATTCAAGCAGGAGATTCCTCTGTGGATATTAGCGGCGGAAGCGAGATATCAGTAATTGGTGCTACTGTCACTAATGGTTCAGGTTTCGTCGACAAATATGGGGTCGGTGGCACTATTAAGGTTGCCAGCATTGGTGTCTCAGATCATTCATGGCCAGAAGACCAGGTTATAAGAGGTGCCTCTTACAAAGTACATGGCGAGAGCCGAGTTATTGTCAGAGACGTTGCCGTGGCCTCAAAAGGGACTTACGACGGATATTTGAGTATATGGATGGGTGCTGACGCAAATTGTTGGTCTGATGAATATAACGCTATTGCGGAAATCGAAAATTCATATGCGGAAATATCCGATATTAGTTTTGATGGAACAGGAAAACATTCTCTACATGTGTATGGTGGGGGGCTTTCTACTTCAGTTAGGCAAGAGGATGCAGAAACTATTGTGCATTATCAAGGCAGAGCTGAAAGCAGAATAAAAGGCAATTCTGAAATAATAATAAGCGGGAATGAAACCTTTAGGGGGCTTACAGAGGGCGTAGTTTACTGTGGAGGCGGTGTTATGGGAGAGAATGCCTCCAGTACAGTCGGAAACGTGCGGCTTGCCTTGAAGAATATGGATGTAACAGATTTGAAATGGGGCTGTGGTGAAATCTCTGGACAGGGTTGGAGGCAGGAATATTCAAACGACACCTTTGATAATATAATCACTTCTGATTACACCGACTCCGTCCTAGGCGACAGCGTGCTTGTACTCGACAACGTCAGGGCAGATATGTCGTCTGAAACCGACAAAGTAACAGTCAGATATTTCGACGAGATTCAGCTTGCAAATAACACGGCCGTGAAACTTACGACGCTTGACACCGACGTGAAGAGAATCACAGTGACCGGCGCGTGGGGCGCGGAGGCCACGGCGCTTGAATTTAAACAGCCGGTGCATAATTTTGCCTCTATTGCAGTAGATTACTCCGCGGCTTCTGGCGTTACGGACGCTTATTTCACCGACGACGGCATGAAGTTCATCGTCAACGGTACGGGCGGCGGAGAGACGCCGGAAGAACCGGCAGAGCCCGAACAGCCTTCGACCGGCGGTTCGGGCGGTGGCGGCGGATGCAACGCGGGCTTCGGCTTCGGCGGTCTGCTTGCGATTGCGGGGCTTTTCATGGTTTTGCGGAAGGAGCGCAAACGTTAGGATACTTCGGCGGTCTTACGCGCGCCGCTTTGCTTTCGGTCTGCGGCGGCGCGCTTTGCAGTTTTTTATTATTGTAGGAATTTCTAATAATTTTAGATAGGAAGTGGCTTCTCGTGTCGTTTTTACGCAAGTTTGTTTTTCTTCTGACATTTGTAGCGTTTTGGGCCGTTTATCCGTCTGTTCTTGAAGCGGCCGGGCGCGAGCGCATCCGTATTGCCGTTATGGATTTCCGCGACAATTCCAACGCGGCGGCTCCGGCACGCGCCATTCAGGATATGATGTCGGGCGAGTTGGCTAAGATTCCTGCGTTTTCCGTCGTGGAGCGCGCGCATCTGGATTCTGTCGCACAGGAACAGAGAATGTCGGCTCAGGGGCTTACTGACGAGTTGGCCAGCGTCGAGATGTCGCATATCAAGGCCGCGCAGTATCTTATCGCAGGAGCAATCACTCAGTACCACTACCAGGCAAGCGGCGGGGCGGTGCCTGTCCCGGTGCCGTTCCTCGGCGGGGTGGCGGTAGCGTCGGAGGAGGCTCACGTTACGCTGGACGTTCGGCTTATCGACACTACGACGAGCGAGGTGGTCGCTACTCTGCGTCAGACCGGCGTCGCGAACCAGACGCAGGGCGGCATCGCTACGGCTTACGGCGGGTTTGGCGCAGGCAAGGCCGGCGGACTGCTTTCTCAGGCCACTTTTGAGGCCGTTACCAAAATCGTTTATGAGCTTCAGGATAAGCTGCTCGGCGACAGCGGCGCGTACCGCGTGCTTTCCGCTTCAACGAAGGAAGTCATGTGCAATCTCGGCAGCGCCAACAGCAGCGTCAAGAAGGGCGACAGGTTCGTGGCGTATCGCCGTGGAGAGGTGATACGTGACTTCGACGGGACGGAGCTTGGGGTTGAGAAGAATTATCTTTGCATGTTCCAGATAACCTCCGTCGATACTGGCTATTCGACCGGAAAGATCATAAAAGGATGCGTCCCGCGTCGGGGTGCGCTCGTTTCTCGCGCGCCGTCAAATTGGAAAGAATTGAAGTATGCGGCCGACGACTACGGCGGTGCCGGCGGATTCGACATCGACGCGGCGATGGAAGAGAAACGTCGCGAATTTAACTGACGGGATACATGATGAAGGTTTTGGGGAAACTGCTGCTGATTATGATGGCGTTGACGCTTTTCGTATGTGCGCCGTCGTACGTTGTGTTTGCAGCCGCCGTCCCTCTCGACAGCCGTATCGCGGTCACAGTCAGCGGCGGCTATTGGGTGGAGGGCGACGTAAACGTTGCGGTCGCGGACAGGTTTTCGCGTTTCGCGGAGAGCGTACTTCGCCGTGAACTGCGCGCCGCTGGTTTCAAGAAGATAAGCGCGTCGAATCTGACGCGGAAGCAGCGCGAGATGCTGGACGGCGGTGCGGCTTCGCTTGCGCGCATTCAGAAGGTGCAGTATCTATTCTGCGGCAATATCACGGACAACGGCGCTGATATGAACGCCTTCGGCACTTTCACGGCGTCCGTATCAATGACTATGCAGATCGTCTCCGCCGCCTCTGGGGAGTATGTCTTTGACGGAATGTCCGCGGCGAAGGCTGCCGGCGGTACGCGGGAGGAGGCGACGCGCAAAGCGGTCGAAAAGGCTTCGTCCGATATAGTATCGCAGATCACCGGCGGTCTTTAGGTAATTTGAATTTTATTCTCTAGTTATCGGTCGGTATATCTTTGTAATACTTGCTCAAAATAATAAGCTATGTAGTCTCTCGCGCGCCGTACTTTTGAAGTACGGCGTTTTTTATGACGTCCGGCGGATGTGGGCGCGGCGCGCAGTATCGCGTAGTGTATAATGTACGCGATTTGTTGGCACGGAAGTTTTGGATGAAAAGATATTTTGTGTTTTTGTTGCTTATATTCGCCCTCCCGGCCTCAGCGTCGGAGGCTTTTACGCCAGCGCCGCTCAATCCGGATTTTATCAGATGGCGTGTGAGCGCGCGGAACGAAGCGCGCGGCGCGGATGTCATGTCGGATGCCGGGTCGTCCGCTGTCGTTCCGCGCGGGGCGGCTCCGGCTCCGCAAGATATGTCGTATTTGAAAGACGCCGATTTTTCGATGTTCCTGGACGAAGTCCTGCGCCGTCGGCGGTCAACCACTCCGTCGCGATAGTCGGATGGGACGACGGTTATCCGAGAGAGAATTTTGTCGGAGCGAAAAACGGCGAAGTGCCTGACAACAACGGCGCCTGGCTGATACGCAACAGCTACGGCAGCGGTCCCTGCGGCGCCCACGGAGACGGATATTTTTACGTTTCTTACGAAGAGGGCTCGTTCTCCGACGCGTGCGTATTCGTCGCAGGCTGGTACGCGGCCGCGGAGGACGTCTATGAGTACGACCCGCTCGGCAGCGTCCGCAGCTTCGGCCTGGAGTCCGAGACGGCCTGTGGCGCGAACGTATTCACCGCGAAGCGCGGCGGACGGATAAGCGCAGCCAGCTTCTGGGCGAACGCCCCGGGCACGAGCTACGAGGCGGCGGTCGAGACAGGGCTTGCGGAAGGCTCGCCGCGCGGGACCGCCGCCTCGGTGAGCGGCGTGACGGAGCTTCCGGGCTATATGCGGCCTGAGCTTCCGTCGCCGGTTTACGTCATGGCGGGCGAAAAATTTTCGGTCGTCCTAAAGCTCACGACGCCGGGCTACAACTTTCCGCTCGCCTATGAATACGCGGCAGATGATTATTCAGAGAAAGCCGTGAACAATCCTGGCAAGTCCCTGTATTCAGCCGACGGCGAAATTTGGGAGATTATGGGGGAGCGCGGATACCTCTGCATAAAGGCCTACTGCGCGCCGGAGAGGGACGGCGTGGGCTGCGGCGGTTTCGGCGGCGGCATGGCGGCGCTTGCCGCAGTTGCGTTCTTCGCCGCGTCGCGCGCGGGCCGCAAACGCTTCTGACCGGGGGAATCCTTCTGCCCCGTGAAGCTTCCGACGAACTGGCCGCGCGTGAGATTTGCGCGGCTGCTATCGTTCCGCGAACGGGCTGAAATTATAATTATTTAACTTATAAAAGATAACAAAGGGTTGTAATGACCGGCTTGGCTAGGCATCCGGCGTATTCAAATACCGCGGCGCCCGTGAATCAAAAGCCGCGTGATTCCGCGTCCGCCGTGAAACGTACCCGGCGGGGCCCGTCCAGTCTCATCGGGCGTCAGCCGCGCTCTGCGAAGATTTTCAATGTCCGCTCACGCGGACTGCGCGCGGCGTCAAAGCGCGGAACGACGGCAAATCCAATCATTACGTGTTGTTAGTTAAATGATTATACCGGCGGCCGCATAAGCGGCTGATTTTTGTGAAATTTACGGAAACGGGGAGACCTTCGCGGCCTCCCCATTTTCGTCCAGTGCGGGCGGCGCGCCGTCAGAGCATGATCACGCGGCGCTTGTGCTCTTCGCCTAAGCGCCCGCACCGCACGAGCTCCTCCCACAGCTCGCAGGTTAGCTGCTCGAATCTCGCGCACTCGGCGGCGTATGGCGAGACGCGCGCCGCCTGTCCATAGGTCGTGACTATCGGGAGCGCGGCTTTTTTTTTCATTTCGTGCAGAAGCGCGCGCCCCGTCCCGTTCATCGCGAGCGGCCTTATGTACGGAGGGCCGAGGCGCTGCGCCGCGCGGTTGAACCAGTGGCCGAAGCCGAGCGCGATGTGTACGGCGGCGCGGCGGATGCGCCCCGCGGGGTAGCGCTTCGAGGTGCAGGCGTCCGTCCACTCCTCGAAACTCCGCGCGGATAGCGCGGCCTCGCGCAGCCTGTATTCTATGCCCTCCGAGATTTCGGCGAGCGCGCGCAGCTCCTCCGGCGACGAGCGGAGCAGAGCGGCGCGCAGCAGCCTCCAGTAATTTTCGTAGTTTATGCATAAGCGCCCGGCTTCGAGTTCGCGTTTTATGATCCGTGCCGAAGGTTCGGGAACGGCGGCGAGCGCATCTTCCGTCCTGCCGTCTCGCAGCGCGGCGCGGATCGCCGTCGCGCTCGATATTTCCTCAAGCTCCGCGCTGTTGTAGGCCGCGCCCGCGCGTTTTACCGGAAGCGGCGCGAGCGCGTAATTTTTTTTCTTTATACGCGCCATGTAGGCGAGCGCGAGCGTGTTGTTGCTGCCTGCGAGCACGCGCCCGCTGCCGGGGATCAGTTCGTCCGCGGCGCGAGCGCGCGCTTCGACGAAGGACAGTCCCTCTTCGAGATGTTTTTTCAGCGACTGCTTGAAAGGCTCGGGCTCTTCGAGTATCATATCAACGATACCGTCTGTCAGACAGTCCGGGCTTTCAGCGCCGAACGAAATGTGCGTGACGGCGCGGGCTGCGGCGAGTATGTCCACAGCGCCGTTCGCGAAGACGCCGGCGTTATGGGCCGAGAAGACGGCGGGAAGCTCAAGAACCAGATCGGCTCCGCATGCGAGCGCGGCTTCGGCGCGCGTCCATTTGTCGGCGAGCGCGGGCTCGCCGCGCTGGACGAAGTCCGACGAGAGCGCCGCGACTACGGCGCACGCGCCGCACGCTTCGCGGGCCTTGGCGATATGCAGCAGATGCCCTTTGTGGAAGGGGTTGTATTCGGCGACGATCCCGATTACGGGATATAGCATAAAGTTTTTCACCGTCCTTTCCTTTATAGGATAACACAGCGGCGGTGCGATAATTTAAGGGAGGCAATCCAGTTCTAATGAAAATCCTTGTTCTCAACTGCGGAAGCTCTTCGCTGAAGTATCAGCTCATCGACATGGACGGAGAGAAGGTCCTCGCCAAGGGCCTCGTCGAGCGCATAGGCATCGAAGGCTCGCGCATCAAGCACACGAAGACCGGCCTCGACGCCGTAACGCGCGAAGTCCCCTTCCCCGACCACTCGGCGGCGATCAAGTACGTCCTCGACATCCTCGTCGATCCCGAGTTCGGCGTGCTCAAGAGCCTCGACGAACTCGGCGCGACAGGCCACCGCATAGTCCACGGCGGAGAGAAGTTCACGAAGTCCGTCCTCGTCACGCCCGAAGTCGTCAAAGGCATCGAAGAGGTCATCCCGCTCGCGCCGCTGCACAACCCCGCGAACCTCATGGGCCTCAAGGCCGTCATGGACGTCCTCCCCGACAAGCCGAACGTCGTCGTCTTCGACACGGCCTTCCATCAGACGATGCCGCCCAAGGCCTACATCTACGGCATTCCCTACGAGTATTATGAGAAGGACCGCATCCGCCGCTACGGCTTCCACGGCACGAGCCACGGCTACGTCGCCCACAGAGCCGCCGAAATACTCGGCAAGGACATAAAGGACCTCAAGATAGTGACCTGCCACCTCGGCAACGGAAGCTCCATCACCGCGGTGGACGGCGGCAAATGCGTCGATACGTCGATGGGCATGGGCACCGGTGAAGGCCTTCTCATGGGCACGCGCAGCGGCAACGTGGACCCGCTCGTCATGATCACGCTTATGGAGAAGCTCGGCGACGCCGAGAAGGTCAGCGAAGTCGTACACAAGAAGTCCGGCCTCCTCGGAGTCTCCGGCGTTTCGAGCGACCTCCGCGACGTCGAAGAAGCCGCCGAAAAGGGCTGCGAGCGCTCCAAGATAGCTCAGGACATCCTCATCACCGGCGTCAAGAAGTACATAGCCTCCTACGCCGCGGAGATGGGCGGAGTCGATGTGGTCGTCTTCACCGCCGGCATCGGCGAGAACGGCATCACCTTCCGCGAGGCCGTCTGCAAGGACATGGAGTTCATGGGCATCAAGTTCGACGCGGAAAAGAACAACTGCCGCGGCAAAGAAGTCGTCATCAGCGCCCCCGACTCGAAAGTCACCGTCATGGTCGTCCCGACCGACGAAGAGATGGCTATAGCGCGCGACACCAAGAAGTGCGTGGAGGAAGCCGGCAAGTAGGAAATGCCCGAATATCTCACGTCTGCTCCCAATAACTGGAAATGCAGGCTCGTCCTCGCCGCCGTCCCGCGCGACGGTTCGCCTTACGAGGACGAGTTCACTCTGCCTCTCGACAGGCCGATAGACTATTGGGATCAGATATATACGCCGCTCTCGGAGCTTAAGGTGAGAGTGACCGCCTTCCGCTCCGAGGGGCGCGTCGTCGCAGAGGTCGCCGTGGAGACGGAGGTCGAAGCGCCGTGCGCCCGCTGCCTCGAGCCGGCGAGAAGCCGCGTGAAAGGCGACCTCCGGTATATTTTCTCGCTGCGCCGCGACGAGCAGCTTCGCGAAAAAAACGAAGGCGCGCAGGACGGGGACGAGGAGATAATACTCCTAGACTCGTGGGAGGACGAGATAGATCTGGCTCAAATGGTATGGGAGACCTTCATAACGGCGCTCCCCCCCGCGATCCTATGCTCGCCGGACTGCCGCGGCCTGTGTCCTACGTGCGGCGCGAACCTCAACGAAGGACCGTGCTCCTGCAAAACGGAGGGCGGCGACCCAAGGTTTGAGGTTTTGAGAAAATTTATGGAGAATCAATAAAATAATTACTGCAAAAAACTGGAAGTAGTGATAAAATTACCCAGTTGGCAATATGTACCGGTGAAGATCTAAGGGGGGAAAAAACAATGGCAACTCCAAAAAGGCGAGTATCCCACTCCCGCACGCACAACCGCAAAGCTCACTGGCTCGGCTCTCTCGAAGCCCCCAGCCTCACGACGTGCAAACACTGCGGCGAAGTCATAGAGACCTACCGCGCCTGCCCGGCCTGCGGCTTCTACAAGGGCCGTCAGGTTCTCAAAATCACTGAAGAGAAGACCGCTGAATAAATTTTTTTCAGAGACTCACGCCGCGCGGCAGCGGGTTTATCCGCCGCCGCGCTTCTTTTATCCTTTCGCCCGCCATACCGGAAACGGAAAATTAAAAAAATCCTTGCAGAAAATATAGGGAACGGTATTGACAACTCCGCCCGCATATAATATCTTGTCTGCTGTTAAGACCAGCTCATAAGACGAGCTTGTTTTTAGGAGAATAGAATGCGCTCAGAAAGCAGAAAGCGGCGTCACAGCCAACTCTTAAAACTGATAGAGACGAACCCCCTGCTCACCGACGAGGAAATATCCTCTAAGCTCGGGGTCAGCCTCAGCACCGTAAGGCTGGACCGCGGCCTGCTCGCGATACCTGAGCTCCGCGAGAGGACGCGCGCGATGGCGGAGCACGCATCGAGCCGTCTGAAGTCGCTGCGCGACGACGAGGTCGTAGGCGAGCTTCTCGGTCTCGAGCCCAACAGTTGGGCGCTCTCCGCGATAACGGCGACTCCGGACATGGCCTTTCGCACTACGGACATGGTCG
This sequence comes from Cloacibacillus sp. An23, assembly GCF_002159945.1. Lineage (NCBI taxonomy): Bacteria > Thermotogati > Synergistota > Synergistia > Synergistales > Synergistaceae > Cloacibacillus > Cloacibacillus sp. An23. The sequence goes on along the minus strand of NZ_NFJQ01000001.1, from coordinate 69,404 downwards.
GAGACTACTACATCTACGCGCAGGCCGCTTCGCTCGCCATCGCGACGATAGACGCGGAAATGGTCGTCACCGCCGCCGCGCGGCTCAAATACTGCCAGCCGGCATATGTCGGCGAAAGGATAATCGCGCGTTCGAAGGTCGGCACGCACAAAGGCAACAAATACGTGGTGAGCGTTCACTCAAAAATTGGCGAACGTGAGATATTCGTAGGGCGTTTCGTCGTCGCCGCGATAGAGCCTCACAATAACGAGAAAATGGGGGACGAGAAATGCTGATTGCACTTGACGCCATGGGCGGGGACCACGCCCCCGAGGAGCCCTGCAAGGCCGCGATACAGGCCTGCCGCCAGGATCCGGATCTTTCGGTCGCGCTGGCTGGAGACAGCGAAAGGATCAAGCCGATAATAGAGACTGCCGAGCCTTCGATCCGTTCGAGGCTCAGCATAGTCCACACCGACGAGGTGATAACGGGAAGCGACTCGCCGTCGCTCTCGATACGCAGAAAAAAGAAATCGAGCCTCGTCGTCTGCTTCAACATGGTTCGCTCGCACGAAGCGGACGGCATCGTCTCGGCCGGCAACACCGGGGCGATAGCGGCTGGCGCCGTGCTTCTGCTCGGACGCATCCCAGGGATAGACCGCCCGGGGCTCGGCGCGGTGCTGCCGGTGCTCAACCGCTGCACTCTGCTGATGGACGTCGGCGGCACGGTGCGCTGCAAGCCGGTGAACCTTCTGCAGTTCGCCCAGATGGGCTCCATATATATGAAACTTTTCAGAAACGTCGAGAATCCATCCGTCCGCCTGCTCAGCAACGGCGAGGAGGCGACTAAGGGCGACGAGGTCATCTCCGCGGCGCGGGCGCTGATCGAGCAGACGAAGCTCAACTTTCAGGGCTACGCCGAGGGCAAGGACATCCCGAACGGAATATCCGACGTCGTCGTCTGCGACGGGTTCACGGGCAACGTCGTCATCAAATTCGGAGAAGGGCTCGGAGAACTTATACAGAGCCAGCTCAAAGAAGAATACAAACACCACATGCTTCCGAAGATCGGATGCTTTTTTATGCTTCCGGCCATGAAGCGCATAATGGGACGCTTCGACTGGGAGCGGTACGGCGGTTCGCCGGTGCTCGGCGTATGCGGCAGCGTCGTGAAGGTCCACGGCCGTTCAAGCGCGAACGCGATCGCCAACGCGATAACGAGCGGAGCGAATTTTATACGGCGCAACGGCGTTGAGAGAATTCAGAACGAAATAGCGAAAGGCGCGGAGGGTAACGATGATTAGCGGATTTCCTGTCAGAATCGCCGGAACGGGGAAATATATTCCCGAGAAGGTAATGACGAATTTTGACTTTGAAAAAATTCTCGACACGAGCGACGAATGGATAGTGACGCGCACAGGCATACGGAAGCGCCATTTCGCCGGCGAGGGCGTGAAATGCAGCGACCTCGCGTACAAGGCGGGGCTCGCCGCGCTTGAGGACGCGGGAATTGACGCCTCGGAGCTCGACCTCGTGATCTTGGCCACCAATACGCCCGACACGGTCTGCCCGAGCACGGCCGCCAAGATCCAGGGCATGCTCGGAGCGGTCAACGCCGGAGCATACGACGTGCTCGCCGGCTGCACAGGAAGCCTTACCGCCATGCTGACCGCCGTCACCGGCATCGCGAGCGGCGTGTGGAAAAACGTCCTCGTCATAGGCTCGGAGGATTTTGAAGACGTGCTCGACTGGAGCGACCGCAGCACCTGCATACTTTTCGGCGACGGCGCCGGCGCGGCCGTGCTAACGCGCTCCGAGGACGGCGGCCCCCGTTTCGCGGCCGGCGAGGTCAAGGCCGACGGTTCGAAGTACCGCCTCATAACGATAGACAAGGAAGAAGGCCGCGATAATCCGGTTCTCCGTATGCACGGGGCGGAGGTGTTCAAGTTCGTCAACGTCCACCTTCCTCCATTTATAAAAAGCTTCTGCGAAAAAGCGGGCGTCGAGCCGGCGGAGATAGGCTTCTGGGTGCTGCACCAGGCCAACACCCGCATAATAGACAGCCTTTTCAAGCGCCTCGGAGTTTCCACGGAGCGCACTCTCATGAATCTTGAACAATACGGCAACACGTCGGCCGCCTCATTGATGGTGACGCTGGACGAGGCTATGAAATCCGGCAGCATCAAAAGCGGCGAAAAGGTTCTCTTTATGGCTTTCGGCGCCGGTATGACGCTGGGCGCGCTGTTGTATGAAGCGTAAGGAGCGGATCTGCAATGTTTGAAAACAACGCCATCACCAAACTTCTGAAAATCAAATACCCGATAATCCAGGGCGGCATGGCCTGGGTCGCGGATGCGGACCTCGCCGCGGCCGTCAGCAACGGCGGAGGCCTCGGCATCATAGCGGGGGCGAATATGCCGCCAGAACTTCTTGAGCAGCAGCTTCAGAAGATAAAGACCCTCACCGACAAGCCGTTCGGCCTCAACATAATGCTTATGTCGCCGACCGCGGGCGACGCGCTGGAGCTCGCGGCGAAATACCGCGTCCCTGTCGTTACGACCGGGGCGGGACAGCCAGGCAAGGTCATCGAGCGCCTCAAACCGCTTGGCACGATAATCATTCCGGTCGTCGCCGCCGTCGCTCTCGCGGAGCGCGTGGAGAAGCAGGGAGCCGACGCGGTGGTCGCCGAGGGCATGGAGTCCGGCGGGCATATAGGAGAGACGACGACGATGAACCTCGTGCCGCAGGTAGCCGACGCGGTTAAGATCCCTGTCATCGCGGCGGGCGGCATCGCGGACGGACGCGGCATGGCGGCGGCCTTCATGCTCGGCGCGAGCGGCGTCCAGATGGGCACTCGCTTCGTCTGTGCCTCTGAGTGCAACGCGCACGTCAATTATAAAGAAAAGATAATCAAAGCGAACGACAGGGCGACCGTAGTCACAGGACGCTCGCTCGGGCACCCGGTCCGCGCTCTGAAAAATAAATTCACCAAACAGTTCGAGGAGCTTGAGGCCGGAAACGCCCCGGCTTCGGAACTCGAAGCCCTCGGCGCAGGCAAGCTGCGCCTCGCCGTGGTCGAAGGAGATTCGGACATGGGCTCGTTCATGTCCGGCCAGTCCGCCGGGCTCGTCAAAGCGATAGAGCCTGCAGCTTCCATCATAGAAAGCGTCGTAACAGAGATGAATTCCATCCTTTCAGAATCGGAGAGATACGTCAGATGAAATATGCGATGATATTCCCCGGGCAGGGCGCGCAGCGCCCCGGAATGGGGAAGGACGTCTGCGATAAATATATCGCGGCGAAAAGGATTTTTGACGAAGCGGACGAAGCTCTTGGCTTCTCGCTGAGCGACATAATATTCAACGGCACGCCGGAGCAGCTCGCTCATACAGAGATAACCCAGCCTGCGATACTCACCGTCAGCGTCGCGATGTTCCGAGCGCTCGAGCAGGAGCTCGGCACCGCCGTGGAGCCGGTGTGCATGGCCGGTCACAGCCTCGGAGAATACACGGCGCTCGTCGCCGCCGGAGCCATTTCCGTCGCCGACGGAGTGCGCCTCGTCCATAAGCGCGGCAGACTCATGCAGGACGCCGTGCCTCTCGGAGTCGGCTCGATGGCGGCGATAATAGGCCTCGAGCTCGGCGAAGTGAGCGAGATATGCAGCGAGGCTGCTCAGGGCGAAGTCTGCCAGGCCGCCAACATCAACTCGCCGAAGCAGATAGTCATATCCGGGCACGCTACAGCCGTAGCCCGCGCCGTCGCGCTCATCGAGCAGAAATATACGGCGAAGGTCGTCCCTCTGCGCGTGAGCGCCCCGTTCCACTGCGCCCTCATGCGCCCCGTCGCGGACGAGCTTAAAGAAGCCTTCGCCCAGATAGAGTGGCACGACCCGAAATTCCCGATAATAGCCAACGCGACGGCCCGCGCCGTCCAAAAGGTCGGAGCCGTGCGCGATGCGCTCTACACACAGACCTACTCGCCGGTCCTCTGGTCGCAGTCGGTACTTGAAATGGAGAAGGAGGGCGTCGAGGGCTACATAGAGCTCGGCCCCGGAAGCGTCCTCTCCGGCCTTGTCAGAAAGATATGCAAGGGCAAGAGGCCCTATTCCGTCTCCGACTCGCAGGAACTCGTGGCTGCGGCGGACTATCTGAGGAGCGCGCGCGATGCCGGATAAAAAGGTTGCGCTCGTAACGGGCGCCGGGCGCGGCATAGGACGCGCGATAGCTCTCGAGCTCGCCAGACGCGGCTGCGCTGTGGCGGTGAACTACAGCCGTTCCGAGGAAGCGGCGAACGAGGTCGTGAACGAGATAACGGCCGCCGGCGGCGAAGCTTTCGCCGTAAAGGCCGACGTCTCGGACGCGGCGGAAGTCAAAGAAATGTTCAAGGCCGCCGCGGAAAAGCTCGGCCCCGTAAACATCCTCGTCTGCAACGCCGGCGTCACGCGCGACAATCTTCTCATGCGCATGAAAGACGCCGATTGGGACGACGTTATAAAAACCGACCTCAGCTCGCTTTACTATTGCGCGAAAGAGGCCGTGCGCCCGATGCTCAAGGGGCGCTGGGGCCGCATAGTCGCCGTATCGTCGGTCAACGGCCTTCAGGGAAGCCCGGGGCAGTGCAACTACGCTGCGGCGAAGGCCGGAGTGATAGGCTTCGTCAAGAGCCTCGCGCGCGAGGTTGCCTCGCGCGGCGTCACGGTCAACGCAGTGGCTCCGGGCTTCATCGAGACCGACATGACAGCCGTGCTCTCCGACGACGTGAAGTCGCAGTTCATCGCGAGCATACCGGCCGGACGTCCCGGCTCCCCGCAGGACGTCGCGGAGGCCGTAGCCTTCCTCGTATCCGAGGGGGCCGCGTACATACAGGGGCAGACGCTCGCCGTAGACGGCGGCATAACGATGCGCTAGAAAAGAGAAAAAGTCTGAAAAAGACTTTTTGTATAAAAACACCAAGACTACCAATATCCCAAAGGAGAGATTTGCAATGAAAATGGAAGAAGTACAGCAGAAGCTTAAGGAAATCGTAATGGACCGCCTCAACGCCGAAGAGGATCAGATCAAGCCGGAAGCCTCGTTCGTCGAGGACCTCGGCGCAGACTCGCTCGACATCGTCGAGCTCATCATGGGCATCGAAGAGGAATTCGACATCGAAATCCCCGACGAGGACGCAGAGAAGCTCACCACCGTCGGAGAGGCCATGGAGTACGTAAAGGGCAAGCTCGGAGTCGAGGACTAATATCAGCTGAGTCAACCGGGGGGCTGCATTTTGTGGTGTAGTCCCCCTTCTTCCAGGGAGGGAACCTATGACGCCGATGAATGACAGAAGAGTGGTAATCACGGGCTGCGGTGCCGTAACCCCGATCGGAATCGGAAAAGACGAGTTCTGGAACGCGCTCGAGCGCGGAGAGAACGGCGTAGATTACATAACTCTTTTCGACACAGAGAAGCACAACATAAAGATAGCCGCCGAGGTCAAGAACTTCAACCCCGAGAACTGGCTTGACAAGAAAGAGGTGCGCCGCACCGACCGCGTGCTGCACTTCGCGGCCGCCGGTGCCGACCTCGCAGTCGCCGACGCGGGACTCGACGTCGCCGCGCTCGACCCTGAGATGTTCGGAGTCTACGTCGGAAGCGGAGAGGGCGGCATCAACACTATAGAAGAAAACTTCCGCCTGCTCTACGAGAAGGGGCCGAGCCGCGTCAGCCCGTTCATGGTGCCGATGATGATAACGAACATGCCCGCCGCCTACATAGGCATACGCCTCGGAGCGAAGGGGCCGAACATGGCCGTCGTCACAGCCTGCGCCAGCTCGATACACAGCATGGGCGAGGCTTACAACTGCATCGTGCGCGGCGACGCCGACGTCATGATAACGGGCGGAGTGGAAGCCGCCATATCGCCCCTCGCTACCGCCGGTTTCGGCTCGCTCAAGGCGCTCTCGTGCCGCAACGACGACCCGAAGCACGCCTCGCGTCCGTTCGACCTCGACCGTGACGGCTTCGTCATAGGCGAGGGCGCTGGAATCCTCGTCTTTGAAGAGTATGAGCACGCGAAGGCGCGCGGCGCTCACATCTACGCGGAGGTCAAAGGCTACGGGCTTTCGTGCGACGCGCACCATATAACGGCGCCGTCGCCCGACGGAGACGGGGCTTACCGCGCGATGGCGATGGCGGTGCGCAAGGCCGGATGGAAACCTGAAGAGGTAGACCTCATCAACGCGCACGGCACCTCAACGCCTCTCAACGAGAAGATGGAGACCGCCGCGATAAAGCGTCTCATGGGCGACGCCTCCGATAAAGTCATGGTGCAGGCCACGAAGTCGATGATAGGACACGCCCTCGGCGCGGCCGGCGCCGTCGGAACGATAGCCGCCCTGCTCGCCTTCGAGCGCGGCGTCGTCCACCCGACGATAAACTTCGAGACGCCGGATCCCGAATGCGCGCTCAACGTCGTGCCGAACAAGGCGGTGAACGCGAAGGTGGACAAGGCGCTCATCAACAGCTTCGGCTTCGGCGGACACAACGGAGTCCTCGCGATAGAGAGCCTTAAATAGCGCACATCAATGAAGAACGACAAAAGGCGCGAAGAAGAACTTCGCGCCTTTCAATTAAAGCTGGGTTACGAATTTAAGGACGCGGCGCTTCTGACTGAGGCGCTGACCCATTCTTCCTACGCGAACGAAAACGGCTCGTCCTACAACGAGCGGCTCGAGTTTTTAGGCGACGCCGTGCTTGAACTGTTCACCTCGGAGCGGCTCTTCTCCGCCTACCCGGATTTCAGCGAAGGCGAGATGACGCGGCTGCGCGCGCGCCTCGTCTGCAAAAACAGCCTTAACGACTGGGCCTCGGCCAACGGGCTGAAACCGCTCATACGCCTAGGGAAAAGTATTAAAACCCCCACCGGCTCGATGGCGGCGGACTGCGTCGAGGCCGTCTTCGGCGCCGTCTTCCGCGACGGCGGATACGAGGCCGCGCGCGGCGTGGTCTCGCGCTTCCTCGACACTAAGGAGGAGGCCGCCGCGCCGGTCATGGAAAAGGATCCGAAAACAGAGCTTCAGGAGCTTTTGCAGGGATCCGGCGAGTCAGCCCCAGTCTACAAACTGCTCGAGCGGCGCGGCCCGGAGCACGCCAGCAGCTTCAAAGTCGGACTCACGGCGGGTGGCGGACTTTCCGCCGAAGCCTGGGGGCCCTCAATAAAAGAAGCCGAGTTCGCCGCAGCAAAAATCGCTCTTGAAAAACTTCGCCGCCGGCAGGGCTGAGCTCCGCGCCTGGCCGCGTAAAAAGCGCGGCTTCACGCTGATATACGTCCTCGCCGCCTCGACGGCTCTGCTCTCACTGCTGGCGCTCGCCCTCGATTCGTCGCTGCGGCTGGCGGAGGAAAGGGCGGAGGCGGCCCGCGCGCTCCGCATAGGAAACGTCTCGGCCCAGGCCTCGGCGGCGGCTGAGGCCTGGTTTGCGGCCAACGCCGCGCAGATAGCCGCCTCCGGCGGATTTTCGCCCGACGCCGCGCCGGCGGACGACCCTACTCCGGACGTGCCCGACGGCATATTCGACGCTCTGCGCGCCGAAAATCCGCGCTACGTCATAAAATGCGCCTGCTACGACCTTCATTATCCCGATTCCTTCAGCGAGCGCGCCGGCGCGGCCGGGATACCGCGCGTCGCGCCCTTCGTGACGGAGGACGGCGGCGCTGTCCGCGCTTATTACATAAGGACGACGGTCTCCGAGGCCGGAAACGAAAAATACGAGCGCGCCTCCTCAGTCAGCATGCGCGTGAAAAAATCCGCCTCCGGCGTGATAACGGTGCACAGGACGGGCGTGACGGAATAGCCTCGCGGCCGCGCACGGGGCTTGCAAACGCGCCGGAAACGATATAGGATAACGATAGTTTTTATAAAATGGGGGATAGTCATGAAAATATCTCTTATACAGCTCCAGATATCGCCTAAGGAAAAGGACGGCGGCGAAGCGCTCGTTGGCCGCGTGATGGGGCTTATAGATTCGTGCGCCGGAGCCGACCTGATAGTGCTGCCGGAACTGTGGAACGTCGGCCTTCTGAGCTACAGGACGATATGGGATTTCGCCGAGGAAAAGGACGGCCCGCTGATGCGCCGCATATCCGAGAAGGCGCGCGCGCTCGGAGCATACATCCACTGCGGCAGCTTCGCCGAAAAACGCGGTGACAAGCTCTTCAACGCCAGCATACTATTCGACCGCCGCGGCAACGACATAGCGGAATATCACAAAATACACCTCTTTTCCTGCTACGGGCACGAGGCCGACTCCTTCACTCACGGAGACAAGGCCGTCGTAGTGGACACGGGCGAGTTCGGCAAGGTCGGCCTCGCGATATGCTACGACATACGCTTCCCGGAGCTCTTTCGCCGCATGACGCTCGGCCTCGGCGCGGAGCTGTTCATCGTGCCGACCGCGTGGCCTTATCCGCGCAAGGACGCCTTCACGATGTGCGCCCGCGTGCGCGCGCTCGAGAACTCGGCGCACATGTTCGTCTGCAACCTCGCCGGCCCCTACAAACATCTGCAGATGGCGGGCAACAGCGCGATGATAGACACCTGGGGCGACCCGGTATATTCGCTCGGCGAGGAGCCATGCATTCTGAACTGCGAATATGATATAGAGACGACGCGGAGACAGCGCAGCGGGTTCCCGACGCTCAACGACGTCCGCGAAGGAATGTTCGCTTAGTCCGGGAAGGATTAAAGCGCCGCGCGCGAAAGCGGCGACGTTCTTTAACGGCTGCCGCTCCGTCTTTGTCGCCGCGCCCGCGCCAGTGGGATGAGAAACGCCTCGCCGTAGGCGGCGCGGCGGCGTTATGCCCAGACTTCCGGCTTTGTCTCGGCGGCTTTTATACTTATTTAACTAATAAAGAGAAATAGCCGGCTTTGCCGTCATTCCGCGCTTGACGCGGAATCCAGCGACTTTAGCATTCGACACGCCGCGATGTTTAACGACACTGGATGCCGGGTCAGGCCCGGTATGACGAAATGCCAGTCTCTTTTATATAATTAATCAAATATTATTCCGCAAGCGCCCACTTGAGCAGCTCCTCGGAAATTTTATCCCTCACCGCGCGCTCTATGCCTCTGGCTCCGTCGTCTCCCCGCAGAGAACCGGCGAGCGACGCCGCGAGCGCGTCCGCGTCGATTCGCGCGCGCTCCTGGTCTGAGAGCGCCGCGAGCGCCTCGTTTATCCTCTTCAGCATTATTTTGCGCTGCGCTTCCTTCGACAGAGGCTTGAACTCTATCACCGAGTCGAACCTTGCGAATATCGGAGCGCCGAGCCTCTCTCTCGCCTCTTCGGCGGAGGCGTAGTTCGACGTGCATATCACGAGAGCGCCGCGAATGTCCGCGCGGTAGTTCCTGTCCTCGTATATCCCCTCGTCGAAGGCCTGGTAGAATGCGCTGTGAAAGACCGGGTTCGGCTTGTCGAACTCGTCGAAAAGAATGACGTTGGACTCGCGCTCCATGAGATCCTTAGCGAGACAGCTCCCCGTGTGCCGCCCGCCGAAGAGATATGACGAAAATTCATTGCTGTGGAACATCGAGAACTGGCGGCGCAGCAGCGGCTGCCCCGCGACTTCGCTGAGATACTTCGCAGTCTCCGACTTCCCGACTCCCGTAGGCCCGTAGAACAGAAGCACGGCGGGCTTGTCCGACGCCCCGGAGGCGAGGGGATAGAGCGCCCTGAGCAGACGGTCCTTCACCTCCGGCTGCCCGACGATCACGCCGTCGTACTCGCGGTTGATACGCCGCAGGCAGTCGAAGTCAAGCTCGTTGTAGGAGTAGCGCATGATCTTTATGCGGCTGTGCAGTCCTTCAAACTGCGCCGCTATGTGGACTGGCGGGTTCTGCAGATATATCGACCCCACGTCGAACTGCGCGATGAAGCTGAGGAAAGAATTTATCGCGCTCTCGCTGATTGAGGCGTACTGCTCGGAGAAGGCGACGAGGCACGGGACGCTAAGACGCTCCGGCTCGTTCTCCGTGTTTTCGGCGCCGCGGCGCGCGCTCTGTATCTTGAAAGTGTGTTCGCGCATCTTCCTGTCGCTGTATATCGCGAGCTCGCTGATCGTGGTTATAGGCAGCTTCCTAGGAAGGCGGCGGAGAAAGCCGGACTTCGGCCCGTAGTAGAAAACTATTTTCTGAGTCATTATTTGTCAACACTCCATGAAAGATTGATTTTTCTAAAAATCGCCGGGATTCCGCGGCGTCAGGAATTTTATAAAAAATATCTCCGCCGGCTGAGCGAAGCGTCCGCAGCGGATGCAGAGCGAGCCGGCGTCCTCGTACCCCATTTTCCTGTAAAAGGCCTGGGCCGCGTCGTCCGACGGGATGGAGCAGAACAGCGTGTCGTGTCCCCCGCGCGCCATCTCGTTTTCCCACGACCTCAGAGCTTCGCCCGCGTAGCCTCTTCCGCGAAATTCTCCGCGGATATTCAGAAAACACAGATACGGGATATAGTCCCAAAGAAAACCGTAACGCAGCACGCCGACCGTCGCGCCCGAATGTCTGATAAGCCGAACCTGCTCGGGAGCCCTGTCGATTTTTGCCAGCAGCATCTCCTTCGGGATGTAAGTGTCCGTCGATAAGATTTCCGCTATGTCGCGGCTGTCCGCCGCGCGTAATTCGATCATTCCGCAATCGCTCCCAAAATCCTGTTTTGTTCAGAGCCGGACCAAATTGCCGGTATTTCGTCTGTCAGATTTGTCAGAAAATTAATTGACAATATCACTAATTAGTGCTATTCTACAGCCAACGGGACATAAGTCAATCTGTCAAAGATTAAATGGGCAAGGGACTTTGAAATAATGAATGACAGGGATCGGTTGAACGGAAAGTTAATTATAGCTTTAGGCCGGACCTATAGAAACGCCCATCGAAAATCAAGTGAATTGTTTCGCGAGAAAGGATTGACTCTGCCCCAGTTCACCGTGATGGAACTTCTCTACAACAGGGGAGAACAGACGGTGCAAAGCATAATAGACAAGGTTCTTTCCAGCAGCGGCAATATAACCGTCGTGGTGAGGAACCTTGAGCAGATGGGGCTGGTCAGCCGGCGCGACAATCCTGACGATGGTCGTTCCTATCTGATCGGCATATCGCCTAAGGGCAAAGCTTTAATGGATGAGACGTTCTCCGTGCATATGGAGAATCTGGCGGAAGCTTTTTCGAAGCTGACGACTGAGGAAAAGGAAACGGTCGTCGGCATACTGAAAAAACTGAAATAGCCGGCAGAAACGGTTCTAAGTCCATTTTATATTTTTTACTGAAATATCACTAATTAGTGGTACTTCTGCTGTTGTTGCTATGTACTTTTGTCAGTGAAGGGAGGCGGTGCGCCGTCAGTGAAGTGTCCGTTTCGTGTTTACCGCCGTCAACGGCTAAAACAAATACCACACTCACATAAAACCGAAAGGAATGATACGATGCTGGAACATTGGACGCCATACCGGCCGGAGCTAGCGAAGCAGTATGAGGAAAAGGGATACTGGAAGAAAGAAACCTTCTCGCAGGTGTTCGACAACATAGCCGAGCGCTTCTGGGAACGCGAAGCACTGGTCGGAGGCGATCAGCGTTATAAGTATGGCGAACTGAAGAAGGGGACTGACCGCCTCGCGCTTCATTTCGTGAAGATGGGGCTGAAACACGGTGATCGGGTCGTAGTTCAGCTCATAAACATTCCGGAGTTTGTATTCATCTACATCGCTTTCCAGAAAATCGGGGTTATTCCGGTGATGTGCCTGCCGCAGCACAGATACACGGAAATTTCCCAGATCGCTGCCAAAGCGGAGGCGGTCGGCTACATTATACCAGGTTTTGCGAAAAAGTATAATTATGTCGAGCTTGTCGACCAGGTGGCCGCCGAGCTTCCCTACATGAAATTCAAGATGATCGCGGGCGAGAACCAGGAAATCCCCGCGGGCTACCACTACATCAACGAACTGCTCAAGACGCCCGTCGAGGGCGAGGACGACGCGGAACTCCTCAGAAGCTACCTGCCCGACCCGCACGACGTCTGCATCCTTCTCCTCTCCGGAGGAACCACCGGAATACCCAAGCTTATCCCACGCGAATACAACGCCTACCGCTACGTCGCGGAGGAATCCAGCCGTGAGCTCGGATACAACATGTACACGGTGCAGCTCGCGGTCGCCCCGGTCGCGCACAACATGGTGCTCGCGGCCCCCGGAATCCAGGGCGCTTTCAGCTTCGGAGGAAAGGTCGTCATGTCCACCTCGCCGAAGACCGAGGACATCTGCAAGCTTATAGAAAAAGAAAGAATCACGCACGTCCCGATGGTTCCGGCTATGATCATCAATATGCTGAACTTCGAGGACAGGCCGAAGTACGACCTCTCTTCCTGGAAGATCGTCGTCAACGGCGGTTCGAAGATCGAGCCCGTCGTCGCGGCGCGCGTCTATCCTGAGCTCGGCTGCCGCCTCATCTCGCAGTTTGGTATGTCCGAGGGTACGATCACGCAGACGAGCCTCTTCGACGACGACGATGTGACTTACAACACGATAGGCCTCCCGGTCTCTCCCGCCGACGAGTGGAAGATAATAGATAAGGATGACGGACACGTCATCGCCGAAAGCGTACACGACGGCACCGCCCGCTGGAAGGGCGAGGCCGAGGTCCCCGGAGAACTGATCTTCCGCGGTCCGTACACGATACGCGGCTACTACAACGCGGCCGAGCATAACAAAAAGGCGTTCACCGAGGACGGCTTCTATCGTTCCGGCGACCTCGGCGCCATGCACGAAAGCGGGAAGGGCTTCGTGATAATGGGACGCATCAAGGACGCCATCAACCGCGGCGGAGAGAAGTTCAGCTGCGAAGAAGTCGAGAACCTCGTCCTGAAAAACGAGAAAGTCCACGACGCGGCGCTCGTCCCGATGCCCGATCCGGTGCTCGGCGAGAAGGCCTGCCTCTTCGTATCTCTCAGAGAGCCCGGGCTCACGATCACGCTTGAAGAGATAAACTCGTTCCTCGACGGCAAGCTCGCTAAGTTCAAGATGCCTGAGCGTCTCGAAGTCCGCGACGACCTGCCGCACACGAACATAGGCAAGGTCAAGAAAGAGGAGCTCCGCCAGGAAATCTACGCGATAATGGCGGAAGAGGAGAAGAACAAGCAGTAAAGACAGTCCTCCCGACTGTACGGCCACGGTGCGGAGACCGGGTGTTCTCCGCACCGATTATAAAAATTGGAGGTAGCTTTTATGCAGATATTAGAGCCTGTAAAATTTAGAAATCTCGAGCTGAGAAACCGCCTTGTCTGGCTGCCCGCGGTCACCTGCATGGCCGACGAAATAGGCTTCGTCACCGATCCCCTTATCGAGCGCCACGTCGCGCGCGCGAAGGGCGGCTTCGGACTCATCGACGTGGAAGCCTGCGGCGTCCTCGACAGAAAGAGCCCCCACCTTCTCCGCATATGCGACGACAAGTTCATCCCCGGACTTAAAGAGATGACCGACGCCGTCCACGCCGAGGGCTGCAAGATGACGCTCCAGCTCATCCACTACGTCAAGCAGTCGGTCCGTACAGGCTGGAAGCAGGCTATCGAAGACCTCTCCTATGAGGAAATAGACGAGATCAAAAAGCAGTTCGTAGACAGCACCGTCAGGGCCCGTAAGGCCGGATTCGACGGCGTCGAGCTCCACGTAGCGCACGGCTACACGCTTTCATCATTCATTTCGCTCCTCAACAAGCGCACCGACAAGTACGGACGCAACACCGAAGGCCGCTGCCGCATCGTCACCGAGATAATGGAAGACATCCGCAAGGAAGTCGGCGACGACTACTGCGTCGGCTGCCGCATCTCGGGCGAAGAGTTCGTCATCGGCGGCAACACGCTGAAGCAGACGACCGAGATAGCGAAGATATTCGCGCAGGCCGGAATGGACTTCATCAGTGTGTCGGCGGGCGGAAAGACCGAGGACGGCCCGTGGTACACCGGATACAGCGGAAGCCGCTGCATGGCGACCGCGAACCTGCCATACGGATGCCACGTCTATCTCTCGAGAGGCATCAAGAGGGCGCTGCGCGAGATCAACTCCGATATCCCCGTCATCGTCTCCGGCAAGATCAAAGACCTCCAGCACGGCGAAGAAGTATTCCAGGCCGGCGACGCCGACCTCATCGGAGTCTGCCGTCCGGCGCTCGCCGACCCGGACTGGATTAAGAAGCAGGTCGAAGGCCGCGAGAAGGAAATAATCAAGTGCGTCTACTGCAACGGCTGCCTCGAGCGCGACCAGCGCCACGAGATAGTCAACTGCGTCATCGCCGACAAGATCGCCGAGCGCAAGGCGGCGCAGCAGGCGAAGCAGGACTAGCGGCGCACAAAGGCGCTTTTACGGAAGCGCGGCAACGGGAGGTATGCCATGGATATTCTGGGCAAAGTAAATAAAGTACCTGGCGGTATAATGGTAGTACCTATGATCATAACCGCTGTCATAAACACCTTCGTGCCCGGCGTGCTCAAGATAGGCGGCCCGACGACGGGAGCCTTCAGCGGAGCCGGAGCGATGGCCTTTATCGGCGCGCTGCTCTTCACGGCGGGAAGCCAGGCGAAGTACAGCGACCTTCGCGCGATCTGCTCGCGCGGCGGCGTCCTTGTGGTGGTGCGCCTCGCCGTGGCCTACATCGGCTCGTGGCTGACGATAAAGTTCTTCGGCCTCGACGGCTTCTGCGGAGTCTCCGCGATGGCGATAACGATAGTCCTGGCGAACTGCAACCCCGGCGTCTACGCAGGGCTTATGCAGTCCTACGGCGACAACATCGACAAGGCCGCGATGGGCGTCATCAACCTCATAGCGGTCCCGGCGACGCCGCTCGTCATCCTCGGTATAGCCGACGGCACCGGCTTCGACTATATGAGCGCGATATCGACGCTCATTCCGTTCTCGCTCGGCATGATACTAGCCAACGCCGACGAGAAGATCAGGAAGATGTTCTCGACCGCGACGCCCGTCGTTCTTATGTTCGTCGGTGCGTGCCTCGGCGCGAGCATCAACATGAAGGCGATATTGAACGTCGGCATCGCTGAGGTTATCCTGATAGCGATACACCTCTTCATATTCATGCCGATCATGATAGCGACGGACAGGTTCATCCTGAAGCGTCCCGGATACGCTTCTGTGGCCGCGACCTGCCTCGGAGGTTTCGCCGTGGTCGCTCCGCGCGTCATCGGCGAGCGTCTGCCGCAGTATCAGCCTTATGTGGAAAGCGTTACGGCGCAGATGGCCGTGGTGCTGGTGTTCTCGATAATAGTCTTCCCGTACATAACGAAATGGATAGTCTCGAAGTACGGGAGCGGCGTGCAGGCCGCCCAGCAGGCGCCTGCGAAGTAAGAAGTTTTAATCGTCCCGCCGTCCTTCACGGGCGGCGGGAATTATGGGGCAGTTGGGGGGAAACTTATGAGTAAAGTGATTTCTTCGTCTGCGGCAATATCACTAATTAGAGATAATTCTGTGATAGGCATCGGCGGTTTCGGCGGATTTTCCGCGCCGGACGAGTTGCTGCGCGAGATGGCGAAATCATATCTTACGCATGGAACGCCCAAGGGGCTTCACGCCGTCTGCGGCGTATCGCCCGGCGACCTCACCGAGGACGGCTGGGGATTGAGCATAATAAAGGCTCCCGGGCTTCTTTCCTCCATCTACGCCTCGCATGTCGGCATGCCGCCCGCTATCGGGCGCGCCGTCAGCTCCAACGAGATAGCGGGCTACACGGTGCCGCTCGGAGTTTACGGGCATCTTCTGCGCGCGATGGCTGGTAAGACGCCCGGCGTTATAACGCGCATAGGACTTCACACCTTCTGCGATCCGCGCCTCGAAGGCTGCAGGGTCAATGAGCTTGCAAAAAATTCGGGACGCGAAGTCGTCTCGCTTATCAACATAGACGGAACGGAATATCTTCATTATAAGCCGTTCCGTATTGACGTCTGCATAATACGCGGTAGCTACGCCGACGAATACGGCAACGTTTCGCTGGAGGAGGAGGCGCTCTACAGCGAGCAGGCGGCGATGGCGGCGGCGGTGCATAACAACGGCGGCACCGTCATCGTGCAGGTCAAGGGGATATTCAAGCGCGGCGTCCTCGACCCGCGTCACGTGGCTATACCTGGCGCGCTCGTGGACTACGTAGTGCTCGCTAAGCCGGAGAACCACCCGCAGTGCTACGACGGCTCGCCGTTCCGCCCGGAACTTATCGGCGACGTGCGAGCGAGGCTCGACCTGCTCAAGCCGATGGCGCTCACGCCGCGCAAGATTTGCGGAAGGCGCGCCGCGTCCGAGATAAAGGGCGGCTCTTACATAAACCTCGGCATAGGGATGCCCGACAGCGTCGCGGACATAGCGAACGAAGAGGGGATAAGCCACCAGGTCACGTTCTCGATAGAGACAGGAGTCTGCGGAGGGCTGCCGGTGCGCGGCGTAGGCTTCGGCGCGGCGTTCAACCCGGAGGCGATCCTGTCGATAACGGATACTCTCGACATGTACGACGGCGGCGTGCTCGACGCCGCGATCCTGGGACTCGGCGAGGCCGACGAGGAGGGCAACGTCAACGTCTCCAAATTCGGCACGCGCTGCACTGGGCCAGGCGGCTTTATAGACATCACTCAAAGCACGAAAAAAATCTGCTTCATCGGAACCTTCACAGCGGGAAAGCTGGAATATAAGACCGGCGACGGCAGATTGGTCATAGAAAAGGACGCGGAAAAGACGAAATTCCGCAAAAAGGTCCAGCAGGTCACCTTCTCGGCGCGTTACGCGCGTGAGATGGGGCAGGAGGTGCTCTATATAACGGAGCGCGCGGTTTTCCGGCTCGGCGCGGACGGAGTGGAGCTGGTTGAAAGAGCTCCTGGCGTCGATGTGGAGCGCGACATCCTCGCGAGGATGGACTTCGCGCCGAAGATATCTCCGAAGCTGAAGCTGATGGACGAGCGGATATTCACAGACAAAAAGATGAGAATAAGCTTCATCGACGAATGAAGCCCGAATATACAAAAAGGCAGAAAGGGGAAACAGACAAATGTCGGAAGAGAAGAAACATACGACGCTGTCGGGGTACGAGCTTAAGCGCGTATACACAGAGGAAGATATAAAGGGAGAGGATCTCAAGGCCCAGCTCGGCGAGCCGGGGCACTATCCCTTCACGCGCGGCATCCGCGAGAATATGTACCGCGACGGCAAGCTCTGGACGATGGGGCAGTACGCGGGCTTCGCCTCCGCCGAGGAAGCCAACAAGCGCTTCCGCTACATCATAGAGCAGGGAGGCACAGGCTTCTCGGTCGCGCTCGACCTGCCGACGCAGATGGGCTACGATTCCGACGACCCGATGTCCGAGGGCGAAGTCGGCAAGGTCGGCGTCGCGATAGATTCGCTCGCCGACATTGAGGCGCTCTTCAAAGGCATCCCCTTTGAAAAGGTGCGCCAGATACGCACGACGGCGAACGCGAACTCCATAATCATGCTCGCCTTCTACGTCGCCTTCGCGAAGAAGAACGGCATCGACCCGAACTCGATAGGCTTCTTCCTCCAGAACGACATACTTAAGGAATATATGTGCCGCGGCACCTACATCTTCCCGCCCGCGGCAGGCGTCAAGCTTTCCGTCGACGTCCTTGAATACTGCGGCAAGCACCTGCCGCACTGGACGCCGATAGCGGTATCCGGCTACCACATCAGGGAAGCCGGGGCCACCGCCGCGATGGAGCTCGCCTTCACGCTGGCGGACATGATCGAGTACTACGACGCGGCGGTAAAGCGCGGAGTGGACATCGCCGCGGCCACGGCGAACAGCTACTTCTTCCTCGCCGCGCAGCTCGATTTCCTTGAGGAAGTCGCGAAGTACCGCGCCGCGCGCCGCCTCTACGCGCGCATCATGAAAGAGCGTTATCACGTTACCGACGAAGAGACGCAGCGCCTCAAGATATTCGCCTTCACGAGCGGCTCCGCGCTGACCGCTGAGCAGCCAATCAACAACGCCGTCCGCGTTACGATACAGACGATGGCGGCGGCCGCCGGCGGCATCCAGACCTTCCACGCGTCGTCCTACGACGAGGCCATCTCGCTGCCGACGCAGCAGGCCGTCACGCTCTCGCTGCGCACGCAGCAGATAGTCGGCTACGAGTCCGGCCTCACCGAGACCGTCGACCCGCTCGGCGGCTCCTACGCAGTCGAAGCTCTCACCAACGCGATAGAGAAGGACGTCCTCGAATTGCTCGACACGATAGAGAAGAAGGGCGGAGCGATGAAGTGCATCGAAGAGGGCTTCCAGCAGAGGATGCTCGCCGACAACGCCTACAAGTATCAGAAGGCCGTCGACAA
Organism: Cloacibacillus sp. An23; assembly: GCF_002159945.1. NCBI lineage: Bacteria > Thermotogati > Synergistota > Synergistia > Synergistales > Synergistaceae > Cloacibacillus > Cloacibacillus sp. An23. The sequence goes on along the minus strand of NZ_NFJQ01000001.1, from coordinate 51,078 downwards.
CAAAGAGCGCATCGTCGTCGGAGTCAACGAGTTCAAGGACGGCAAGCCCATTGAGCCCGCGCAGTTCACCGTCTCCGAAGAGGTCGCCATCAAGCAGACCGAAAAGCTCAACAAGCTCAAGGAAACGCGCGACAACGAGCGCGTCGCGAGAGCTCTCGCCGCCATCAAGAAGGCCGCTCAGAACGACGAGAACCTCGGCGACTACATGATAGAGGCCGTCGAAGCATACGCCACCATCGGAGAAATATGCGGCGTGCTCAAAGAAGTTTACGGCAAATACACGCCGATGAAGATTTACTAAAGGAGGAACCGTCATTATGAAAGTTTTGATAGCAAAACCCGGACTTGACGGACACGACCGCGGCGCGAAGGTCGTCGCGCGCGCATTCAAGGATGCCGGAGCCGAAGTCATCTACACGGGGCTCCAGGCGACGCCAGACGAAATAGCCGACATAGCGGAGAAGGAGCACGTAGACGTAGTCGGAGTGAGCCTGCTCTCCGGCGCTCACAACACGCTCATGCCGAAGGTCATAGACAAGGTGAAGGCCAAGGAAGGCATGGACAAGACCGTCTTCATCCTCGGCGGCATAATCCCGCAGCAGGACATACCGGCGCTGATGGAAAAAGGCGTCAGCGGGGTGTTCGGCCCCGGCACGCCGCTCGACGAAGTCGTAGACTTCACCTTCGAGCAGGTGGCTATGGCGAAGGCCGAAGAGCTCGCTGAAAACGCCGCGCAGGATATGACTAACAAAGCTTCCAACATCTAGTCGTATAAAGAATTATAAAAGGAGGAAAACAAATGAAAGGAATACTTGACGGAGTAAAAGTCCTCGGACTTGAGCAGCAGGTCGCAGGCCCGACCTGCACCATGATGCTCGCCGACCAGGGCGCGGAAGTGCTCAAGGTCGAGCGTCCGGGCATGGGAGACACGGCGCGCGAAATGGCGCCGCTGCTCAAAAACGACCACGGCGGAGTGCAGAGCGGATACTTCGCGCGCTTCAACCGCGGCAAAAAGAGCATCACGGTAGACATGCAGTCCCCCGACGGACAGGCCGTCCTCTGGGACCTCATCAAAGAGGCCGACATCGTTATAGAAAACATGAAGCCCGGACTCATGGACAAGCTCGGCTTCACCTATGACAAAATCAAGGAAGTCAACCCCGGCCTCATCTACGTCGCGATAAGCGGCTTCGGACGCTCCAAGAAATACGAAGGCCCCTACGCGAAGCGCCTCGCATACGACATAATAGCGCAGGCTATGGCCGGCCTCATGTACACCTGCGGAAGCGACCCGCAGGGCCCGCCGACCTGGCTCGGCTTCGCGCTCGGCGACTCCGGCACCGGCGTATACGCCGCTTACGCCGCGATGCTCGGCTACGTCAACAAGCTCCGCACCGGCAAAGGCGAATTTTTCGACGTCTCGATGTACGACTGCATGGTCGCGCTCGCCGAGCGTTCGCACAACGTCTACGCCTTCACCGGCAACGTCGTAACGAGAGGCCCGGACAAGCTAATCGCTCCGTGGGGCCCCTTCAAGTGCAAGGACGGCTACGTCGCCATCATCGTCCCGACTGAATCCATGTGGAAGAAATTCCTCACCGCCATCGACCACCTCGAGCTGCTTGAGAACCCCGAGATACAGTCCGGCCCGGGACGCGGCAAATACATGGAAACGCTCATCCGTCCCATCATCAACGAATGGCTCGCCGACAAGACGAAGGTCGAAGCCTGCGAGATATTCATGTCGCACGGGCTGCCCTGCGGACCGGTGCAGAGCTCCGAGGACGTGGCGCACGACGAACACACCAAGAAGCGCCAGATGATAGTCACTCTTCCCGACCCGATCATCGGCGAGATATCGATGGTCGGCTGCCCGATAAAGATGGAAGAGCACGAGCCGACCTACAAGCCGCTCCCGAACCTCGGCGCCGACACGGACGAAGTCCTCAAGAAGATCGGCTACAGCGACGAAAAGATAAAAGAGCTCCACGAGAAGAAAGCCATATAACCGAAGCTTTTTAAAAAGGGGATATTGAAAATGGAAAACGTAGTCATCGTATCCGCAGTCCGCACCCCGTTCGATAAATTCGGCGGAGTTATGAAAAACGAAAACACCGTAGCCCTCGGCTCCTTCGTGGTCAAAGAGGCTATGGAGCGCGCCGCGGTAGACCCCGCGGACGTCGAGGAGACCTACATAGGCATCAACATGCCGACGGCGAACCGCTCGATAGCGCGCCAGATATCCCTCGCTTCCGGCATGCCGCCCGAGGCGAACTCGACCACGGTCGACCGCGCCTGCTGCTCCTCGATGGTCGCCATCGCGATGGCGAAGCGCGCCATAGAGCTCGGCGACGCGAAGATAACCGTCGGCGGCGGTTCCGAGAACATGAGCAACGTCCCCTACTTCCTCGAAGACCTCCGCTGGGGCAAGCGCATGGGCGACGTCGTCCTCAAGGACATCATGATCGTCTCCTGCCCCTACACCGGCGAACCGCGCGCGAAGCAGGCCGGCGACGTCGCGCTCGAACTCGGCATTTCGAGAGAGATGCAGGACGAATGGGCCTACCGCAGCCAGATGTACTATCAGGAAGCCTTCAAGGCCGGCAAGTTCAAAGATGAGATAAAGCCCTACACCGTCCACACGAAGAAAGGCGACATAGTCATCACCGACGACCAGCAGCCGCGCCCCGACACGACGCTCGAAGGCCTTGCGAAGCTCAAGACCGTCAACCAGAGCCCGACCGTCACCGCGGGCAACGCCCCGGGACTCAACACCGGAGCCAGCGCCCTCGTCCTCATGGCCGAGAGCGAAGCAAAGCGCCGCGGCATCAAGCCGCTTGCGACGATAGTCTCCCACGCGCAGGCCTCGGGACATCCGAAGTACATCGCGACCATCCCCGCCTTCGCTGCGAAGAAAGCGCTCGACAAGGCCGGAATGACCATCGACCAGATGGACGTCATCGAAATCAATGAAGCCTTCGCCGTCATGCCGCTCGCCTCGACGATATACCTCGGCGACAGCGACCCAGCGAAGGTCGAAGCCATCCGCGCCAAGACCAACATCAACGGCGGAGCGATAGCGATCGGACACCCGACCGGAGCCACCGGCGGACGCCTCGTCATGACGATGGCCTACGAGCTCCAGCGCCGCGGCGGCGGATACGGACTCTGCACGATATGCGGCGGAGTCGGCGAAAGCGAAGCGTTCATAATCAGAGTGTAACTTCTCCATACACTCCACACATCCTGTGCGCCGGCCTCGCGCCGGTGCACAGCTTATAAGGGAGCAGCCCCGCGGCCAGCGCAGCCGGAGCGGGGCCGGAGAGAGCAATAGAGACCGAATCGTCTACAGCGAAGGAGGCCCGCACAGCTATGGAATTCCAGGACATACTGTACGAAAAATATAACGACAGGGCGAGAATCACTATAAACAGGCCCGACTGCATGAACATGTTCACCAACCGCACTCTGCACGAGATGATAACGGCTCTCCAGAGCGCGTGGACGGACAAGGAGGTCGGGGCGGTCATACTGACCGGGGCCGGTACGCGCGCCTTCACGATAGGCGGAACGCCCGCCGAGACCGACGCCGACGCCCTGCCCATCGAGAAACTGCCTATGCCGAGCCTTTTCACGCAGCTCCTGCACACGATACGCACGATACCGAAGCCCGTCATAGCGGCGGTCAACGGCTACGCGATAGGCGGCGGGCACGTGATCCAGGTCGTCTGCGACCTCACGATAGCCTCGTCCTCCGCGAAGTTCGGACAGGTCGGCCCGAAAGTCGGCACCTTCGACGCGGGATACGGCAGCGCTTACCTCGCCCGCATAGTCGGCGAGAAGAAGGCCCGTGAATTCTGGTATCTCTGCAAAAAATACACGGCCGAGGAATGCCTGCAGATGGGCCTCGTAAACGCCGTCGTCGAGCCCGACAAACTGATGGAAGAGACCGACAAATGGGTCGATACCATCGTCAAGCACAGCCCGACGGCCCTCGCCGCGCTCAAGGCGTCCTTCAACGCCGACAGCGCCTCGATATGGGGCATACAGTCGATGGCCGGCGTCGCGCTCGGCATGTACTTCGGCACGGACGAGGCGAAGGAATGCGGCAAAGCCTTCGCCGAAAAGCGCGACGCAGACGTCGCGCGGTTCCGTTAAAATAGAACACGGTATCGGCCTCGCGCCGGTTTTTTGATTTGAAAGGAGAGTCATAGAATGGCAATCGCAGCGGGAGACAGAACCCCGAAAACCCCTGACGAAAGAGGATTTCAGATAATAGACATACACGCGCATCCGTTCATCCGCGGAGGATACCCGCCGGCAATGAAAGCGATGCTCGCATCGAGAAAGTACACGCAGCCCCACTGGCGCGGCAAATCCGGCAACGCCACCCTCGAAGACCTCAAGGCAGAGTTCGACGAGACCGGGCCGGAGGTAATGGCGAACGACGCCAAGACCCACGGCGTCAAAATGCAGCCCGTCGCGTGGGACGCGACGAGCGGAATGGGCGAGCCTCCGACGAGCAACGAGTTCGTCTACAACCTCTGGCAGCAGTTCCCCGACTCCTTCTTCGGAGCGTGGGGCTCGGTAGACCCGTGGCAGGGACAGCAGGCCCTTCACGCCGCGGAGCACGCGCTCGTAGACCTTAAGCTCATAGGGCTCAAGTTCCAGCAGTGCACGCAGAAATTCCGCGTCAACGACCGCCGCTTCTTCCCGCTATGGGACCTCTGCCAGCAGCTCGGCGCCCCGGTGCAGTTCCACATCGGATACACCGGCATGGGCAGCGGCGCGCCCGGCGGCGACGGCCTCTACAGCATGACCTACTGCCAGCCGCTCGACGTCGATGAAGTCGCGGCCGAGTTCCCGCGCCTCAAGATAATCGCGCTCCACGTCGGAGAGCCGTGGCCCGAAGTCATCAACCACGTCGCCATGCACAAGACCAACGTCATGCGCGAGACCTCCGGCATGTGGCCCAAGTACTTCCCGCAGTGCATGCTCTACGAGATGAACCGCCGCCTGCAGGACAAATTCATCTTCGGCTCCGAGTGGGGAGTCTTCAAACTCAGCGAAATACTCAAAGAGTGGGAAGAGCTCGACCTGCGTCCGGGAATCATGGAAAAGGTCATGTACAAGAACGCACTGAACTTCCTCGGCGAACGCTTCGAGCAGTGCGGACTCGACCTCAGCCCGTGGAAAGGGTTAATGTAAGCTGAAAACCGGCTGAAACGATTTTGCGCGCCGCGCACCGTTGCTCGCGGCGCGCGCCCGGCCTGCCGGGGGGACCCTCCGGCGGCCGTCGTCTTTATATTTTATATGCTGATTTATAAATTTTACGGCGCGGAGCGCTCGCAACCTCTTCCGGTTCGCGTCCCGCCCATAGGGAGAGTGGACAATGAATAAAAGCCTTCAAACAATGCTCGATATGAAAGCGCACATCATGCTCCAGGGCGGGCAGGAAAGAATAAACAAACAGCACCTCAAGGGCAAGCTCACCGCGCGCGAGAGGATAGACCAGCTCTTCGACCCAGGCACATTCGTCGAATACAACATGTTCGTCAAACCGCGCGCGACGCGCTTCGGCATGGACAAAGTCGACGCGCCGGCGGACGGCATCGTCACGGGCCACGGCCTCATCAACGGACGCCGCGCCTTCGTATACTCGCAGGACGCCACCGTGCTCGGCGGCTCGATGGGCGAGATGCACGGCCTCAAGCTCGCGCGTATGCAGGAGCTCGCGCTTGAAGCTGGAGTCCCAATCATCGGCCTCAACGACTCGGGCGGCGGACGCCTTCAGGAAGGCCCCGGCGCGTCGGTCTACGGCACAGTCTTCTACAACAACGTCAACGCATCCGGCGTAATACCGCAGATATCAGCCATCATGGGAAGCTGCGCCGGCGGAGCCTGCTACTCGCCTGCTCTCACCGACTTCGTAATAATGGTGGACAAGACCAGCAAAGCCTTCATAACGGGCCCGAAAGTCATACAGCAGGTGACGGGCGAGGTCGTAGACCTTGAAACTCTCGGCGGAGCGGCGACGCACAGCACGAAGTCCGGCCTCTGCCAGCTCGTCGCGGTAGACGACTACGACTGCATATCGCAGATCAAATGCCTTCTCAGCTTCTTCCCGGACAACTGCTCGCAGCTTCCGCCCGTCGTGCCGTGCAGCGACGACGTGAACCGCAGAATAGAAGAGCTCAACGACATAATCCCAGAGAGCAAACGCAAATCCTACGACATGAAGAGCATCATATCGAAGATAGCCGACAACGGCTTCTTCTTTGAAATATCGCCGATGTACGCGCGCAACATAATCATAGGCTTCATCCGCATGGGCGGAATGCCGGTAGGCGTCGTCGCGAACCAGGCCGCCTGCATGGCCGGCTGCCTCGACATCAACGCCTCATGCAAGGCCGCGCGCTTCATCCGCACCTGCGACGCCTTCAACATCCCGCTTCTTTCGATAGTGGACGTTCCGGGCTACCTCCCCGGCGTACAGCAGGAACACGACGGCATAATACGCCACGGCGCGAAAATGCTCTTCGCGTGGGCGGAAGCGACCGTGCCCAAAATAATCATGCCGATAAGAAAATCCTACGGCGGCGCTACGCCGGCCATGTGCAGCATAGACATGCACGCCGACTTCGTAATGGCGTGGCCGACCTGCGAACGCGCCGTCGTCGGAGCCGACGCAGCCGTCGCGGTGCTCTACAAGAACGAGATAGAGCAGGCCGCGGATCCCGCCGCCGCGCGCGAGATGTATAAAAAAATGTACGAGGACGAGTTCCTCAACCCGTACCGCTCGGCCGAGCTCGGCAAATTCGAAGACGTCATAGAGCCCGCGGAGTCGAGAAAAAAAATAATACAGACGCTGCGCATGTTCTGGGGCATGAAAAAAGAACGCCCCGCGCGCAAGCACGCGAACGTCCCGCTCTAAAGCGGCGCTTCGCGAAAGCGCGGCGGACATTGCGCCGCGCTCCCAAAAAGACTAACTTCTTCACCAACCCCACCCCATCCTGTGCGCCGGAGCCGTTTCCGGCGCACAGCCATATCGGGGGGGCGAAAGGCAAGCGAAAGCGCGCCGTCGCGCGTGCGGCCTCAGCGCCGGACGCAGCGTGAGGATACGCATACACCGCGGCTTTCCCATTTTTCACGCACTCTCATTCGGAGTCTGCGGAGCCGCGCGGCATTCGCCGTCCTCCGCGCGCATGGGAGTTTTTGAGACGCCGCGCTCCGCGTCATGCGCGCAGCGGCGGCGGGTAAGCGCATGAAATCCCGCAGCGGCTTCGCCGGTTGTTGCGGCGCGGCGCGAAATGTGCTAATATTTGCCAGTTGGCGAACGTCAATGGGTTTCAAGCAGAGGAATGCGCCTCTCGCCCGTCGGTTCAGTTTACTGCCGGGCCCGCCCTGATGAGAAGATTCAGGCCCGAGTGCATTCTTATGCGCCCGGGCCTTTTTATTGTAAGGAATTTTAACGGGAGGTGTAATGCCATAGCAAACACGAAAGACGACGAACCGCGCGTAAATTCGGAGATCCGGTCTCCCGAGGTGCTTCTCATCGACGAGATGAACGCGAAGCGCGGAGTAGTCAGCATCCAGGAAGCTCTGAAATTGGCCGAGGCCGCCGAGCTCGACCTCGTCGAGGTCGCGCCGCAGGCGAAGCCGCCGGTATGCCGCATTATGAATTACGGCAAGTACCGTTTCCAGCAGCAGAAGCGCGACAAGGACGCCCGCAAGAAGCAGAAGAACCAGGTCGTCAAGGAAATCAAGATGCGTCCGAAGATAGACCTGCACGACTACGAGTTCAAGGTGAAGGCGATCAAGGCCTTCCTGCAGGACGGGCACAGAGTCAAGGTCTCGATTTTCTTCCGCGGGCGTGAGATGGCCTTCCTCGACAGGGGGCGCGACGTGCTGAACAAGGTGCTTGAGGCCGTCTCCGACTACGGCAAGATCGAGATGGAGCCGCGCATGGAAGGCGCTTATATGCGCATCATGATAGCTCCGGCCGCGGACGCGCAGACGAAGAAGCAGGCGCAGAAGAAGCTGCAGAAGCCGGCGGGCGATCAGTCCGATGCTCCGGCGCAGCCCGCGCAGGCGAAGCCGCAGAAGGTCAAGAAGAACGTCCTGCCCGATGCAGACCAGATATAAGAAATTGCCTCAAGTGGCAGAGAAATTAGAGGAGGAACCAAACAATGCCTAAACTGAAGACACATTCCGCTACGAAGAAACGTTTTAAGGTAACGGGCACCGGCAAGATAAGCTATAAGAAAAGCGGACGCGGACACCTTCTTTCGACGAAGAATTCGAAGCGCCTCCGCACGCTGAGGAAGAAGGGCATTCTCCTGCCGGGCATCGAGGCCCACGTCAGGAAGATGCTCCCCTACGCCTAGGCGCGGGGAAGCCGTTTATCTTAAAACAATTCTCAAGGAGTGACTTATAAATGCGAGTAAAGGGTTCAAGCGCCAGCCGCAATAAGCATAAGAAGCTGTTCAGCATCACAAAGGGATTCTGGGGACGCAAGAAGAACGTCTACCGCCGCGCGCGCGAGGCTTACCTGCACGCGCTGACGAGCGCCTTCGCGGGCCGCAAGAACAGAAAGCGCGACTTCCGCAAGATGTGGATCATCCGTATCAACGCGGCGGCGCGCGCCAACGGAATCGCCTACAGCGCGCTCATCAACGGCCTCAAGAAGGCGAACATCACGATCAACCGCAAGATGCTCGCCGACCTCGCGGTGAACGACGCTCCGGCTTTCACCCAGCTCGTGGAGAAGGCTCGGGCCGCTCTGTAGCATCCGTGGCCTTCGGGCCGGGGTTGTGCCGAATTGCAAATACACACCTCTTATAAAGTAGAGAGAGTTATCGTTTTAGGCTTCCTGCTGGTAATATTGGCGGGGGCCTTTCTCTTATGGCTCTCCAACAACTTTATCCACGGGCTGCCGCTCTCGCCGGTAGACGCTCTTTTCATGGCGACTTCGGCCGTATGCGTGACGGGGCTGAGCGTCCTTGATCTTTCAAAGGATACCGGGATAGTATCGCAGCTAGTGCTTCTCGCGCTGATTCAGATAGGCGGCCTCGGCATAATGACGGGCATGATGCTTCTGTCCATCGTCGTCGGGCGGCGCGTCGGGATAAAGGGTCGCATATTTTTCCTCGGCGGCCTCGGAGTTGACGGCCTCCAGGGCGCGGTGAAGCTTTTCTTCACCGTAATAAAGTACACCTTCGCGGTCGAAGGGATAGGCGCGCTCGTGCTTCTCGCGGGCTTTCTGCTCGACGGGCAGGGCGCGGCGCGTTCGCTCTATCTCGCGGTGTTCCACTCTGTCAGCTCGTTCTGCAACGCGGGCTTCTCTCCATGTCCGGGCGGGCTGCAAGGCTACCGCATGTCGATCATCGTGCCTGGGGCCGCGATGCTGCTGATAATCCTCGGAGGCATCGGCTTCCCCGTCGCGGCGGACTTCGCCGCATGCTGGAAGGAGCGCGGGCGCAGGCTCACGGTCTACTCTAAGCTCGTCGTCATCATGACTCTCGGGCTCGTCTTCGGCGGAGCCGCGCTTCTGCTGCTCTCCGACTGGAACGTCGCGCTGCGCGGGCTGCCGGCGTGGGCCAAGGTCTGGAACGCGCTGTTCGCGAGCGTGACGACGAGGACGGCGGGCTACGACACCGTCGCGCCTGGGACCTTCTCCGGGCTCGGTCAGGCGCTTATGATCGTGCTGATGCTGATAGGAGCGTCGCCGGCTTCGACCGGCGGCGGCGTCAAGACGACGACCTTCGGCGTGCTCGCCGTCTCCGTATGGAGCGAGCTGCACGGACGGTCTGAATCCACCTTCCTCAACAGGAGCATTTCGCCCGCGACGGAGCGCCGCTCGCTCTCTGTCGTCGCGGTCTACCTCATGACGATGCTCGCGGGGACGGTGCTTCTCACCTTTACGGAGAACATGCCGTGCTCGGCTCTGATTTTCGAGACGGCTTCGGCTCTCGCGACGACGGGGCTCAGCGTCGGCATCACGCCCGACCTCTCAACGCCGGGCAAGCTCATAGTCACGACTCTCATGTTCTGGGGGCGCGTAGGCCTCTACACATTCATTTCGACGCTCGTAGCCGTGGACGGCGGCTCGGAGATACGCTATCCCGAGACCCACGTCCCGATTGGATGACGAAAGGACGTTTTCTGAAATGAACGAAAAAGAAGAAAAGAGCTATCTGATAGTCGGGCTCGGACGCTTCGGCACCGCGCTCTGCGAAAAGCTCGCCTCTCTGGGGCAGAACGTCATCGGCGTAGACGATGCGGCCGCGCCCGTCGCCGAGATTGCAGACAAAATTTCCGTCGCGGCGCAGATGGACGTCACCGACGAAGCCTCTCTGATAAAGATAGGGGCGAAGGAGGTCGACGTCGCCGTCGTGACGATAGGCGAGGCCGTGGAGCCGAGCGTGCTCTGCACTTCGCTGCTCGTCGAGTTGGGAGTGCCGACGGTCATAGCCCGCGCATCGAACAGGCTGCACGCGCGCGTGCTCGAACGCGTCGGAGCGCACAAGGTCATATCGCCGGAGTACGACATGGGCGCGCGCATCGGCGAAGCTCTCGTCTACCCGTGGTACTCGTCGTTCACTCGCATCGGGGGCAGCGACTTCGTGATAGGCAAGATCCCACCGCTGCCTGAGATGATCGGGCGCAGCATGGCGGAGCTGAAATTCTCACAAAAATACAAAGTTATTGTTATACTTATGGAATATGACGGAAAGCAGCATATCCCCGACCCGATGCGCCCCATCGAGGAAGGCGACATGCTGTGGGTACAAGGTACGGTGGACGGCATCGACGCGCTGATTGGGCGTGATTCGTAGACGCGCCGGAGACTCAGGATAAAATCGCCCGGCGGCCTCAGCGCGCGCCGGGGCAGGAGGCATAAATATGCAGGAAAACGACGGTTCGAAGGCGCCGCAGTGCGGTGACGGCGGCCTTCTCGAAAGGCTGGAAAGGATAAAGGCGTCCGGGCTGGAAAGGATAGCGGAGAGCACGCAGCCCGAGCAGCTTCAGCTCGTGCGGGCGAATCTTCTCGGACGCAAGGGCGAGCTGACGGACATTCTGAAAAGCGTCGGACAGGCCGCGCCGGAGATGCGCAAGGCTCTCGGGCAGGCGGCGAACGAAGTGAAGCAGATTCTCTCGGACGCCGTGGAAAAGCGCGGCGCGGAGCTTCTCGACTCTCTCTCGGCGTTCGAGGGCGAGGCTGACATCACGGTGCCGGGCGTCATGCCGTTCAGCGGCGGGCTCCACCCGATCACGCAGATGTGCTACGACCTCAACGACGCCTTCCGCTCGCTCGGCTTTGAGATTTTCTCCGAGCCCGAGATCACGAGCGAGAAGTACGCTTTCGACAATCTCAACTTCGCGCCCGAGCACCCGGCGCGCGAGAGCATGGACACATACTGGCTCAAGGGGCACGACGAGGAGCGCGGAGCGAAGCGCCTCTGCCTGCGCCCGCATCTTACGGGAGCTTCCGTGCGCTACTTGATGGAGCACGGCGCGCCGGCGCGTTTCGTATACCCGGGGCGCGTTTACCGCAACGAGACGACCGACGCGCGCCACGAGAGAGCCTTCTTCCAGTACGAGGCGCTCATCGTGGACAAGGACTTCTCCTTCGCTTCGGGGCGCGTGCTCATCAAGACGATACTCGAAAAGGTTTTCGGACACGACGTAGACGTGCGTATGCGCGTAGGCTTCTTCCCGTTCGTCGAGCCGGGCTTCGAGATAGACATGAAGTGCCAGGTCTGCGGCGGCGCGGGCTGCAAGGTCTGCAAGCACGTCGGCTGGATAGAGGTCATGCCGGGCGGCACGCCGCACCCGAACGTGCTGCGCGCGGCGGGGCTCGACCCGGCGGTGTGGTCGGGCTTCTACATCAACATCGGACTCGACCGCCTCGTAATGATGCGCTACGGCGTGGACGACGTGCGCCTCTTCCACAGCGCCGACCTCCGCTTCCTTCAGCAGTTCAAGTAGGAGAATGAAATCATGAAGCTTTCTTTGAATTGGATAAAACGCTACGTCGACCTCCCCGAGGATCTGACGATGGAAAAGCTCGCCTACGACCTCACGATGTGCACCGTCGAGGTCGAGGACGCCGTGAATCTGGGCGAGAGCCTTTCCGGCCTCGTCGTCGGCAAAATACTGACCGTCGAAAAACACCCCGACGCCGACAAGCTGCGCGTCTGCACCGTGGACGTCGGCGATCCCGAGCCGTCGCTCATCGTCTGCGGCGGAGTGAACCTCGCGCCTGAACAGCTCGTCGCGGTCGCGAAGCCCGGCGCGTGGGTGCGCTGGCACGGCGAGGGCGACCCAGTCGAGATAAAGCCAGCTAAGCTGCGCGGCGTCATGAGCTACGGAATGATCTGTGCCTCGGGCGAGATCGGCCTCGCGGAGCTATTCCCGACTACGCAGCCGGCGGAGATAATGGACATCACCTCCTTCGGCGCGGCCCCCGGCACGCCGCTCGCCGACGCGCTCGGCCTGAACGACGTTATTCTCGAAATAGACAACAAGTCGATGACCAACCGCCCCGACCTCTGGGGCCACTACGGAATGGCGCGCGAGCTCGCGGCGATATACAAGCGCCCGCTGAAGCCCATAGAGCCCGCCGTCCTGCCCGAGATGAGCGAAGAGCTGAAGGTCGTCATTGAGGACGGCGAGCGCTGCACTCGCTACACAGGTTTCATCATCAAGGGGATAAAGAACGTCCCCTCGCCCTTCGAACTTCAGAGCATGCTCTGGCGCGTAGGGCAGAGGCCGATAAACCTTCCGGTAGACATCACAAACTATATAATGTTCGCGACCGGCCAGCCGTGCCACGGCTTCGACCGCAAGCACATCACGGGCGGCATCCACGTCCGCCGCGCCTACGAGGGCGAACAGCTCGTGCTGCTAGACGGCGAGGCGCTGACGCTCACGACGGAGGATCTAGTGATAGCCGACGAGAAGTCGCCGGTCGGCCTCGCCGGAGTCATGGGCGGCAAGCTTGACTCTATACTCGAGGACACGACCGAGCTTATCCTCGAAATAGCGAACTTCAGCCCGCTCGGCATACGCCGCACCTCGCAGCGCTTCGAGCTGCGCACCGACGCCTCGTCGCGCTACGAGAAGGGGCTCGACCCGCAGCGCATAGACGACGCGGCCTCCGTGGCGCTGGCCGCCTTCCGCGAATATTTCCCCGAGTCCGTAGTCACCGCGCACACCGACGTGTATCCGCGCCCGCTCGAATGCGCCGTCGTCGACGTAGACCTCGGTTTCCTGCGCAAGCGCCTCGGACGCGATCTTTCCGCCGCCGACGTCACCGCCATACTCGACACGCTCGGCTTCACGACTGAAGAGCTTGACGGCGTCCTTCGCGTCACGGCTCCGTCGTGGCGCTCGACCGGCGACATATCGCTGCCGGACGACATACTCGAGGAAGTTGCGCGCCTCATAGGCTACGAGAACTTCCCGTTCGTCGCGCCCACCGTCACGCTCGACCACGCGATAAACCAGCGCGGGCCGCAGCTCGAGCGCGCGATACGCGAATATCTCGCCTTCCGCTGCAACATGCAGGAGATATTCACCTACCCGTGGATAGAGGATTCCTACATAGAGGCGAGCGGAGCCGATACCTCGGCGATGCTCGAGCTTTCGACGCCGCCCGCGCCGGAGGAACGCCGTCTGCGCTCGACGCTCGTGCCTGGGCTTCTCAAGGCCGTCGTGACGAACCTTCGCTACTTCTCAGACTTCCGCATATTCGAGATGACGCAGGTGTTCTTCGACAGGAATTACCACAGCGTCAACTCCGAGGACGAGCTGCTGCCGGAGATGGCGCGCCATCTCGGCGCGGCCTTCGTCGGAAGCGACGCGCGCGCGCTGTTCCGCGAGGCGAAGGGCGCGCTCGAGTACATGCACCGCGCCGTGCAGATGGAGCCGCTGGGCTTCGTCCAGAGCGAAAAGCCGTCGTGGGCCGACGAAAAGCTCTGGGTCAACGTCACGCGCGGCGGCGAGGTGATAGGCTCGCTCGGTCTCGTCTCGCCGAAGTGCGCGAAGGCCGCGGGCGTCAAGCGCAGCCTCGTGACAATATTCGAGCTGGACGTGGAGAAGCTCGTGCCGCTCGCCTCGCGCCAGAACGAGTTCGTCCATCTGCCCGAGTACCCGCTCTCCGACTTCGACCTCTCGATAATCTTCGACGACGAGGTCGCGTGGAGCGACATCGAGGCGATAGCGCGCAAGGCAGACCTTGTGCGCGACGTGCGCTTCATAGACGAATACCGCGGCAAGCAGGTCGGCGATGGCAAGAAGTCCGTCTCGTTCAGAGTCTGGGTCGGCTCGGACAAGGGCACGCTCACCTCTGAGCAGATAGACAATGTAGCCAGACAAGTGACCAAAAAGATAAACAAAAAATTCGGCGGAGACGTGCGCGGAGCGCAATAGTCTGCTAGACTTATGCGGGGAGGGCTTCCTCCTTCCCCGAACGCCTTAGCGGCGCGAAGAACACGGAGGTGTTTTGCAATGATGGAACAGTTTGAGAAATTCAACGAGGCCCTCGACCGCCTCGAAGCGATACTGACGGAAATGAAGAACGACAACGAAGCTCTCCGCCGCGAGAACGCCGAGCTCAAAGGCGTGATAGAGGACAGGGACCTCGAGATACTCCAGCTCCAGGAGGACGCGGAGAAGGCGGCCGCCGCCGCGAAGGCCGAAAAGGACGAGATCGGCAGCACGCTCGACAGCCTGCTGGGACGCATGGGACGCCTCGCCGCGCAGCCTAAGGAGGCTCCCGCGGAGGAGCAGTAACGCGCATTAGCGTCCGCGCATCCCTCTTATGGATGAACTGAACGAGATAAAATCGCTCGGCGACGGAAGGTACTCCTTCTGGGTCGGGCGGCAGAAATATACTCTCTCGACGAAGCTTGAGCCGGCGCGCTTCTGCCGCATCGCGGAAGGCGTCAGCTCGCTCGTCGCGGGATTCCCTCCGAATCTGAGCCAGGACGAACGTCTCGTCCTCGCGCTGATGGCGCTCGCCTTCCGCCTCGAGGACGTAGGGGAGCGCGTCGAGGGGCTTTGCTCGGAGTTCGGCGGAGGGGCGGATAAGGCTTGAGCGTCGCCGGATTCAGCTACTGGGATATATTCTTCGCCGTCCTCGGACTCTACTTCGTAGTCCGGGGACTTTTCCGAGGCTTTGTCGGCGAGGTCGTCTCGCTCGCGGGCTTCATCGCGGCCTTTTATTTTTCATTTCATTACTCCAAGGGATTCGGCGGCTTCATAGAGTCCGCCGCCGGCGTTAATCCTTACGTCGCGCAGGCGGTCGCCGGCGTTGTGATATGGCTCTCGGTCTCTATGCTCGCCTCGGTCGTCCGCATGGTCTTAAAAAGCGTCATACGCGCCGTCAGCCTCGGCGGCCTCGACAAGCTGCTCGGGCTTTTTTCGGGCGTGCTCAAGACCGTCGTCGTCATATTCGCGATAATGACGGCCGGCATACTGCTCGCCCCGGTCGCGAATCCGACGTGGATGTCGGACAGCGACGTGCTGCGCTACGCGGGACGGAGCTGGCCCCAGTTCCGCTCCATGCTCATCGGCCTCGGCCTTCTGCCGGACGACACGGCGCTGCCCGACGGCACTCTGGAAGAGATACTTCGTCCGTACCGGAGCGGCGGCGAATGGCCCGAGGGGTACAACTACGATTACGACTACAATCACGGCGGCGGCCAGGCGCCGGGGGAGGCTTCGCCGAATTACGAGGAGGGGCTTCCGACGGAGTTCGGAACGAGCGGCGCGTAACGCTGCGCACGCGCGCCTATTTTCTCATAAATTTACAGGACGGACATGTATATAGAACAAGCAGCCTACAACAGCCTTGAAATATCTAAGATAACGGCTCTGGTGGCGCGCCGCTGCCGCAGCGAAATCGGCGCGCTCGTCGCGGAGAACACAGCGCCCGCCTCGGATATGGGCGAGCTCTCCAAGCGCCGCGAGCTTTTCGGCGACGTGGAGAGTTACCGCGGACGCAAGGGCGACCTTCCGTGGGCCGACGGCCTCGTCTCGGTCGCCTTCATGCTCGAATTCGCCGAGGAGAACGGCCTTTTGTCAGGCGAGGAGCTCGTCAAGATAAGGCTCATGCTCACGCTCGCGGGGCGTATGCGCGAGGAACTTTCCGAAAACCGTGAGGAATACCCGTCGTTTTCGATACTTCTGCGAAACATGCGCGACTTCGCCGAAGAGACGGAGATGCTCTCCGTCATAGACGACGAGGGGCACCTATACGACTACGCCTCGGAGAAGCTGGCCGCAGTGCGCCGTGAAATGCGCGGGCTGAAGGAGACTCTGCGCCGCCGCGGGCACGCGCTGCTCAACGACCCGTCGATAGCCTCGATGCTCCAGGAGCGTGTGCTCACGCTGCGCAACGGACGGCACGCATTCCTCG
The DNA here is from genome assembly GCF_002159945.1 of Cloacibacillus sp. An23. Classification (NCBI taxonomy): domain Bacteria; kingdom Thermotogati; phylum Synergistota; class Synergistia; order Synergistales; family Synergistaceae; genus Cloacibacillus; species Cloacibacillus sp. An23. The sequence goes on along the minus strand of NZ_NFJQ01000001.1, from coordinate 34,652 downwards.
TGCGCCAGGACGCCATATCGCAGTTTCCCGGCGCCGTCATCGAACGCTCCGGCTCGGGCAGCAGCGTCTACATGGAGCCGCACAGCCTCATGAGCCTCAACAACGAATACAGCCGCCTCTACGGCGAAGAGATGCTCGAAGAGACGCGCATATTCCGTGAATTCACGGCGCGCCTCATAAAACGCAAAAAAGGCATACTCGACACCGAGAACGTCCTCGGGACGATAGACCTCTTCTACGCCCTCTCAGAAATGACGCGCCTTTACAAATGGCGTATGCCGGAGCTGTCGAAGCGCACGGAGTTCTCCTTCGTCCGCGCGCGCCACCCTCTGCTCGGCGACAGGTCCGTGCCTATAGACATCAGGTGCGGCGGCAAATTCCGCATACTCGTCATAACGGGGCCGAACACGGGCGGCAAGACCGTCGCGCTCAAAACCGCGGGCGTATGCGTCTACTTCGGCTGGCTCGGCTTCCCCGTGCCCGCAGGCGAAGGCTCCGTGCTCGGCGACATAGGCGAGCTGTTCGCGGACATCGGCGACGAGCAGAGCATAGAGCAGAGTCTTTCGACCTTCAGCGCGCACATCACCCACGTCACCGGCATACTCGACAGGGTTACGCAGCGCTCGCTCGTCATGATGGACGAGCTAGGCGCGGGCACCGACCCCGAGGAAGGCGCGGCGCTCGGCATCGCGCTGCTCGACTGGCTGCGCGAACGCGGCGCGCTCGTGCTCGCGACTACTCACCACAACCCGATAAAACGCTACGCCCTCGCCGCCGACGGCGTCGAGACGGCGAGCGTCGAATTCGACGCGGCGACGCTCTCGCCGACCTACAGGATACTGATAGGAATCCCGGGGCGCAGCAACGCGCTGCTCATAGCCGGAAAGCTCGGCATGAAGAAAGAAATAATCCGCCGCGCCGAAGAGGCGATAAACGGGCGCGAAGTCTCGATGGAAGACCTCATAGGCGAACTGCACGAAAAACGCGCGGCGCTCGAGCGCGAGGCGCGCGAGGTAGAGCGTTCGCGCCAGAAGCTCGCGGCGCTCGAAAAGGACTACGAATCGAAGATAAAGGCGATAGAGGAAAAGCGCGACGCGCTCATAGCCAAGGCCGACAAAAAAGCGCTCTCGATAGTACGCAACGCCGAGGACTCGGCGCGCGCCCTCATCAAGAACATGGCGAACGCCGAGGCGGAAGCGCAGGCGCGCCGCGAGCTTGAGAAAAAGCGCAGCCACTTCCAGAAAATAGAAAAATCCGCGATAAAGCGCGAAGAAAAGAAAGAAACGGCGGAATCCGTCGTCGCGACGGGGCAGGAGCTAAAGGCCGGCGACACTGTGCAGCTCATCGGCACGAGCAAGAGCGCGACCGTCATCGAAGTCTCCGGCAAAAAAGCGCGCGTCCGCGCCGGTATAGCCGAGGTCGAAGTGCCTCTGACGAAGCTCAAGGTCATAACGCGCAAAGCCGCGCCGCCGCAGCCGACGGTGCAGATAAAGGTCAGCCGCCCCGTCGGCGTGCCGTCTTCGATTATGGTGCGCGGCATGACGATAGACGAGGCTATGCCGATGGTCGAGCAGTACCTAGACCAGGCCTACTGCGCCGGATACGACGCGGTGACCGTCATCCACGGACGCGGGCAGGGCATACTGCGCCGCGAAGTGCAGGAACTCTGCAAACGCCTCCCCTACGTCGCCGAACACAACCTCGGCGGCCCCGGCGAAGGCGGCTACGGCGTCACGGTGGTGAAGTTCCGCCGCTGAGCGCGCGGTTTTTACGATTAAGTATTCTTTTTGTAATGACGACGGACAGTATCATACTGTCCGTCGTCATTACAATAGGAAGGAATTCGTCTGCATACTCGCGGGGTATCCCGACGAGATGTACGCGATGCTCGACATGAACCCGGGGATGCGCGGGCGCGTGCAGTTCTACATAGATTTCCCTGACTACAGCGCCGGCGAGATGCTCGATATATTCGACTCTATGTGCCGCGCGGACGGGTACGCCGTAAGCGGCGGCGCGCGAGCCGCGCTCGCGGGATTCTTTGAAAAGCTGACGCACGAGGAGGACTTCGCCAACGGCAGGACGGTGCGCCGCGTCTTCGAGCAGATACGCATCAAGCAGGCCGTTCGCAGCGAGCAAATGGATGTCGAAGAAGAGGACGTGCGCGCTGTGATCGATGTAATGCCGCTCCGGGGGACTCCGCAGGTCAGGACGATAGGCTTTCTCGACGTGGCGTAAAGTCCGCCTCGCGCCCGCGGCCCCGGCGGAGCCGTCCGGGCGGCGTGTTTACGATGAGGCGCGGCGGTCCTTCCTCTGCACGGCGCGGTACATCGCGACGCAGACGGAGGCCACGGCTACGTCCATCATCGGCTGCACCGCCATTATGCCGTACATCGGCCATACCGCGTTCATCAGGACCATCAGCGGGATGTCTATAGGCCCTTTGCGCAGGAAGGAAAGAACGAGCGCCGGCTTTCCGCGTCCAGTCGCCTGGAAGAAGGCTATGATGAGCGATATTATCGACAGGAACGGGATGGAGACGCAGTGCAGCCGCAGGAAGACCGAGCCGGCTGAAACGGCGTCTCCGTCTTCCATGAAGAGGCGTACCAGGAAGGCCGGGACTGACTCGCACATGGCGAGGTAGGAGAGAGTGACGGCGAGCGAACAGAGCCCCGCGAAGTAAGTGCAGCGCCACAGCCGCTTGTAGTTCCCCGCCGCGTAGTTGTAGGCCAGCAGCGGAATGACGCCGCTGCATATCCCCTGCACGATGTAGGTCGGCACCTGGTCTATTTTCTTGACGATGCCGACCGCAGAGAGAGCGCCGGCCGCGTAGGCCGACATCAGATAATTCAGCACGATGTTGGAAAGCGTGTTCATCACCAACTGTATCGAGGCGGGCAGGCCGACGAAGAAAATCTCCCCCGCAGTGCTCCCAGTGAGCCGCACGTGGCGCGGCGACAGAGAGATTATATTCTCCTCGCGCGGGCGCAGCAGATAATACAGAAGATAGAGCATCGCTATGAGATTCGAGAGCGCCGTCGCCATAGCCGCGCCCTTCATCGCGAGGCCGAGTCCCCAGTCGTAGATGAATATCGGGTCGAGCGCGACGTTCAGCACGCCGCCGAGGCTCACGCCGAAGCTCGCGCGGCGCGACTGTCCTTCCGCGCGGATCAGGTGCGCGAGCACCATGTTCATAATAGTCGGCAGGCCGCCGACGGTCACCGTCCAGAAAAGATAGGCGCTCGCATGAGGCAGGGAATTTTCGTCGGCTCCGAGCGTGGAGAGCAGCGGCTCGCGCCAGACGAAGACCGCGAGAGAATATAGCAGCGACGCGGCCGCCGCGAGCCACGCCGCCGAAGCCCCGGCTTTTTTCGCCATTTCGTAGTCGCGCCGCCCGAGCGAACGCTATAGCAGGCTCGCGCCGCCTATGCCGAAAAGGTTCGCGACCGCGGAAAGCATCAGAAACGCCGGGAAGACGAGCGTCACCGCCGCCATCATTCCGGTGTCATTGAGCTGCCCGATGTACCACGTGTCCGCGATGTTGTAGACTATCGCGATTATCTGGCTGACGACCGTAGGCACCGCGAGAGCCGCGACGGCCCTCGGCACCGGCATCGTCTCGAAGATTTCTATTTCCCTTTCGCTGAGCCGGCTTTTCATCTTTCGCTAAAACATGCCTCTGCGCGCCGAAACCATGTAGACCGCCGCCGCGAGCGGCACGGCGAGCGCGAGCGCCGGATAGAAAAGAGAGAGCGGCGCGTGTCCGAAAAGCAGACCGCCGCAGACCGGGCCGAGCATCATGCCGAGGTCGAAGCCGATGTAATAGGTGCTGTTTGCGAGCCCGCGGTGTTCCGGCCCCGCGGCGAGCATCGCGGCGGACTGGCAGACGGAGCTCATTATGCCGTAGCTTCCCGCCATGAAGGCCGCGGCGAGAAGAAGCAGCGCGTCGCTTTGCATCAGAGAAAGACAGATGATAGCCGCGAGCGTGCAGAGCGAGGCCCCGGTCTGGAACACCCTGAACGGAAGCTTGTCGAACAGGCTCTTGAGGCAGAGGCGCAGCACGAGCAGCACCGCCGCGTAGAACGGAAAAAACAGGCCGACCGAGACGTGGAGGCCGCGCGCCTCCGTATAGCCGACTATGAAGGACTGCGTGGCGCAGTACGGTATCGCGAAAAGCATAATGATAAGCGCCGCCGGCACGACTCTCGGATAGATGAAGCTGAAGCCGCGGCTCCTCCTGCTTTCTGCCGCGCGTTCCTTCTTCGACGGCTCGCCGCCCTTCTTGATGAGCATTATGACGAAAGAGCTGACGAGTGCGGAAAGCATTGCCACGCCAAACGCGGCGCGGTAGCCGAAAAGCCTGTAGGTGAAGATCCCGAGCGCCGGAGCCAGCGCCATTGCGAGCGCGTTCATCGCGCCGTAGAGCCCCATGCCGGAGCCGATCTTGTCGCGCGGAAGCAGATTCGACATCCACGTCGCCATGCAGACGGAGCAGCAGGCGAAGCCAATGCCGTGTATCACGCGGAAAGCCGCGACCGCGCGCGGCCCGAGCGCGAGCATATAGCCGAGACAGGCCGCCGCCATCATCCACGTCCCCGCTATCGAGAGGCGGCTTTTGCTCACGACGTCCGCGAGATTGCCGGCGAACGGGCGGCAGAAGAGCGAGCAGAGATTCATCATGCCGCCGATAAGCCCCATCAGAGCCGCCGAAGCGCCCAGCGAGCCGGAAAACCCGGTAATTATAGGTGTTACCAGCATCGGGCACGAAAAATAAAAAAAGCTCGCCGTCAAAATCAGAAGAACATCCTTAGAATAAAGCTTGCCGTCGGCCATCCGCCGCGTCCCCCCAAAACCGCCGTCCGGTTTAGGCGTTTTTTCCGAACTCGCGGAGCATGTGTTATGTTATAGTATTCAATCGCCGCTTTGTCAAAGAACGTGCGCGCCGCGTCTCAGCACGGCGTCATTGACTTGTCCCGGAAAGCATAATATCCTGTACCGGAACACGAATCTATATGAGGGAGAGTGTCTGCAATGGAAACAAGAGAATATTCCGCCGGCATAGCCGACGCGGTTAAAAGCTTCCTAGAGGGAGAAAAATGGAACTTCGATTTCGACGAAGAAAAAGGAGTGTTTACCTTCGGGCTGAACCTCGACGGCAAAATCAAAGAGGCTAAATACTTCATCACTGTGGACGTCGACGACTACACCGTGTACGCACGCTCCCCGATCGGCGCGGATAAAAACGACGAAAAAATGATGACGACGATGGCCGATTTCGTGTGCCGCGCCAACTACGGACTGAAAAACGGCAACTTCGAGTTCGACATGCGCGACGGCGAGATACGCTACAAAAGCTTCGTGGACTGCGAGAGCATGATCCCCAACCAGGACGTGATAAGAAACAGCATATACTGCCCGGCCTCGATGCTCGAGCGCTACGGCGCGGGCATAGTGGACATAATATGCATAAACGCCACCGCCGAAGACGCGATAGCGAAGTGCGAGGATTAAAGATTCTGAAAAAATCAAGTAAACGGCGCGCAGGTAAATCTTCGTGCCGTTTACGCAATGGAGGAATTACAAAAGGTACCGTTGTTGTTGGTTAGATATGATGTAGTTGTACCCGTGTAGCTTTGCTGGGGCTTTATAGATAAGGGAAGGACGTGCGGAACTTGAAATTACTTCAGAAAAAAGATCCATCCATCCATCCATCCATCCATTCGAAGGTAATACTACTGTAAACTTGGCTCTCACTATTTACGATCCAGACGGGACTTACGCGCGTCACGCAGGCGTTGTTATCGCCTCTGTCCTTCAGAACACGAGCGCGCATGTGTTTTTTCATGTGCTGCACGACGAAACGCTGACGGAATGTAATAAAATAAAATTGGAGGAAACATGCGCCGCCAATTCGCCTTCTGCGCGTGCTGATATCCGTTTTATCGATATATCCAACCACTTCAATAGGTGTCTGACTCCTGATATAGACGATGCTTGTTTAAGATTTACCCGCGGCTCTCTATACCGTTTATGTATGCACGAGATGTTGACGGATATAAGAAAAGTTCTATATCTAGACTGTGATGTAGTTGTAACTTTGGATATCTCTGAACTTTGGCACGAATTCGCGGAAGACGATGAACACAGCGTGTGCGGGGTTTGCTGGGAAAAAGTTCATTCACTCCCTGACATAACGATCCCTAAAAGTGATATAAAAACGGACTCACGTGGACTGAACTACGAACGCTATATCAATTCAGGTGTCTTAGTCGTAAATCTTGATAACATGCGCTCAAAATACGGAAAAGATTTAACAATGGCAAAAAACGCCATAGCATACATTAAGCGCTATAGTCCAAAGACTCCGGATCAGGATTTCATAAACGCGGAATTTATAGGGGATATTTTGTATGTGGATAGAAAATATAATTTCGCGCCTGACAGGGTATACGATGATTTATTTTCACTCAGGCGAATCTGGCATTTTTACCTCAAAGGCAAACCGTGGCAAATGGTGACGGTCAGCAACGCCGATATGCTGTATTGGCATTATCTTCTGTTCACTCCGTGGAAAGAGGAGATCGTTGAATCTTTTTATAAAGCTGCGGTCAATGACAGATACTACCACAGACATTCCTGCGACTGCATACGCAGACTTTGGCGACAGTTCACGGACAACATCAGAAATATCAAAAAGATTACCAAATAACGCTAGGCGCCTCGCAAGCATCGATATATACCTGGTGCTATGCAGGTACGAAACAAGCGCCCGGACGCGAAATAATGGTTATCCGTCTTTTTCCCTTGCCGCGTCCGGCTTTTTTGGCGTTTACATTACCGTTACATTTCGTACACACATCGTTAACCGCTCGGGAATATACTTCCAAGTACACTATTTATAGGAGGAGTACCTATGAAGAAAGTACTTAGCGCATTAGTTGCAACATTGGTTCTCGGAGCGGCCTCGGCGGCGATGGCGGCTCCTATCGTAATGGACGGTTCAACGACGGTCCTTCCCTTCGGGCAGGCTGCCGTCGAGCAGTATATGAAAGAGCATCAGGGCGTGCAGTTCTCGGTCTCCGGCACCGGCACCGGCAACGGCTTCAAGTCCCTCGCCGACGGCGCGGCGCAGATAGCCAACGCTTCGCGCTTCATCAAGGATTCTGAAGTCCAGAACTGCATCAGCAAGAAGGTCTACCCCGTTCCCTTCGCGGTCGCGCTTGACTGCATCGTTCCCATCGTCCACAAGGACAACAAGGTCGCCGACCTCACGAAGGCCCAGCTGAAGGACATCTTCTCCGGCAAAATCACCAACTGGAAGGAAGTCGGCGGAGCCGACGCCCCGATAGTGGTAGTCGGACGCGACACCAGCTCCGGCACCTACGGCACGTGGCAGGAAATGATCATGGACGCCGGCGAGAAGACCCGCGTGACGGCGAAGGCCCAGGTCACGGCTTCCAGCGGCGCTATGCTCGCCACCGTCAGCAAGAACCCGAACGCCATCGGCTACGAAGGCATGGGCTACGTCAACAACACCGTCAAGGGGCTTAAGGTCGAAGGCGTCGCCGCGAGCGCCGCGACCGCGCGCAACGGGCAGTATCCGCTTTCCCGCTTCCTCTACATGTTCACCAACGGCTGGCCGCAGGGCGAAGTCCTGAACTTCCTTATGTATATGCAGAGCGACGCCGGACAGAAGATAGTCAACAGCACCGGTTACGTCTCGCTCCGCGAAGTAAAGTAGCAAGGTTCTGAAGGAAGAAGGCGGACAGCCCTTATGAACAGCAGCGCAAACAAAACGGCGTCCATAGCCTCGCAGGGGTTCGGGGGCAGAGGAGACAGGATAATGTCGCGCGTAGTCTTCTGCGTGGCGGTGACTGGAATCGTCGTCCTGATCTTCATCCTCGGGTTCCTGGTGGCGAACGGGCTGCCCGTCCTTGAATCTACGTCGCTGGGGGAGATGTTCTTCTCGAAGGACTGGTACCCGACGGAAGAACCCCCGGCGCTGGGAATGGCGGCCCTGATAGCGGGAACGCTCGCGGCCACCGTCCTCTCGAGCGTGATGGCGATCCCGGTCTCCATCGCGCTCGCGATTTTCTCCGCGGAGATAGCGCCGCGCAAGGTTCGCCAGTTTTTCAAAGTTCTCTTTGAAATGCTCGGCTTCCTGCCGTCGATAGTCCTCGGATTTATCGGCATGATGATAATAGCTCCTTGGATGCAGGTGGCTATAGGCATCCCGAGCGGGCTGAATCTGCTCAACTCTTCGATTTTGCTGGGGTTCCTTATAATTCCTTCGGTAGCCTCGCTTTCTGACGAGGCGCTCGCCGCGGTGCCGGGCGAGCTGCGCGACGCCTCTTACGCGCTCGGCGCGACGAGGCTCGAGACGATTTTCAAGGTCGTTTTCCCGAGCGCGCTCCCGGGAATAATCGCCGCGACTCTGCTCGGCGTGATGAGGGCTCTCGGCGAGACGATGGTCGTCCTTATGGCGGCGGGCGGCGCGGCTATACTGCCCACTATGTTCACCGACCCGATACGCCCGCTCACTTCGACGATAGCGGCGGAGATGGGCGAGACGCCGGTGGGAAGCACGCATTATCACGCGCTTTTTTTCGCCGGACTGATACTTCTGATAATGACTTTGGCTATAAACCTAGCTTCGTTATATATAGAAAAAAGAGGTGAAAAGAGATGAACCGTACATACGGACGCAGGGTTCTCGACAGGCTCTCGACGGCTCTTTTCTGCCTCGTGGCGTTCGCGCTCGTCGCGGTCATCGGAGCCGTGGCGCTCTATCTGCTCAAGAAGGGCGCGGGGACTCTCTCGATAGAATTTCTGACGCAGCCGCCGCGCGACGGAATGATGGCGGGCGGCATACTGACGCCGCTCATCGGCACGATGCAGCTCGTCGTCGTCTCGATGGGGGTGGCTCTCCCGGTCGGCGTAATCACGGGGCTTTACTTCGCCGAATATGCGAAGGATACCTGGTTCGTGCGCCTCATGCGCATCTCGATAAGGTCGCTGGCGGGGGTGCCGTCGGTCATCTTCGGCCTCTTCGGGCTCTCGCTCTTCGTCGTGTTCCTCCGGTTCGGCTCGTGCCTGCTTTCGGCGGGGCTGACGCTCGCCTGCCTCTCTCTGCCGCTGGTGGTGACTGTCGCTGAGCAGGCTTTCCTCGCGGTGCCGCAGGATTACCGCGACGCCTCGTACGCGCTGGGCGCGACGAAGGCCCAGACGATTTTCAAAGTCGTCCTTCCTTCGGCCGCTTCGACGATAATAACTGGCGCGATACTCGCGATAGGCCGCGTGGCCGGCGAGACTGCGCCGATAATGTTCACGGGTGCGGCCTACTTCGCGCCGAATATAGCGAAGAGCCTCTTCAGCCAGGTCATGGCGCTCCCGTACCATATATACGTCCTCGCCACGTCGGCGACTGACCCGGCGGCGGCGGAGCCGATCGAATACGGCGCGATACTCGTGCTCATAGGGCTGGTAATGGGGACCAGCGCGGCGGGAGTCATAGCCCGCGCGCGGCTGGCGGAAAGGAACGGCAGATAAATGGAAGGTAAAGAGAACATACGAGTCGAAGTCCGCGACCGCGGCGCGGCGGGCGAAGCGGAGAAGGCCCCCTTCGTCACAAAGATCAAGACGGAGCACGTGAATCTCTATTACGGCGACCGCCAGGTGCTGAAGGACATAACTTTCGACATGGGCGAGAACAAGGTGACGGCCTTCATAGGGCCCTCCGGCTGCGGAAAGAGCAGCTATCTGAGATGCCTCAACAGGATGAACGACTTTATTTCGTCGGCGCGCGTCGAGGGGACGATAAACATCGACGGCGAGAACATCCTCGACCCGGGCACGGACGTCATAGCGCTGCGGCGCAAGGTGGGGATGGTCTTCCAGAAGCCGAACCCCTTCCCGATGTCGATATACGACAACATCGCCTACGGTCCGCGCCTCAACGGCATAAAGGACAAGAGCAGGCTTGACGAGATAGTCGAAAAAAGCCTCTCCGGCGCGGCGCTCTGGGACGAAGTGAAGGACAAGCTCAAAACCCCCGGCACGGGGCTCTCAGGCGGACAGCAGCAGCGTCTCTGCATAGCGCGCGCGATAGCGACGCAGCCCGACGTGCTGCTGATGGACGAGCCGACCTCGGCGCTCGACCCAATGTCCACGCTGAGGGTCGAAGAGCTCGTCAACGAGCTGAAGAAGGACTACACCGTCGTCATAGTCACGCACAACATGCAGCAGGCGGCGCGCATATCGGACTACACGGCCTTCTTCCTTCTCGGCGATTTGATAGAATATGACGTAACCGCGAAGATGTTCACCTCGCCGCACGACAAGCGCACGGAAGACTACATCTCGGGAAGATTCGGTTAACAGCTGCATATAGATTGGAGCGGAGCACGGATGACTACTATAAACACACGCAAAAGGCTGGATGAGGACCTCTCGGCCCTGAAGAACATGATATACCGTATGGGAGGCATGGCGGCGGAATCCGTCGAGCAGGCCGTCTGGGCTCTCAAGAACAACGACGCCGGGCTCGCGCAGAAGGTCATAGACGACGGCGACACGATAGACGAGCTCGAGGAAAAGGTTGACGCGGGCTGCATGGAGTTCGCGGCGCGCTACCAGCCGCTCGGCGAGGACCTGCGTTCGGTCGTCAGTATAATGCACATAGCTGTGGACATCGAGCGCATCGGCGACTACGGCGAGAACATCGCTAAGGCCGCGCTCGCGCTATCGAAGATGCCGCAGCTCAAGCCGCTGATAGACATCCCTCGCATGGTCGAGATTTTGAAGAAGATGCTCTCCATATCTATGGAGGCGCTCGACAAGCACGACGGCGAATCGGTGCTGAACGTATTCCCTCTTGACGACGACATGGACGACCTCGACAAGCAGATCATACGCGAGCTGCTGCTCCTCATAATGGAGAAGCCGGAGCGCATAGAACAGTCGCTCGCGCTGATGAGCGTCTCGCGCATCCTCGAGCGCGCGGGGGATCACGCGACGAACGTCGCGGAGAGGATCGCCTATATGTACACGGGGCATTCCGTAAAGGCTTCGGACTACCGCCGCAAGAGGCAGATGTAGAGCCATGGCACAGAAAATCCTCGTCGTAGACGACGAAGAGAGCCTCGCGCAGTTCGTCTGCCGCGCGCTCAGGCAGCAGGGGTACAAGACCGTCTGCGCCTACGACGGCGACAACGCGCTTTCGCTGATATACGAGGAGATGCCCGACCTCGTCGTGCTCGACCTCATGCTTCCTCTCATGGACGGCTGGGAGATTTGCCGCCGCGTGAAGTCCGACGACGAGACGCGCCACATCCCTATACTTATGCTGACGGCGCGCAGTTCAGCCGAGGACGTCGTGCAGGGGCTCGACCTCGGAGCGGACGACTATATGCGGAAGCCTTTCCCGCTCGACGAGCTCCTGGCGCGCGTGCGCGTGCTTCTGCGCCGCTCGCAGGGGCCGGCCGACAACAAGAAGATAATAGAAGACAGAGACTTCAAGCTCGACACGGCTGAGAAAGAGGTCTGGCTGCGCGGCAGCATGATAGACCTCAGCCCGACGGAGTATTCCATACTCGAGGTGCTGGCGCGCCGTATGGGGCACACTGTCTCTCGCGACGAGCTTCTCCGCAAGATATGGGGGCTCGGAAGCTGCGATACGCGCACCGTGGACGTCCACATGTCGCGGCTGCGCCGCAAGCTCGACGACGGAAAGAAGCCGACCCTCTCGGCGCAGACGCTGCGCGGGCGCGGCTACAGGCTGACGTGGGAGGAGGGCGAATAGCATGCGCTTCCTCCGTTCTCTCGCCATGAAGAGGAAAATCGCTCTTCTTATGGCCTTCGCCGTGTGCGTGATAGGGGCGGCGGCCTGCCTCATAATCTACAATACTGAGCGCAGCAGCGACATCGCCGACGCGCGCGGGACGCTCGGACGTTATCTCGGCTTCGCCGTATCTTCCGCAGAGTCGGAAGGGATGCCTGGACTGCGCAGCGCCGCGGCGGTATGGGAAGAGCTGTATCCCGGCGGGCGCATCACGGTGATAGGCTCCGACGGCGAAGTGCTTCTCGACAACAAAGCCGACGCCGGGGAGCTTGAGAACCATTACACGCGCGGCGAGGTCATAAGCGCATTTGAGACCGGCGAGGGCTTCGAGCTGCGCTACAGCAGCACGCTCCGCTCGTGGCAGGTCTACAGCGCGCGCAGGGCCGGGCTGCCTGGCGGCGGAGTCTGCGTCGTGCGCCTGTCGTACCCGGTCGCTGGGCTTTCCGCTATAATGCAGAACGCGAGCGCGCCGTTCATCAAATACTTTATACCGGCGCTCGTCCTCATATCGCTCTGCACCTATCTCGTGCTGCGTTCGATAATGACTCCGCTCCACACGCTGAGCGAGGCCGCGGCGCAGATAGCGCGCGGCGAGAAAGCGCGCTTCCCGATAACGGAGGACGACGAGATACAGTCGCTTTCCAACACTCTCAACAATATGCAGGACTCCCTCGCGAGCACGATACACGAGGCGCAGGAGCGCAAGGAGGAGCTCGCGCAGCTCGTCGGCGCCCTGCCGGTCGGCGTCATACTTATCGACGACGAGAAGCGCATCCGCTATATCAACCGCGAAGCCTCGCGCATATGCCGCGGAAACGGCGGCGAGCTTCCGGCGCGCGGGTCGTCGGTGGAGGTCATACTGCCGGCTGGCGAACTATATCAAATGCTGGACGAGCCTGACGGCAAACGCGACGTCACCGTGATGCGCGGCGGAAGGGTGGAGGTAGAGGCGACGACGCTTGTGCTCCCGCGCGGACGCATGATAGTATTGCAGGACCTCACGGAAAAGCTCCGCCTTGAAGAGGCGAGGCGCGACTTCTTCATCGACGCGGGCCATGAGTTCCAGACGCCGCTCACGATAATAAGGACCGGGCTCGAGCTTATGAGGAGCGCGCCGCAGATGAAATCGCCTGAGCGCGCCGAGGACCTTGAAACGATAGACAGTATGCTGCGCCAGCAGGAGAGGATGAGCCGCCTTGTGGACGACATGCTTCTGCTCGTCCGTCTCGACGCGGACGCCGCGCCGGAGCTTCCGACACTCGGCGATGTGAATCTGAAGGAGCTTATATCCGACGTGCGCGACGAGATAGCCGTTCTGCCGCGCAAAAAGGATATAAAAATAGAGATAGACGCGCCGGACGGCGCGGAAGTCAAGGGCGTCTACGGAGATCTGCGCCGCGCCCTGCTGAACCTCATGGAGAACGCGCACAAGTACATAGGCCTTGGAAACGGGGACTCCGGCATGATAAAGGTATCGGTGGAGGACGGCGGCGGCTCGTGGCGTATAGTGGTAGACGACGACGGCCCCGGCATACACGACAAGGACAAAGACATAATATTCGAGCGCTTCCGCCGCGGCGACGGCCACCGCGCGCGCGGCAGCGGCAAGAAAAACGGAGGCTACGGCCTCGGCCTCTCTATCTCGCGCAGGATAGCGGAGCGCCACGGCGGAAAGCTGGAGCTCGGCGAAAGCAGGCTCGGCGGCGCGGCCTTCGTGATAACGCTTCCGAAAGAATAGCTAGATAATAAATTCTATCAAAGACGCGGCCTCGCCGCTCTCGCCCGTGAAGGAGTCGATGAGCTGCGGGCCGCGTATTATATAGAGGCGCAGCGCGAGCGCATCGCGTTCCGCGCTTATCAGGAAAATGTCGGTGCGGCACAGCCCGCGCTTCCATCCGCGCGGGGACGACGCGGAGGCCGCCGCGACCGCCGCGCCTTCTGCCTCCGCGCGGCTCAGCTTCACGGGGGCCGTTTTTATGCCGGCCGGCAGCCCGGAGTATTCCGCCGGGACTATCTCTTCCTCGATTATCTCGGCGGCTCCGCTCGAAGCGTTGACGAGCGCCGTGACGGGCTTTATCTTCAGCCGCGTGAAGACTCCGCGTTCCGCGATGTTCGCCGGCAGCGCGTAGAACGGCACGGCGGCGAGTTTGTCTCCGGGCTCGGGCATTACTTTCAAGGGAAGAAATTTTCTGACGGGAACGTCCACGTGCGGCGGCCTCCTTCCGCCTGCGGGCGGACAAAGATAAAGCGCCCTTTGCAGGAGTTCCAGCGCTCCCATGGCACCCGCAGGATTCCGCTTATCGCTGCTTCCTTCCGGACCTGACGAGGTTCACGGGCCTGCGCCGCATGGGACTGGAACCCCTGTAAAAGGCGCTCCTGCGGCGCGCGAAACGCCGCGACGTTAGAATTATATCCGATTTCGCGCGATTGTCAAAATCTTCAGCCCGCCGCGCCGCGCGGGGGAAAAATAAATCGCAAAGGCGGCGCGATTGTGATATGCTTGACTGGCGGGCGGCGACTGTAAGGCCGCCGCGCACGAAAGGGTGAGACGATGGACGGACTTGCGTCGCTTATAACTTCCAATCCCGTGGTATTCTGGCTGATAGTGGCGATACTCGCCGGAGTGATAGAGGCCTCGACGGCCGGGCTCTTCTCCGTCTGGTTCGCGATAGGGGCGCTCGTCACGATGCTGCCAGCGTGGCTCGGAGTCTCCTTCAACGCGCAGATAGCCGTGTTCATTGCCGCGAGCGCGCTTGCGCTCGTATTCACGCGGCCCTTCTTCAAGCGCGTGCTGCGCGTGGCGAACACGCCGACGAACGCGGACATGCTCATAGGAGAGAAGGCCGCCGTGACGGCGGAGATCGACAACATCGCGGAACACGGGCGCGTACTCGCCGGCGGCCTCGACTGGGAGGCCCGCAGCGCCGACGGCTCGAAAATAGAAAAGGGCGCGATCGTGAAGATACTCGAACTTCGCGGCGTGACTCTCATAGTCGAAAAAACAACGAAAGAGAAACAGGAGGAAAAGTAAATGCTTTCGACGATATTTCTTTTGTTCATAGTGTTCCTGCTCGTGATGGTGGTCTTCGCGAACGTGCGCATCGTTCCGCAGGCCAACGTCTACGTAATCGAGCGTCTCGGCACATATCTCTGCACGTGGGGCGCGGGGCTGCACATAAAGGTCCCATTCATCGACAGGATAGCCAACAAGGTCTCCGTAAAGGAGCAGGTCGTCGATTTCGCGCCGCAGTCGGTCATCACGAAGGACAACGTCACGATGAAGATAGACACGGTCGTCTTCTTCCAGGTCACCGACGCGAAGATGCTCACCTACGGCGTAGAGTTTCCGCTCGCCGCGATAGAGAACCTCACCGCGACGACGCTGCGCAACATCATCGGTTCGATGGAGCTCGACCATACGCTCACATCGCGCGACCACATAAATTCGACGATAACTCTGACGCTCGACAAAGCGACCGACAAGTGGGGAATTAAGATAAACCGCGTCGAGGTCAAGAACATCGAGCCTCCGAAGGAGATAATGGCGGCGATGGAGCGCCAGATGAAGGCCGAACGCGAGAAACGCGAATCGATACTGCTCGCGGAAGGCGAAAAGCAGAGCAAGATACTCATAGCCGAAGGCGAAAAAGAATCCGCGATACTTCGCGCCGACGCAGTGCGCGAACAGAAGATACGCGAAGCGGAGGGCGAGGCCGAGGCTATCCGCACCGTGCAGCAGGCCGTCGCCGACGGCATAAGGATGCTCAACGAGGCCGCGCCGACGCGTGAGGTCATAGCGCTGCGCAGCCTCGAGTCATTCGAGAAGGCCGCGGACGGGCAGGCCACGAAGATAATCATCCCGTCGGAGATACAGGGCGTTGCGGGGCTCGCCGCGTCGCTGAAGGAGCTCGTCATTCCTGACGGTTCGGAGAAGGCGCGCGGCTCTGATAAATCCGCGCAAAAGCCGGGAAGCGCGTCCGCGTTTCCGAACGGAGGCGGAGCCGCCGGCGCCCAGCCGGCTTGCGGCGGAACGGCGAAATAGCGAAGCGGGGCGTAACGCCCCGCTTTTTGGCAGAATTTTATAAATGAAGTACCACATAGGGCTCATCTCCAAACTTCTCGGGCTTTCGGCGGGCGGCATACGCCTTTATGAAAAGGGCGGCATAGTACGCTCACGGCGCGAGGGAGAGGGCGGATACCGCTTCTACGAAAGGCCGGACATCGTCTCGCTGATGCTTGCGATGTCCTACCGAGGCTGCGGCTTTTCGCTCAGAGAGGCGGAAGAGCTCGTCAACACCGACGACCCTGAGATAGTCGCCGCGAGCCTGCGGCGCCGCGAAGAGAAGCTCGAAGCCGAAATCCGCCGCAAGGAGATGATACTCGCCCGGCTGCGCGAAAACCGCGAAATGATAGAGCGAGCCCCATCGGAGCTCGGGCGCGTCGAATACCGCGTCCGCCCGGCGCTCTACCGTCTCGAATTTATGCGCGGCGGAGATTTGACCCTTCGCCCGGAAGATTTCCCGCTTTTCAGAAAATGGCGGGAGCTGTCGCCGTTCGTCTTCCCGCTGCTGCTCGGGAGCTGGGAGCGGTTCGTCAGCGAGGGACGCGACGAAAACGCCACGGGGCTCGGGCTGACTGAGGACGACGCGAAGATGCTCGGAGCGGAAAAGCTCGCCAAGCGCGGCGAGTATTACCCGGCGTGCCGCTGCCTGCGCGCGGTCGTGCGCGTCGAGGGGCTCTTCCCATTTCTTCCGGCCTCCTATCTGGAGCCTTTCAGGGAATATGCAGAGCGCGAACGGCTCAAGGTGACGGGCGACCCTCTATGGCGCACGTTTCTGTCCATAAACAGGAACGGCGGCGGTATGAGATACCGCGAGGTATGGCTGCCGGCCGCCGCGCGGTCTTGACCTTACACCGGGTGTAGACTTTACACTTTCGCGCGTGGGGGGAAGTCCTATGAAAAACGCGAAAGGAGCCGCGAGGCTTTTTCTGCAGTTCCTTAAATTCGGCTGCTTTACATTCGGCGGCGGCCTCAACATCGTCGCTCAGATGCAGCATGTCTACGTCGAAGAAGAGAAGAAAATATCGAACGTCGAGCTGCTCGACCTGACGAGCGTCGCGCGCAGCCTTCCCGGCCTCTTCGTCGGGAACGTCGCGTTCCTCTACGGCTACCGCGACTCTGGATATCCGGGCGCATTCGCGGCGCTGCTCGGCATGGTAATACCTCCGATGATAGTGCTATCCGTCATAACATACTTTTACAAGGAATTCCGCAGCCAGGAGACCGTCATGGCCGGGATGACCGGCGTGCGCGCCGCCGTCGTGCCGATAATGGCGAGCGCGATACTCGGACTGCTGCGCGGCGCGTTCCCCATGCGAATCTGCTACGCCGTGTCTGCCGCGGCGCTAGCCCTTTATCTTTTCTTCCACGTCAACTGCGTCTGGCTCGTCGTCGGAGGCGCGGCGGCCGGGCTCGTAATCAGCCGCTTCACGAAGGGAGGCCGCGGCGATGGTGCTGCTTAGCCTGTTCTGGAGCTTCGTTAAGATCGGCTTCACGAGCTTCGGCGGCCTTTCGATGATTCCGCTGATAACGAGCGAAATGCTCAGCCACGGATGGATGACCGCCGGCGAGGTGACGGATATAATCGCGATAGCGGAGATGACGCCCGGGCCGCTCGGCATAAACTGCGCTACCTTCGCCGGAATACACGCAGCGGGCATCCCTGGCGCCGTGGCCGCTTCGCTCGGCGTGCTCAGCCCGACATTTACGATAACGGCGCTCGCGGCCTTCTTCTACGGATTTTTCAAGGAAAGCAGGGGAATGTCGCGCGCGATGGTCGGCGTGCGCCCCGCCTGCATCGGCATGATAGTCGGCGTTACGCTCCAGCTCGCGCTCGCCAACTACGGCTCGGCCGGGGACGGGCTTATCCCGTCGCTCGCGATATCGGCGCTTGACGCTGCGTTGCTCATAAAATGGAAGGTCAGCGTTCCGAAGGTGATCTGCCTGAGCGCCGCTCTCGGCGTGCTGCTGTTCTGAAAGCGGGGCGAAAGCTTCGCCAGTCGGAACGCGCGGAAAATATCTTTTGCTGAAAAAAATTCGTATGCTCTAGAAAAAAGTTCCTATCATGGTTCACAAAAACCGATTTATAGAATATAATGTAGCCACAACGAACGTTCGCGTCTCCTGACGGGTAATTGTGGAGCACCACAGTGGAGGCGCGGAACTTTATAAAGCCGACCGTCTGGGCAGCATCCTTCCGAATGCCGCCCATTTTTTTGTCTTTTGAAATGGGCGCGGCGGAGATGTTTTTACAAAACATTCAGGAGGAAAGCTGTAATGTACGATGAATGGAAAGGTTTCAACGGCGGAGAGTGGCAGGACGCGATAGACGTGCGGGACTTCATTCAGAAGAATTACGTCCCGTATCGCGGCGGCGGGGAATTTCTGAGCGGGCCGACCGAGAGGACGAAGAAACTCGCGAAGAGGGCGGAGCGGCTCTTCGAGCTCGAACGCGAATTCGGCGGAGTGCTCGACATAGACACGCAGACTGTGACTTCGCTCACGAACTACGGCCCCGGCTACATCGACAAAGATTCCGAAATAATAGTCGGCCTTCAGACGGACAGGCCGCTGCGGCGCGGCGTCAACCCCTTCGGCGGCATCACGATGACGCGAAAGGCATGCGAGGCCTACGGCTACAAACTCTCGGACAAGGTCGAAAAGGAGTTCCAGTATAGGACGACGCACAACGACGGCGTCTTCCGCGTCTACTCCGACGAGATAAAGACCGCGCGCCACTTCGGCATAATCACGGGGCTGCCGGATTCCTACGGGCGCGGGCGCATCATAGGCGACTACAGGCGCGCCGCGCTCTACGGCGTAGACAAACTTATCGAAGAGAAAAAGAAGGACAAGGCGCGCGTTGCGGACTCTCCAGTCATGCTGCAGGACCAGATCCGGCTGCTCGAAGAGCTCTATCAGCAGATAAATTTCCTCGGCAAGCTGAAGGAGATGGCGGCGCTCTACGGATACGACATCTCGCGCCCAGCCTCGTGCGCGCGCGAGGCCGTGCAGTGGCTCTACTTCGCATACCTCGGCGCGATAAAAGAGCAGAACGGCGCGGCGATGTCGCTCGGCCGCGTATCGACCTTCCTCGACATATATTTCGAGCGCGACATGGCGCGCGGCGTCCTCGACGAGAGCGGCGCGCAGGAGATAATAGACGACTTCGTGCTTAAGCTGCGCATGGCGCGCCACCTGCGCACGCCGGAGTACAACGACCTCTTCGCGGGCGACCCGATGTGGATAACGGAGGCGCTCGGAGGAGTGGGCGAGGACGGACGCACGCTCGTCACAAAGAGCACGTACAGGATGCTGAACACCCTCTATAATCTCGGCCCCTCCGCAGAGCCGAACCTTACCGTGCTCTGGTCGGAGGCGCTGCCGGAGCCATTCAAACTCTTCACTGCGAAGGTCTCCTGCGACACTGACTCCATACAGTATGAAAACGACGACCTCATGCGCCCGATATACGGCGACGACTACGCGATAGCCTGTTGCGTATCCGCGATGCGCGTCGGCAAGGAGATGCAGTTCTTCGGCGCGCGCGCCAACCTCGCGAAGCTGCTGCTGATGAGCCTGAACGGCGGGCGCGACGAAAAAAGCGGCGCTCTGGTCGGGCCGGAGCGCGAGCCGTACCGCGGAGAGGTGCTCGAATACGGCGAAGTGCTGGAGCGCATGGACTTCTACCGCGCGTGGCTCGCGCGCACATACGTCAAGGCGATGAACATGATCCACTACATGCACGACAAATACGCCTATGAAAAAACGCAGATGGCGCTGCACGACACGGATGTCCACAGATACATGGCCTTCGGCGCGGCGGGGCTCTCCGTGCTCGCCGACTCGCTCTCCGCGATAAAATACGCGAAGGTGCGCCCAGTCAGGAACTCCGACGGCCTCATCACGGACTTCATAACCGAGGGTGAATATCCCGCCTACGGCAACGACGACGACCGCGTTGACTCGATAGCGCGCGAACAGATAGAGCTGTTTCTGGACGAGCTGAAAAAGAACCCGACATACCGCGGCGCGGAACACACGCTCTCGGTGCTGACGATAACATCGAACGTCGTCTATGGCAGGAAGACCGGCGCGACGCCCGACGGACGCAAGGCCGGAGAGCCTTTTGCGCCGGGCGCGAACCCGATGCACAACCGCGACAAAAACGGAGCCCTCGCCTCGCTCAACTCCGTGGCGAAACTCTCCTACGCCTCGTGCCGCGACGGAATATCCAACACATTCTCGATAGTTCCCGAAGCTCTGGGCCACTCCGACGAAGAGCGCCGCGCGAACATGGTAGCCGTCCTCGACGGCTATTTCGCGCAGGGGGCGCACCATCTGAACGTAAACGTGCTCGACAGGCGTACTCTGCGCGAGGCGATGGATTTCCCGGAAAAATATCCGAACCTCACGATCCGCGTCTCCGGCTACGCCGTGAACTTCCACAAGCTCTCTCGCGCTCAGCAGGAAGAGGTGGTCTCGCGCACCTTCCACGGCGTGCTCTGATATGAAGGGGCGCGTCGCCGGATTCCAGAGCATGGGCGCGGTAGACGGGCCGGGGCTGCGCTGCGTAGTATTCGCGCAGGGCTGCCCTCTGCGCTGCGCATACTGCCACAATCCCGAGACATGGCCCTTCGCCGGCGGCGAGGAACGCGGGACCGACGAGCTCGTCGCGAAGATAGGGAGGATGCGCCCCTACATAAAAAACGGCGGCGTCACCCTCTCGGGCGGCGAGCCGCTCGCGCAGCCGGAATTCGCCGCCGGGCTGCTCGCCGCGCTGCGCGCCCGCGGCTTCCACACCGCGCTAGATACCTCGGGCTGCCGCGGCGCCGATGAAGCTGCGGCGGAGGTGCTGCGCCATACGGATCTGGCGATATGCGACGTGAAATTCACGGACGAAGGACTCTTCCGCAAATACTGCGGCGGCGAGCTCCCGCGCACGCTTGATTTCCTCGCGCTGACGGCGGAGATGCGCGTGCCGCTCTGGGTGCGTCAGGTGATCGTCCCCGGCCTCAACGACGGGCCGGACGACGTCAGCGCCCTCGCGCGTCTCGCGCGCGGCTTTCCGAATCTTGAAAAAATCGAGCTTCTGCCGTTCCGCAAGCTCTGCGCGGCGAAATACGAAAAACTCGGCCTCAAATTCCCGCTCGCCGAAGTGCCGGAATGCGCGGCGGAAAAGCTCGCGAAGCTGCAAAAAATCGCGGACGACGCAGACGCCGCGCCGTAACCGGCCCGCAGCAGTAAAATTACGAATCGCCGGCGAATCGCTCAGAACGCCGCGGCTTGCGAGCCTATCAAAAAATTTCAGCGCCCCCTCGGCGTTTGACTAAATTTGCTCAAACGGGTATAATGCGCGCACGAGGTGAGAGAAGTGGCGGAGGACAAGACTGTCGCGCAAAACCGGAAGGCGAGGCACGAATATTTCATTATAGACTCGTTCGAGACCGGCATAGTCTTGTCCGGCACGGAGATAAAATCCGTGCGCGAAGGGCGCGTAAACCTCAAAGACGGATTCGCCTCCGTCGAGAACGGCGAGCTGTGGCTCTACAACGTCCACATATCGCCCTACGACAAGGGTACGATCTACAACAAAGATCCGCTGCGCCCGCGCAAACTTCTCGTCCACAAGACGGACATCCGCCGCCTTGTGGAAAAGACGCGCGAAAAAGGCTTCACTCTCGTACCGCTCAAGATGTACCTCAAAGAGGGCAGATGGGCGAAAATCGAGCTTGCCATGGCGAAAGGCAAGCAGCTCCATGACAAGCGCGACAGCGCCGCCGAACGCGACGCGGCTCGCGCAATAGACAGAGCGGTCCGCCGCAAAGTTCGCGGCGAATACTAGCGCGCGCAAGACGAACGCGCTGCTCACAACTCAATCCTCCGGGGACGACAGGTTTCGACAGCAGGCGGAGGGTCGGGGGGAGCGTGCCGAGGATGGGGAAGCCTCGTTAATCCGGCTCCGAAAAAATAATTGTCGAAGACAATTACGCACTCGCTGCTTAACTTTAAGTAGCGCGCTCTACGGGACTTCCGCCGTCGGGTCCCGATAGGGCGTCACAAAGACGGCTGGGACTGCGGCAGCGCCTTTCGGCCTCAGCCCGAGATCACAGGAAAAGCTAGGGAACGAGTATCCTGTCTACGGGAGCCTCCGCCCCGAATCCTAAAGCATAGACTACGCACGTAGCGCCCTCCAGATTGTCCTCTGTTGGACCGGGGTTCGATTCCCCGCGTCTCCACCAGAAAGCTATTTCAAGCCCCCTCACGGGGGCTTGATTCGTTTTTTAAGCCTTCTCAAAAGTCCGACGAATGCCGTATAATACTGGAAAATTCGTGTTTCCGGCTTTGCCGTGGTCGTTTTTGTAGTGCTGAAAGGCTGGGAAGGTTGATGCTGACTGAAATCGCGGCGTGCGGCCTGAAGCCGAGGGCGCAGCGTTTTATGAAGGCCGCACTAGTCAACAAAAATTTGCACTGCCAAGCACTGCTAAACTGATTCTATACCTCAAGGGGCTGGCTAGGGCTGTACAGTGGACTGAGATAACGGAAACGGTTTAGGATCATGCTGGAAGAGGCGGGCAGCTTTGGATATTGAAGTTCATAGGAGCTTGAAAGAGCGCAGCGCTGCAAGGCGAATATGTTTTTTGAAGAATGGAACGTATGCGGGCCTTGCGGCCGCGAGGCGCTCTGAAAATGCGCGTGAATCGCAAAGCAGCCATATAAAAAACAAAAGGCCCGGCATTGCACCGGGCTTTTTCTCTTCTTTCCTTTTGTCTATGCGTCGTGCTCCTTTATCCACGCGAGCAGGTCTTCGTACTGCGCTTCATCCGCCGCGAGCTTCAGGAATATGCCGGACAGCTCCTGCTGGGTGTACCGCAGCTCGACTCCGTTGACGGCGAGGAAGACGAGCATTGCGTGCGCCGCTATGCGTTTGTTGCCATCTATGAAGGCGTGGTTTTTGACGAGGCCGTATCCGAGGCGCGCCGCCTTCTGTACGAGAGTCGGATATAGCTCCTCGGAGCCGAAAGAGGCGAATGGCGCGACGAGGGCCGACTCAAGCAGTCCATCGTCGCGCAGCCCCGACTGCCCGCCGGTCTCGGCTATGAGGTGGTCGTGCAGGGCGAGTATCTGTTTCTTGCTTAGCGTCTTCACCTGGCGAGCACCTCGTACGCCTCGCGGTTCTGTTCTATCAGGCGTTTTGAGATGCTCATTATGTCCTCGTCGGCGGCCTCCTGCGCCTCTTCCGCTTTGCTGAACTCTATGACGATGTAGCGCGGCACGTTGTTTTTCAGGATGACCGCCGCGCCTTTTTCTTCGACCATTCTCGTGACCTTGGAGAAATTCTGATTCGCTTCGGTTATGGAAATAAGATTATCGGTATTTACCATCATGGCGTTCACATCCTTTTCAAGAAATATTATAGCTCAAAATAGGAGAAATATAACCTATATAAGGGGCGTAACGTGAAAACAATCTGCATAGACGGAGGATGCGGCGGCAAAGACCCCGGGCCTGCGCCGGCGGCGACCGCGAGAATGACATCGCACTTGCCGCGGCTCTCATAACCAGCTCGCCGCTCACGGATTGCGAGGCCGTCTGCACACGCACGGAGACGTGTACGTCGGACTGCCGGGGCGCGCACTTATTGCCGGTCATGCAGAGGCCGGCTTGTTTGTGAGCGTGTATTGCAGCTCTGCGCCGTATCAAAAAACGTATAGGCGCGATACCCGCTTGTCGTACGTTTCGGAGCGGGGCGCGCTTCCGACGTTCTTTCCCGGCTATCTGCTATAATAGCCCTATGAAGAACGTGAATCTTACTCCGTCTAATAAAATGGCTCTTTCGGCGCTGATTGCGGCGCTTTATGCCGGACTGACTATGGCGCTTGCGCCGGTTTCATTCGGGCCGGTGCAGTTTCGCGCCGCTGAGGCCCTGGCGCTTCTGCCGTTTTTTATACCGGAGGCTGTGCCAGGGCTTTTCGTGGGCTGTCTGCTGTCGAATATGCTCGGCGGCATGGGCCTTGCTGATGTCGCGTTCGGCAGCGCGGCTACGCTAGCCGCGGCGTGGATGACTTCGCGGATGCCGAACGTGTGGCTTGCTGCTGTGCCGCCGGTTGCAGTCAACGCCGCCGTCGTCGGCGTCTATCTTGCGTTTCTTACGGAGACGCCTGTCGCGCTCTCCGTCTTGTATATCGCGCTCAGCCAGTCCGCCGTATGCTTCGGCATAGGCGTGCCGCTCGCGCTGTATGTGAACCGTTCGCATGTGCTGGACGGATTTCGCCGCGGCGCGGACGGGCGGCGCTGATTTCTGATTTCGATTTTCCGATTTCCGAGGAGGTTTGACATGAATATACGCGAACGGTGGGAGGAAGTCGAGCGCTCGATTTTGTCCCCTTCGGCCTGTCTGTCCGCGAACAGCCGCGGGCGCGAGAGGGCGGAGGAGCCGTGCGAGATACGCACCTGTTTTCAGCGCGACAGGGACAGGATCATCCACTGCAAATCTTTCCGACGGCTCAAGTACAAGACTCAGGTCCTGCTGCTGCCGGAGGGGGATCATTACCGCACCCGTCTGACGCACACGCTCGAGGTCTCACAGATAGCGCGAACTATTTCGCGCGCGCTGCGGCTCAACGAGGATCTGACGGAGGCGATAGCTCTGGGACACGACCTCGGGCATACTCCGTTCGGGCATATGGGCGAGCGCGTGCTCGACAAGCTGGCGCGCGAGAACGGCCTTCCCGGTTTCCACCACGCGGCGCAGAGCCTGCGCGTCGTGGATTGTCTTGAAAAGGACGGGCACGGCCTGAATCTTACGTGGGAGGTGCGAATGGGCATACTTCAGCATTCGAAGGGGCAGGTCGACGTGCGCTCCGGCTACGGGCTGACGAACCCGTCGAGTATGGAGGCGTGGGTCGTGCGCGTGTCGGATTCCCTGGCTTATCTGAATCACGATATCGACGACGCGCTGCGTGCCGGGCTTCTCGAAACGGACGGGCTGCCGGATGATATGCGCGGGCTGATAACAATGCGCAATTCGCGCCGCATCGACGGAATGATCAAGGATGTCGTCGGGAACAGCGGCGAGGGGACGATAGCCTTCAGCACGGACATGCTCGGCCGTATAGAGAAGCTGCGGAGTTTTCTGTATGAACGGGTTTACGCGCGGACGAACGCCATTATCGAGGAGTCGCGCGTGGATCATGTGATAACCGCGCTTTTTAACAGGCGCATGGAGGGCAACGGCGGCTCGGCGCAGGAGGCGGTCGATATGATTTCCGGCATGACGGACCGTTTCGCGCTGCATATGTTCCAGAAATGTTTCGTGCCGAGGCCGTGGCCGAAGGTAGACGGACTTTAAGGAGTTTTGAGATGATAAAATTCGCGTTCATAATAATGGGAGATTTCAATCCGTCGGAGGACAGGGCGCGCATTCACGGCGGCGCGGCGCAGATGATCGGCGTTTCGTCGGTCGGCGAGGCCTGCCGCGAGGCTGCGGCTCTGGCAAGAGACGGCGTCGGCTGCATAGAGCTATGCGGCGCGTTCAAGGCTGAAGACGCGAGGCGCGTCATTGAGGCCACGGGGAATAATATCCCGATCGGCTACGTCACGCACCTTCCTGAGCAGGACGATATTTTCGCAAAAGTTTTTGGAAACGGCGACGGCGTCTAACGCTTCGTTATGAACGCCGCTGCGGTTCTGCGCAAATATATAATACCGCTCATCGTAGCGGCAGTTGCGCTTTCCGTCTATATGCGCTCTGGCGGCGAGGCCGCTAAAATATCGCGCGTAACGGGCGCCTCCGCCCGCGGATACGAAATCGTTAGGAGCGAAGATACGCACGGCGGATGCCACGGCGACGGTCACACTTTTATCATTGCGGCCTTCGACGGCGGCGCGGCGCGCGAGCTTTCTGCGCTGCTTGAAAAAAACAGCGAATGGAAGCCGCTGCCTCTTGGCAGGACCTTGACTGCGCTGGCATACGGCCTGCGCGAAGGGGCGAATCAGTTCGGCCCGTACGTGACAGGGCGCGGCGGCGGAGCTTTGCTGCCGAAGATAGGACGCGGATATTATTTCTTCAAAGACCGGCGCTCGGAGGCTGCCTCAGACGGCGGCGAAGGAATTCTCTCTCGTGCGTCGCTGAACTTCACGCTCGCGGTTTTCGACACGGAGAGGAACAGGCTTTACTATTACGAGCTTGACACATAGCCCCTCGCGGCCGCGCGCCTACTTCGCGCGTGACCTGCTGAAACTCCGGCGGCTGTGATTTGCCGTCCATGTAATAGGTTCGGCGGCATGGCGTCATATATACCTTAGGTTCTGTCCGCGCGCGGAGGCGTCCGGCTTCCATGGCTGGCGGGACGTCTTTTTGCTCAAATTAACCGGCTGCAAACGACGCGCGTTGAATGAAAGATGCCCCTGTGCCGGGAAACGCCTGGCAATCCGCGCCACATAGCACGGCAAGCCTTTCTTTTCCCCGCGTCCGCAGCCGGCCTGTCTATATGCGGGAGCCCCGCGCGGCTTATTGTCTGTGCGCGGGGCTCCACTTGTCTTTCTGTTATATTATCCCGTACTGCTTAAGCAGCTCCTGGTATCTCTTATCGACTTCGTCCTGAGTTTCGTATTTTCTCTTTTCGTATGGCTTCTTTTCCGTGGCGCTCGGGACCTTTGACGGCTCTGACTTCTTCGGCTTCTGCGTAGGCGTGACGGGCGGCGCCGGCTCCGCGGGCGTTTCCGCCGCTCCAGGCTGCGGCTGCGCCGCCGGTGCGCCGCCGAGGTGAAGCGCGTAGCGGTTGACGTCGGTCTCTTCGTCTATCGGGGCGAGCAGCAGCACTGGAGCGTTGGCGTCAGCCAAGGCTTCGGCGATAGTCCCTCCGTGCCACGGGCATAGGGACGACGGAGCGTGCCCAAGCGGAAGCAGCAGGTCCGCCGCCTCGCAGCCCGGCGCGGCGAGGAAGCCTGTAGCCCTGCATACGCGGACGGCCTCCACCTCAGCGTCGGATGGGATAGAGAAAGTAGACGGCAGCGCGAGCGTGTTGACCGCGTATTCGACGAAGCTTTTCCACACCGGCAGGGCTGCGGCGGCTCCTGTCGAGCGGCCTCCGAGCGGTTTATGGTCGTCGTTGCCTACGTAGACCACGACTACGAGCCCGGGCACGCCGCCGACGAACCATGCGTCGGTCCATTCGTTTGTAGTTCCGGTTTTGCCGAAGGTCTCATGGTCGGCAATTTTGGCGCGTGCGCCTGTGCCCCACGAGGTGACCTGCTGCAGCATGGAGCGCATCGTGACGGCGACGGTGGGCGTCACGGCCGGCGTGAGCTGGGGGCCGTTCTGTTCGAGCGTTTCTCCGCGCTGCGAGAGTATTTCCTTTATCGCGTACGGCTTGACCTGGTAGCCGTTGTTCGCGAAAGCCGAATATGCGACCGACATCTCAAGCGGCGTCAGGCTGGCCGTCCCCAGCGCCACCGACAGGTCGTCGGGCAGGTGCGGCGTCGTGATGCCTATGCGCCGCGCGAGGTCGGTTATGTGGCGCACGCCGCTTATCTGCGCCAGGCGTACGGCGGAGGTGTTTATAGAGCGGGCGAGCGCCTTCATCAGTGTGACCTCGCCGTCGTACTTGTTCGATGTGTAGTTGCCTGGAGCCCAGCCGTTTGGGAAGAGCAGCGGCGCGTCCAGCACGTGGTCCACGCCCCTGTATCCCTGCTCAAGCGCGGACGCGTAGACTATAGGCTTGAACGACGAACCCGGCTGGCGGAAAGCCTGCGTCGCCCTGTTGAACTTGCTCTTGTTGAAGTCGCGTCCGCCGACGAGCGCAAGTATCTCGCCTGTGTTCGGGTCTATCGCGACCAGCGCGCCCTCATGCTTCATCGACGAAACTATCTCCTCGCCCTTCGCCTGGAGGTCTCTGTCTATCGTCGTGTGGACGCTCAGCCCGCCGCGGTATATCCTGTCGGCCCCGTAGGACGGCAGCAGGTGGCTGAAAAGTATGTAGGATACGAAATACGGCGCGTCTTCAAGCGTTATTGGATTGCCCACGCGCTCTGTCTGCGCCAGCTTCGGCTCTTTGTTTATGTTGGCGTCGTAATCGCCCTTCGATATCCAGTCGAGGTCGAGCATACGGCGGAGGACGTAGGACTTCCTAGCCTGCGAGTTGCCCTTGTGGCGGTACGGCGAATATTTCTCGGGAGCGGCGACCAGTCCTGCTAGCGTCGCCGACTCGTTTATGTCGAGCTTCGCCGGCGGCTTCGCGAAATATTCCCGAGACGCCGCCTCTATACCGTAGGTTCCGTGCCCCATATATATCGTGTTGAGGTACATCTCGAGGAGCTGGTCTTTTGTATATATGCGTTCGAGGCGTATGGCGAGGACCATCTCGCGCGCCTTGCGTATTATCGTTTTTTCGTTGGACAGGAACAGATTGCGCGCAAGCTGCTGCGTTATCGTGCTCGCGCCCTGCTTCGCTTCTCCGTGGAAAATGTCTATGACCAGAGCGCGCGCTATCGCTATTGGGCGGATGCCGGCGTGCTCGTAAAATTTGTCGTCCTCCGCCGCGAGTATCGCCTTCACCATCCACGGCGAGACGTTCTGAAGCTTCACCCACGTGCGGTTTTCCTGGAAAAGCTGCGTGATAAGCCGTCCCTTGCGGTCGTAGACCTTCGTAGCGAGGCTCGGCTCGTGCGCGAGTATCTCCGGCGTCGTCGGCAGCGATTCCGTTATTTCCCTGAGGAAGAGCAGCGCAGCCACGGCTATCACAGCCGCGGCTACCGCGGCTGTCAGCATGAACGATGCGAAGAGCTTTGAAGCTAAGGATTTTTTCTTTTTGGGTTTTTTATTCGACAGGGAAAAATCCTTGTCGCTTTTCTGAGTTCGGGACATTCGATACCTCCGATATGCTTCTGCATATACCGGCATTATATCACATGGCGCGCGCACGGTCGGCGCGGCGCGGAGGTCAAGAAAAAAGGGCGCCCCCAAAAGGACGCCCCTTGACGTATTTTTGTATTACGCGCTACTTCTTGCCGAGGTTCTTCGTAAGGCCGAATGTCCTCGCGAGCATGAAGAGAATGACGAGGATGCCGACGTAGCCGTTGATTCCGTAGATGATGTTGACTATCTTGCGGAAGGGGAGCATGAGCGCTACGAAACATGCTACCGCGCCGAGGCCCGCCGTGAGGGCGTAGAACTTCGTCGTCTTTTCCTGCGCGAATCTCGCGGAGACAGTCCAGAGGAGCGGAACCGCCGTCGTGAATATACCGGCGAGGATTACGACGGAGAATATCGAGGCGAGAGGCGGCCAGAGCTTTTCGGCGAGGATGAGCGATGGAATGTCGGAAGCGTAGAGAGACTCAAACTGCGTAAGAAGACCGAAGGCGAGGACGAGAGCGCCGGCAACAAATCCGGCCGCGCCGAGCGTCGCCCCCATGACGGCTTCCTTCTTGCTGTTGGCCTTCGTTCCCATAGCCGCGCAGAAAGCGGCGAGCCAGAGGAGACAGAATCCGACATAGGAGAAGCCGGACATGAACCAGTTGCTGCCGACTCGGATGAACTTTTCGGGGTCGAGCGAGCCGGAGTCGATAAGCGCGACGCCCTGGGCGATGCCGCCTGGGTTCGTGATGATTGCCGCGGCTCCGACGCCGAGCGCGATAAGGACGATCAGCGGGCCGATGGAGCCGATGACGTCAACAATCTTGCCAAGCCCGAGAATAACGACTCCTACCGAAACTACGAGCATGAAAATGGCGCCGTATGCAGGGGGGAGCTGATAGTACTGGTTGAATGTTCCGCCCGCGCCGCCGAGCATGACTATGTACGACATATAAATAAACGCGATTGAGAAATAATCGTAGAAGCCGCCGATATACTTGCCGCAGTAGTAGCGGTATATATCGTTCGTGTTCGGGAAATGCTCGTCATACCCAGCGCACATGAAGCTGGAGCAGAGATAGACGAAGCAGATAAGAACGAACCCTCCCACAAGCAGCCCCTGGTACCCATATCCTGCGAAATACTGGAGGACTTCCTGACCGGTGGCGAAACCGGCGCCGATCAAGAACGCGATGACTGCGCCCGCGAACTTGACGACATTGACCCAACTGACTTTGTTGTTGTCCATTGCAGCACGACCTTTCACAGTGTGAATTTTGTAACATCCTTACCTTATCACATTTTGGGCGCATAGTAAAAAGGTTAATCCGGAACAGCGAAATTATTAGTCTTGCATACAAAAGACACGCGGGAAAGCGAGTTGTAAATTTATGCTTAAATCTAAAAGTTATTTCGCGGAATAAATCGTCACGAAATCCACCGCGTCGGGGCATACTCGCAGGCGCGGAAGCGGCCGGCGGCGTTCGGGCGCGCCCGGCGTTTTCACGCCGTAGACATAAAAAAGCGGGACGCGAAAACGCGCCCCGCCGCTTGTTCCGCGGCCTCGCTTAGCCGCCGCTTATGTTGTGTATGACCTGTACGTCCGCTCCGTCAGGGATTTTCGCCTCCGCGTAGCGGCCTTTGTCTATGACGTTGTCGTTGACCCAGACGGAGAGCATCTTGAATTTGAAATTTTTCTCCTTCAGGACGTCGCTCACCGTGAGCCCTTCTCTCCACGGAAACTTGTCCCCGTTGACGGTTATCATGCGGCACTCTCCTTTTTACGCTTCGAATTCGTCCTCCGGCCTCAGATGCTTCTTCAGAAGCTCGACGACGTCCGGGTAGTCTATGCCGAGACGTTTCACCGTCGCGAGCGTCGGGATTCCGTTCTTGTTCCATCCGCGGCGCTTGTAGACCGCCATCTTGAGCATCTTCCACTGCTCGCGGCGGTGCTGCTGGAGCAGCGCAATCTTCTCCTTCACGGTGAGCCCCGCTATATCGACGCCGAACTCGCTGAGCTTCTCGTCGAAATATTCGGGACGCGCGTTCCATTCGTCCTCCCAGACGGGGCCGAGGCCGCGGTCCGGCGCTTCATGGTACTTCGCCGTGCCTTTGCCCATGCGCAGGTTGAAAATGCGCTCGAAGTTGTAGACTTTCTCAGACTGCTCTATGAGCCCCTCCTGCGTCAGGTGCTTGCCGGTGATCGCCTCGAAAATGTCGAGGTAGTTCTGAAGGTGCTCCGGAACCTTCGCCGCTTCGATGCCCTTGTACTTCATGCCGTTGTCGGCCGGCTCGATATCGTTCCACGGAAGTTTGCAGAGGCCCTGCAGCGAGAACCAGAGGCGGAAGTTCGGGAAGAAGAAGAGCGCCTCGGCCTTGTCCTCGTATGTCGGAAGCTGCTTGTTCACCATGTCCATGAAGATGAGCCACGCTTCGTCGTGCTGCGGCCCTTTGAGCGTGAGGAAGTAGCCGCCCCACTGCGCGATGGATTCCTGGCAGCGGTATTCAGACGCTTCGAGCCCCTGGCATACCATGCCTATCTTCATCATCGTGTCCATGTCGGCGCCGTATTCCTTCGCGAAGAACTCGCGCGACGTCTCGATGCCCTTGCCGCAGGCTATTGCGAACTCGTCCGCGCCGCGCGCGATGCGGTGGATGAGCTCCATAATGTCGGCCTTGCGCCCGAAGTTGAGGTCGAGGCCGTGAGTCTGCTCCTTGTTGATGAGCCCGAGCTCGTAGCACTCGCATACGAAGGCGAGCCCGGTGCCGAGTGAAATAGTATCGAGGCCGTAATGGTCGGCGTAGAAGTTCGCCTCTATCGTCCACAGCGGGTCGAAAATCCCGAGGTTAGAGCCGAGGCCGGCGGCCGTCTCATACTCCGGCCCGTCGACGATGACCTCTTTGCCCTTCCACGGCCCAGTCTGGAGCGGGAAGTGGTCGACCGCCTTCGCGCACGCGAGCGAGCATCCGTACCAGCAGCCGTCCGCCATGCCCTGCGTGAAGAGCTTCGTGTAGGAGTCTGAGCTGATGTTGTCGATGTCCTTATGGCTGCCGAACTTGTAGTTGTTTATCGGGAGCAGGTCGTAGGCGTCCATGATCTCGGTGAGGTGGGCCGTGCCGACGGAACGCATCTTGCACTGCTTGTCGTCGAGGTCGTGGATGCGCTTGTGAAGGCTCGCGCCCGCGCGCTGAATGGCCTTGATATCTACAGGGTCGTTTTCAAGCCCCGTAAAATGCGTGCGCTTTACGACTAGCGCCGCGACGTTCTTGTCGCACAGCACGGTGCCACCGCCGCCGCGTCCGGCCTGCTTGAGGCGCACCGCCTTGCGGCGTACGTCGTAGAAGCTGAAATTCATCCCCGCCCAGTAGCTCGTGCGGGCCGCCATGCCGGTAGATACGACGGAGATGGTGCGCTTGTCCGCCTCGTCCTTAGCGAAATACTCGTGAAGATCCTCCGAAATCGCGTAGGCGTTCGGATCCTCGAGCGTGGACTCGTAAATCGTGACCTTATGATTGTCGCCGTCGATGAAAATGACGACCGGCCTGTCGGCCTTGCCCTGAAGCTCCATCGCGTCGAAGCCCGCGAATTTCAAGAACGGAGCGAAATATCCCCCCGCGTTGCTGTTATAGGTCTGCTTCGTTGCGGGCGAGAGAAACACCGAATAGCACTTTCCCGCGCCGGGATACTGCGTGATGCCGCAGAACGGGCCGCCCGCGATGACGAGCTCGTTCTCTGGGTCGTCCCACTTCGTGTCCTCCGTCACTGCGTCCCAGAGCAGCTTCAGACCGAAGCCGCGTCCGCCAGTGAATTTTTCAATCATATCCTCGGAGACCGGGCGCTTCTCAAATTTATAATTCCCGTCCTTATTGCCGAGGCCGATGTAAAGAGTTTCCTTTGAATAACCGTGGTGTATCTTCGCCGGCTCGTAAGACCATTCGGCGAGAACCTTCATCGGAGCGTTAGCCATCTGTCGATCTCCTCCTTCTACGCCTTAGCGGGCACGTTTACTATCTCTAGCGCCCCCGTCGGGCACTTTCTGGCGCAAATGCCGCAGGCTATGCACTTAAACGGCTCGGTCTGCTTGTCGCCGTCGAAGAACATGCTGGCCGACGGACAGAAGCCGACGCACATGAGGCATGAAGTGCACTTCTCCTTGCGCACCTGCACGACTCCGTTGGCGTCGCGCTCGAGCGCCTGCGTCGGGCACACGCCGATGCACGCGCCGCACTGCGTGCAGATGTTGATATTAGCGAAACCGGCCATGTTGTCGATCTTCACTCTTGAAAGCTCTCGTGAATTTTCCTTGAAGTATGCAGTTGAGCATGCTTCCATGCACACACCGCACTGAACGCATTTTTCAGCGTTCACCTGCATGATCCTCACACAAATCCCCTCCGCTTTATTCAGTTTTTTAAGGCCGCGGCGCCTGTGCGCCGTAACCTTCCCCAATGTAAAAATTCTAGCATAAATATAAGCCTGGCGGCTCCGCGCGCCGCTGTTTTGTTTTATTTTGTCTAAGCAAAAATGAGCAAAACAATAACATCTAAAAAGACACCGGCAAATGCCGCGACTTTAGCACAGCCCCTTGTCAAAAAGCCCCATTGCTGATAAAATCTCTTCCGTTAAGGCGTCAGGGTGGCGGAACTGGTAGACGCGCTAGATTCAGGATCTAGTGGGCATTAGCCCATAGGGGTTCAATTCCCCTCCTTGACACCAAGATTGTTTATTGGCTTATGTCAAGATAGGTCAACTTTAAGCATAGAGATGCAACTCAACAAGTAATAGCCCGGGTTTTCCGGGCTTTTTTGTTTTTTACATCTATCAACATCAGCCAACTTTTTACAGCCCTTTACAACGCCATTAGTGATGAATCAGTGACGAAAAAATAGCTATTGTTTAGTCGTTGAAAACCTACTATTGTAGCATTGAACAATAAGAGCAACGTTAGTCAGTTTTCTGGCGTTGTATAGAAAGGGCGAAAAATTAGTGACGAAAATATGGACAGATACGGCGATAGCGAAAATAGTTCCGAAAAATAAACGATTTACGAAGCAAATTGATACAAATTTATTTATTTATATTGAGCCTACAGGTTCAAGGGGATGGCGTGTGAGATATACCCCGGCGGCAGGCCAGAAACAGAAGATGAAGAAAATTGGCATATTTAACCCAAACAAGCCGGAACACATGACGCTTATCGCCGCAAAAGAGCAGGCCGTGTTAATACGCGGAGCAGTGCGCGAAGAAAAGAGTATAGAGCAAGTCACAAAGACATTTCGGGATATTGCCGAGGAATGGCTAGAGGATTATACAGGGGCGCGCAGAAACAGCACTGTAGAATCAACAGAATATCGTTATAAAAACTATATAGAAAAGGCGCCGTTTTACACAAAGCGCATAGCCAACGTTAATACACAGAAATGTGGAACTGGTTGGCGGGATGACCGCATGAGCTGGCGCTCTTATTCGCGCCGATGCAGGAGAACAATGCCGCAGCTTTTTCCTACAGAAGAGGTCAAAATCATGATGAGATGGCAGAAATATGGCGCTGCCGGTGTTTGTAATAAGCAGCGATACCTTCAACAACTGGTTGATTGAGAGAAATTGCCGCGTATACATTGCGAAGCCTCTCACTTCCACAACTTCCGTCTTATTTGAAGCTCATGCCTGAATGATATTGTGTATAACTATAAAATTTAATAGCACACCAAAGATAATATAAATTGATTAAATTATAACTTAAAATCAATATATGTCCTGCAATATATGAATGGCGCAAAAGGTGTACCTTTTTCGCCACCCAACGCCGCTTTATAAAACGCGCCTAAATACATTAAACAACAGCCCAAAACATCGCTTGGCTTCTCCATATTATTACAACACCTTCTGTAAAAGT